>JBDSAJ010000765.1:0-9128 GCA_039922235.1 Umezawaea sp.
GCCGAAGTGCGCCGTCGCCGGCAGCGGTGCGCCATCCCCGAGCAGGTGCGGCACCGGCAGAAATGGCTGCTGGCCCTGGACATGCTCGACGAGATCACCGACATCTCTCCAGCCATAACAGCAAGTCCACGCGCGAATGGCTGCTCGACCACCCTCGCATCACGCACGCGTTCATCCCGGTCGGAGCCTGCTTGAGGTTGCCCCCGGTGTCCGGTTCCTGGGGGCAACCTCAACAACTTGCTCACCCCCTCGACCCGGCTGAACCAGAGCGTTTCAGCCGGGTCCCCGACGGGTCACCGCGTCGTCACGGCCGGAAGTAGACCTTGTTACCTTCGCAGTGGCCGTTGTCGAAGCACAGGTTGACCCAAATGGTGTCGAGACCGCCTGGCCGGTTCGTGTCGCCCATGACGAAGCTGAACTCGCGCGGGCTGCCGAGCCGGGGGCTCATGTCATCGGCGGTGCGGGTCTCCGTCTTGCCGACCTGCGCGCCGTCCTGCCACGCCCGGAACTGGGCCTGCGTCGTACCGGGCCCCGTGTCGTAGACCCAGCCGTGCACGGTGGCCGTGCGGTTGTGCCAGGTGATCGTGCCGAAGGTGCCGAGCGAGTAGCACGAGCCCACGCAGTTGTCGAACGACCGCACGTCGTCCGCCGCGTTCGCCGTGCCGGGGGCGATGGTCGCGACTGCCATGGCCGCCAGGACGCCGGCGGCAAGTTTCTTGATCATGATGTGTGCTTCCCTGCCTTTGGTGCCGCGGTTGTTGTGCGGCGTCTGCGCAGACTTCACCAGGGGAACGGGCCTGGTCAGCTCGGATCTGGACGAAGCTGGACGAAGCTGGACGAGTTCGGCGCACGCAAGCGTTCGGCGTCGGACAGCCCCAGTGCGTCGAACTTCTCGACAGCCCTGGACCAGTGCCTGCGGGCGCTTTCGACGGCGCCGGTGTCCCAGGCGACCCGACCGAGTCCCTCGACAGCCCGCGCCACACCCGACCCCTCGGGTAGTCGTGCCGGGAGGACCTGCCCAGTCCGACGTCCACCACAGCGCCGAACCTGGTACGGGCGGCAACCGCAGGGCCCGCACGCCAAATTCACCCGTATGGACCAGAAATTCGCCATTTGCCGGACGGCGACATGCTCCATGGGTACCCTGGCCACGTCCGAGCGGTCGAAGCTGCGGCATCGGGGGGAGCACGTGGCTGGTGTGCGGACTGGGCATGGCGGACCGGATCCGAACTCAGTCGAGTCGCTGGCCGATCTGGTGCGCGAGCTGGACCTGCTGCGGGCGCGGGCGGCGCGGGGCTCGCGCAAGGCGCGGGTGAGCCTCAGCGAACTGGCCACGCGGGTCGACATGCCCCGCTCGACGGTGCACGCCCACATCAGCGGCGTGACGGTGCCTCCCATCGACGTGCTCGACCGGCTGGTCATCGCACTCGACGCGACGCCCGACGAGCAGGCGAACTGGAGCGAGGCGTGGTACCGGGTGGCGGCCCGGCCCCGCGGCCCCGTCGACCCGCCACCCCTGCCCGCGCCACGGCAGCTGCCGCTGGACGTCTCCGGGTTCACGGGTCGTGCGGACTCGCTCGCCGCACTGGACCAGTTGCTCGCCGCGCCCGGCTCGGCCGTGGCCGCGATCTCGGGCACCGCCGGGGTCGGCAAGACCGCGCTGGCCGTGCGGTGGGCGCACCGGGTCGCCGACCGGTTCCCCGACGGGCAGCTCTACCTGAACCTTCGCGGCTACGACCCGACCGCCCCGGTGCCACCGGCCGCCGCCCTGGCGATCGCACTGCGGGACCTCGGTGTGCCCGGCGCGGCCATCCGGCTGACGCTCGGCGAACGGGTGAGCCAGTACCGGACACTGCTCGCGGACCGCAGGGTGCTCGTCGTGCTGGACAACGCGAACGGCCCTGAGCAGGTCCGAGACCTGCTGCCGGGTGCGCCGACATGTTTCGTCGTGGTCACCAGCAGGGACGCGCTGACCGGGCTGGTCGTCAGGGACGGGGCCCGGCGCATCGACCTCGACCTGCTGCCGGTCGCCGACGCCCTGACGTTGCTGCGCTCCCTGATCGGCGAGCGCGTGGACGACGACATCGCCGCGGCGCACGCGTTGGCCGAACGCTGCGCCCGCCTGCCGCTTGCGTTGCGCATCGCTGCGGAACGGGCGCACAGCCGGCCGGACATGCCGTTGGCGATCCTCGTGGATGAGCTGTCCGACGAACGCCGCCGCCTCGACGTGCTCGACGCGGGCGGCGATGACCAGACCGCTGTGCGCGCGGTGTTCTCGTGGTCCTACCGGAACCTGTCGCCTGCCGCCGCGCGGTTCTTCAGCCGCCTCGGCTGCCAGCCTGGACGGCACTTCGACGTGCACGCCGCAGCCGCGGTGACGGGTGTCGATCTCGTCGAGGCCTCGCGGCTGCTCGCCGAACTGGTGCGCACCCACCTCGTGGAACCGTTCGACGCCGACCGGTTCCGGATGCACGACCTGCTGCGCGCCTACGCCGCCGAACTCGCCGCCGCCGAACCGGAGCGGGATCGGCACGCCGCGCTGACCAGGCTGCTCGACTACTACCGTTCCGCCGCGGCCACCGCGATGGACCAAGTGTACCCGTCCGAACGCGCCCGTCGTCCCGCGGTGCCCGACGCCGACGCGGTCCTGCCGCCGATGAAGTGCGCGCAGGACGGCCGCGGCTGGCTCGACGCGGAGATCGACACCTTGGCCGCCACGGTCGAGTTCGCCGCCGAACACGGGTTCACCGAGCACGTCGCGGACCTTGCGAGCACGCTGTGGCGGCACCTCGACACCACCGCCCGCTGGACGGAGGCGATCGCCGTGCACACCTGCGCGCTGGAGTCCGCTCGCGCGTCCGCCGACCTGGCCGCCGAAGCGAACTCGTTGCGGCACTTGGGCATCGTGTCGGAGCACCAGGGCAGGTACGAGGACGCGATCGAGCATTTCGAGCGGTCGTTGAAGATCCGCGACGAACTCGGCGACAAAGCGGGCATGGCGGCGGTGCTGACCGCCATCGGGATCGTGTTCGAAGCGATGAGCCGGTTCGAGGAAGCGGTCACCAGCCACCGCCGCGCGCTCGACCTGCGCCGTGAGGCGGGCGATCGGCACGGCGAGGCGACGACGATGCTCAACCTGGGCATCGCCCACGAGTCGCGCGGCAACCACGAACTGGCGGCGGAACAGCACCGGCAGGCGTTGCGGCTCTACCGCGAGATGGATGATCGTCTCGGCGAGGCTCATGCGTTGAACAACCTCGGTAACGCGCTGCGGCGGCTGGACCAGAGCGCCGACGCGCTCGACCACCACGAGCGGGCCCTTGCCCTCTACCGCGATCTCGGCAGCCGCGAGGGCGAGGCGTTCGCCCTCGCCGGGATCGGCGCGGACCTGCACCGGTTGGGCGGCATCGACGACGCCGTCGAACGCCACGAGCAGGCGCTGGTGATCGTCGGCGAGATCGGACTGCCAGGTCTGCGCAGCGAGGTGCTCAACAACCTCGGCGAGACGCTGCTGGATGCCGGGCGCGTCGAGGAGGCACGCGTGGCACACGAGTCGGCGCTCGCCGTCACCTCACAGCACGACGACCGGTTGGAACTGGCCAGGGCGTCGCACGGCATCAGTCGCGCGCTGCTGGCGGCCGGTCTGTCCACGGAGGCCGGTGTCCACCTGCGGGCAGCGCTGGCGATGTACGACCGGCTAGGCATCCCCGTCCCCAGCTGATCGACACCTCGGATCGCACAACGATAAGGACGGTCATGCGCATTCTCCCTCTCCTGCTGTCGGCGGCACTCACCATCACGACGGTTGTGGTCACGCCATCGGCGGCACAGGCGGCCGATGGGTCGTGCACGACCGGGACGCGTACCGAAGAGAACGTGCCCAAGAGCAAACCCGTCGGAAAGCTGGTCGTCGCCGTCGACAGGACGACCCACACGGCCAGCGCGTGCTTCTACCGCGTCGGCGAGGCAACGGGCGGCCTCGCGGAGCTCTACGTGGAGATCGGTGGGTCGACGGAGCGAAGGGTTCAAGGGCCTGCCCACTACAACAACATCGGCGGCTATGCCGGACCTATCGCTGTCGCTCAACCGAAGGGCACCTGCGTCGTTGCCGGCGGGTGGATCAGGTGGAAGGGCGTCACGTACCAAACCTCCAAGATGAGTGTCTGCTAAGGACGGTCGAGATAGCGCGTCCGCACGGAGAAGGGCTCGGCGACCTGCCGGGTGTTGGAGATCGTCAGCACACCCTGGGTGCACGCCGGTGGCCTGCGGCCGGCGTCGCCCTCGGTGCGCAGCACCGTCTCGTACCGGTCGTCGCCGGGCTTCCACCGGCGCACTTCCTGCCATTCCTGCTGCGTTCGGTCGTCCGCCGCGAGCCAGTACACGTGGTCGCCACACGCGACCACGGTGCTCGTGAGCACCCGCCCGAAGTCCACGACGGATGATCTTTCGCTCCTCGCGGTGGCGTGCGAGAAGTCGTATTCGTGCTCCCCCTGTGCGGCCAATGCGGCGGTGAACGTCCACCCGCCGAGGCGCACGCCTTCCCAGATCCCGCACCCCGCCTCGGGTGCGAGCTGCGTGATCACACCGGACGGTTCGCGCCACCACCGCGACTTGCAGTCGGCGTAGCCGGAGCCGTCGGCCTGCAGCCAGGACAACCCGCCACCGGCGTGGTCGACCCGCAGAATCGTCGCGCCGGGCGGGGCGCAGTGCAGCAGCGTGTCCCGCAACGTGGCGACGTCAACGGAGATCAGGCAGCTGCGTTGGTCATGCCCCACCGCGGGCACCACGACCGCCGGTCCCGCGTCGGTCGCCTGCTCGGTCATCTGTTCGGACAACGACAGCGACGCGACGGTCATCGGCTGGAACCGGGTCCGTTGTCCGCCGGCCAGGTCGACGCGCCACAGCACGCTCTGGTCCTTCACGGGATCGGGAGCCTCCGCCTTGACGTACGAGCCATCGAGGATCATCGCGTGCCTGTCCGTGAACACCGCGCGATACGCCTGTCGTTGCGGCGACTCCGGCTGGAAGCGCGCCACCACCTTGCCCGTGGCGCGCTGCACGATCAACGCACGCGAGTCGGGGTCACCTTGGGGCGCCTGCGGATCCGACGACAGGCCGTACTCGCGACCGACGGTTTCGAACGTGCCGCGGCGGTCCGCGGGGATGTCGTCGGCGAAGAACTGCCAGCCGTGGGCCGTCCCGGTCGCGGAAGGGGGCTCGGGGGCGGACGCCGGACCGGCGCACCCGGAGAGCCCGAGTGCGCCGGCCGCCACGACACCCGTGATCAGCGTCGTGATCGATCGCATGTCAGACGCCGATGTTCTTGAAGTTGCTGTTGTTCTTCTGCGCCTGCAACACGTTCGCCGTACTGGTGGAGAACATGTTCGGCGTGCTGGCCCACGCGGGCTCCGCGATCAGGATCGTGTCGCGGCCCGAGCGGTGGTCGTAGCCCGCGCCGACGTCGAAGTGGCCGGAGGTGGTGCGGCCGAACGGGTTCAGGTTCGCCGTCCACCGCGGGTGCAGGATGATCGGCGCGTGCTTGATGCCCGTGTGCTTGACGAACAGGGCCCTGAACTTCGCGGTCGTGTAGCCCGAGATACCCAGCTTCACGTATGCGCCGACCCGGTTGTCCCAGGTGAGATGCGAGTTGGTGACCCGCACCATCGCGTCGATGCTGGTGCCGGATGTGGTTGTGCCCAAACGACCCGCCCACACCGACGGCACGTGGCCCTTGTCGCCGGTGGGGTCGTTCCACGCCATGATCGCCATGGTCGTGGGCCCGCAGTAATACCCGTTGGGCTGCTTCATCGTCCGGGACGGGGTGATCGTGTTCGCCACCGGCGGGTCGGCAGCCGCGTCCGTGCCCGCCCATTCCGCAACCTCGGGGTACTTCTGGAAGAAGTCCGCGGGCAACGCCTCGCCGTTGGTTGTGTACTGGAAGTACTTCACCTTGCCGAGTGAGGCCAGCGCCTCCTTCAACTCGGCCTGCTCGGCGAAGATCCGGTCCTCACGGGGCTGAGCCGCCCACTGCCGCAACTGGAGCGCGAACGAGGCTTCGCCGGGCTCGTCACCGGGCTCGGGAGCGGTGTTCTGCACCCGCGCGGCCAGTTCCTCCTTCGACAGCGAGGTGTCCTCCCAGCCGACGTGCAGGCAGTAGGTTGCTCCGTCGAGCACCCCACACCGGGCCGCGAGTCCGGCCAGCGTGGCGTCGTTGGCATTGCGCAACTGCGTGTCCGACGGTGATCCGCCGATCATCTCCTGCGCGACGGCCTCCGGTTTGGTGACCGCCGCCGTCGCGACCGGCGTCAGCGAGACCGCCGCCGCGAGCCCGGCCAGCGCCGCGATAAAGAGCTTCATGGTTCCCCTTTGACTCGTGTCTTCGGTCGACGCGCTGTGCTTGCCCCTCGTCGGCCATGTGCACAGTTGAGCGGTTCGCCGGACCTCGGCACGGCGGTCCTGGACATGTCTGGACAGTTCTGGACGGCGCCCGCGTCACAGACACAATCGGGTACCACTTTTCTCAAAGGCTGGCTGCGCACATTTTGTCGGTCTCCTCTTGTCGGCCGGTGACTACGCCAAGAGGGTGAAACCTCACGCCTGGTCGATGGCTGGGCCGTAATGGAACCCCCGGCCGGGCGACTTCACAGGTACGTCTCACGTGATGGGAAGGCACCGCCATGGCCGAGAAGACCTACAACTACTGCGCACTGCCCGTGCGACCCGACCTGGCCCTGCCACCGAACCTCGGTGTGCCAAGGGAAAGAGCGATTCGTGCGCTGCGCACGAAGTGGGTCAACGCGACGACGTTGCGCTACTACTTCTTCACCGGCCAGAACGACGGCTCACCGGCGGAGTGGGCGGTGCCCGCCAAGCAGCAGGCCGTCATCCGCGACGCGTTCGGCGCGTGGCAGGAGGTCGGCATCGGACTGCGGTTCGAGGAGACCCACGACCGCTCCGACGCCGAGATCCGGATCGGCTTCATGGATGGCGACGGGTCCTGGTCCTACGTGGGGCGCGACATCCTGCAAGCGGGCGCGAACGATCGGACCATGAACTTCGGCTGGGACCTGACCGAGGACGACTACGGGATGACCACGGCGATCCACGAGATCGGCCACACGATGGGGATGCCGCACGAGCACCAGAACCCGTTCGCGGGCATCGTCTGGGACGAGCCGAAGGTGTACACGTTCCTGTCCGGGCCGCCGAACAGCTGGACCCGCGAGATGATCTTCCACAACGTGCTGCGCAAGCTGTCCAGCAGTGAGGTCGAGGGGTCGGCCTTCGACGGCGACTCGGTGATGGAGTACTCGTTCCCTCCGGGGCTGATCCTGGAGCCCGCGAAGTATCGGACCGACGGCATCAGGCCGCCGGGCACGATCTCCGCCGTGGACCGGCAGTACGTGCTGAAGTGGTACCCGCCGCTGGGGCCCGCGAGGCCGCCGCTGCTCAAGCCGTTCCAGTCGGCCCCGCTGACCCTCACAGCGGGTCAGCAGGCCGACTTCACCCTCGAACCGAGCGACACCCGCAACTACCGGATCGGTACGTTCGGGGACAGCGACACGGTGCTGGTGGTGTTCGAGGAGGTCGACGGCGCCCTCCGGCAGCTCGCCGCCGACGACGACAGTGGCGAGGAGCGGAACGCCCTCATCGAGACCAAGCTGTTCCAGGGGCGCCGATACGTCGTCCGCACGAGGCTGTACTACGCCTGGAACTCCGGGGGAACCGCAGTCATGTACTGGTGACCTTGACCCGATTCATGGTCGCGCCGGTGATCTGCTTCAACCGCAGGGATGTGGAGGTCGTGCGCCGTGGTGGGGCGCTCGAGCGCGTCCGCGTCGGACACCAGACTGAGTGCGTGCACGCGCGGCAGGTCGTGCGCCTGGAAGCGACCGCGTTCCCGTTGCTGGAGCAGGTGGTGGTCGAGCAGGTCCTCCTCCCACGGACGCGGCAGGCCGGTCAGCGCTGTGGCCGCGTGGCTGCGGAATCGCACCGTCCAAGTTGGGCAATCTGCGTCTGCTGGTGAGGTTGCCCCTTTGAACCGGACACCCTGATCCCAGACAGCGGTCTGGGGAAGGATATCCCCGTGCCTCGTTCGTCGAAGTATCCCGAGCAGTTCCGCAAGGACGCGGTCGCGTTGGTCCGCTCCTCGGAGCGTCCGCTGCGACAGGTCGCCCGCGAGCTGGGCGTGAACCACGAGACCCTGCGCAGCTGGGTCAAGGCCGCCGAAGACGCCTCGGCGACACCGTCGTCCTCGTCGGCCGCCGACCAGGACGAGCTGCGCACCTTGCGCAAGCGGGTGGCGGAACTGGAACTGGAGAAGGACATTCTCCGCAAAGCAGCCGCCTATTTCGCGTTAGTGTCAGGCTGAGAGGTGTCCTTAGTGTCAGGCTGAGAGGTGTCCGGCGGGGTTCGCTCCCTATTTTGCTGCCCCGGCCGTGGCCGGTGGCTTGTCCTGATGTGCGGCCCCGCCGGACCCCACGCCGGGTGGCGCTGTGGCTTGATAGCAGCCTGCCGATCGCCCGACTAAGGCTTGCCCTCGTCGCCGGGCGTGGAACCACACCTACGGCGAGGGAGAGCACATGGTGATGATCGGCGTGGACGCGCACAAACGGACACACACGATGGTCGCGGTCGACGAAATCGGGCGCACACTCGGAGAACGCACCGTCCAAGCCACAATGGACGGTCATCTGAACGCGGTGCGGTGGGCCGGGCAATGGGAGCGGGTGTCCTTCGCGGTCGAGGACTGCCGGCACCTGACCCGGCGGCTGGAACAAGACCTGTTGCGGGCTGGGTTCGCGGTGATCCGGGTGCACACCCGGTTCATGGCCACCGCTCGCCGGTCAGGCCGCCAACCCGGCAAATCCGACCCCATCGACGCCCTGGCGGTGGCCCAAGCGGCCCTACGCGAGCCGGACCTGCCCGTGGCGGCCCTGGACGGGCCGTCCCGGCAGGTCAAGCTCCTGTCCGATCACCGCCACGACCTGATTGTCGAGCGGACGAAGGTGATCAACCGGCTGCGGTGGCACCTGCACGAACTCGACCCGCAGCTGATCATCCCGCCACGCGGGTTGCGCAGCTACCGCACGATGGACACCGTCGCCGCCCGGCTCGACGGACTCGAC
>JBDSAJ010000766.1:0-3475 GCA_039922235.1 Umezawaea sp.
GACCCAGTCGAACAGACCCCGGTAGTGGTCGTCGACGTCCAGCACCACGACCGGTTTGGTGTGCATGGACAGCACCCGTGATGTCCACATCTCGAAAAGCTCCTCGCACGTCCCGATCCCGCCGGGCAGTGCGAGGAACGCGTCCCCGTGCGCTTCCATCAGGGCCTTGCGCTCGCGCATGGTGTCGACCACGACCAGCTCGTCCGCGTGGTCGTCCGCGAGTTCGGTGCCGACGAGGCCCTTCGGGATGACGCCGAGGGTTCGGGCACCACCCGCGCGGGCCGCGCGGGCGACCTCGCCCATCATCGACACGCTGCTGCCGCCCCACGTGAGCGACCAGCCGCGGGCGGCGATCTGGGTGCCCACCTCGGCCGCCAGTTCGAGGTAGCTCGCGGGGACGGTCCGCGATCCGCAGTAGACGGTGACCCTGGTCGTCATCAGTGTGCCTCGGCCCACGCCTTGTGGGCTTCCTGCACGACCGCCACGGCGTCGTCGATGTCGTCGGTGAGGTGCAGCAGCGCCAGGTCCTTCTCGCCGACCTTCCCGCTGGCCAGCACCGAACTCTCGATCCAGTCGTACAGGCCCTGCCAGTACGACCGTCCGAAGAGGACGACCGGGAACTTCGTGACCTTCTTGGTCTGCACCAGGGTCAGCGCCTCGAACAGCTCGTCGAGCGTGCCGAACCCGCCCGGCAGGCAGATGAACGCCTGCGAGTACTTGATGAACATCGTCTTGCGGACGAAGAAGTACCGGAAGTTCACCCCGAGGTCGACCCACGGGTTGAGGCCCTGCTCGAACGGCAGCTCGATGCCGAGCCCGACGGAGAACCCGCCCGCCTCGGAGCAGCCGCGGTTGACCGCCTCCATCACGCCCGGCCCGCCGCCGGTGATCGCCGCGAACCCGGCTTCCGCCAGCGCGGCGCCGAGGTCGCGGCCGATCTGGTACTCGGGGTGGTCGCGCGGCGTCCGCGCCGACCCGAACACGGTGACGGCGCTGGGCACCTCGGCGAGCGCGCCGAAGCCCTCGACGAACTCCGCCTGGATGCGCAGCACCCTCCACGGGTCGGTGTGCACCCAGTCCGACGGCCCGCGCGAGTCCAGCAGCCGCTGGTCGGTCGTGGTCAGCTCGACGCGCTGGGAGCGGCGCAGCGTCACGGGACCGCGCTGCCGTTCCTGCGGGTGCTCGTCGACAGAGTTGTTGTCAGTCATCGGCGGGATTCTAGGTCAGGAACACCGATGGGTGAGCGGCTCAGGTGAGGAACCGGCGCAGCACGTCCACGCAGTTCGTGATCTGCTCGACCGGCACGTTCTCCTGCTGCGTGTGCGCCAGCGTCGGGTCACCAGGCCCGAAGTTGACCGCGGGCATCCCCAGCGCCGCGAACCGCGCCACGTCCGTCCACCCCAACTTCGCCACGGGCGTTGCCCCGGTGGCCGCGACCAGCTCCTGCGCCACGGGCGAGGACAGACCGGGCAGTGCACCTGCGGCGACGTCCGTGACGACCACGTCGAACCCGGCGAACACCTCGCGCAGGTGCGCTTCAGCCTCGGCGGGCGACCGGTCCGGCGCGAACCGGTGGTTCACCGTCAGCACGCACGAGTCGGGCACCACGTTCCCCGCGACCCCGCCGCCGATCTTCACCGCCTGCAGTCCTTCGCGGTACGTGCAGCCGTCGATCTCGACCACGCGGGTCTCGTGGGCCTCCAGCCGCCGCAGCACCTCACCCATCGCGTGGATCGCGTTGACCCCCATCCACCCCCGAGCCGGGTGGGCCCGCAGACCGGTCGTCCGCACCTCGACCCGCATGGTGCCCTGGCACCCGGCCTCGATGGCGCCGTTGGACGGCTCGCACACGATCGCCAGTTCACCGTGCAGCCACTCCGGCAGCTCGCGCTCGATCCGGCCGAGCCCGTTGCGGGCGGCCTCGATCTCCTCGCAGTCGTAGAACACGAACGTCAGGTCGTACTTCGGCGAGACCGCGGTGGCGGCGAGGTTCAGCATCACCGCGTCGCCGCTCTTCATGTCGCAGGTCCCGCACCCGTACAGCAGGTCGCCCACACGATGGCTGGGCAGGTTGTCGTTGATCGGCACCGTGTCCAGGTGCCCGGCCAGCACCACCCGCTTCGCCAACCCGAGGTTCGTCCGCGCCAGCACCGCGTTCCCGGAGCGGACGACCTCCAGGTGCGGCGCCTGCGAGCGCAGCGACCGCTCGACGAGGTCGGCCAGTTCGGCTTCCTCCCCCGACACGCTGGGCAGATCGACCAGCCAAGCGGTCAGGTCAACGGGATCGGCTGAGAGGTGCAGGGTGTCGGCCACGACGAGCAGGTTACCGTTGACCCCCGTGAGCACCCCAAACGCGACCGGCGCGCACGGCGTCGGACTGGCCACCGTCACCCCTGATGGCACCGTCCTGGACACCTGGTTCCCCGCGCCCGAGCTGGGTGAGCCGCCCTCGGTCGGCACCCAGCTCCTGTCCTCCGTGGACGTCGCCTCCGCGCTGGGCGAGGAAGCCGCCCACCTCCTCGGCGAGGACGTGGAGCGCGGTGTGGAGGTCATCGGCGTCCAGGTCTCCATCGCCTCACTGCTGGACACACCCACCGACACCTACGACGTCTACCTCCGCCTGCACCTCCTGTCGACCAGGCTGGTGCGGCCACACGGCCTCAACCTGGACGGCCAGTTCGGTCTGCTGAACAACGTCGTGTGGACCAACCACGGCCCCTGCGCGGTGGAGGGCTTCGAGCGGACCCGCCTGCGCCTGCGCTCCCGCGGCGCGGTGACCGTCTACGGCGTCGACAAGTTCCCCAGGCTCGTCGACTACGTGGTCCCGAGCGGCGTGCGGATCGCCGACGCGGACCGCGTTCGCCTGGGCGCCCACCTGGCCTCCGGAACCACGGTCATGCATGAGGGCTTCGTCAACTTCAACGCGGGCACGCTCGGTGCCTCCATGGTCGAGGGCCGCATCTCGGCGGGTGTGGTCGTGGGCGACGGCTCCGACGTGGGCGGCGGCGCCTCGATCATGGGCACGCTGTCCGGCGGCGGCAAGCAGGTCATCTCCGTCGGCGAGCGCTGTCTGCTGGGCGCGAACGCCGGCATCGGCATCTCACTCGGCGACGACTGCGTAGTCGAAGCCGGCTGCTACGTCACCGCCGGCACCAAGGTCACCATCTCCGACATGGATGGCAAGCCGAAGCTGGTCAAGGCCTCCACCCTGTCCGGCGCCAGCAATGTGCTCTTCCGCCGCAACTCGGTGACCGGCGCGATCGAGGCCGTGCCGTGGCAGCGGCAGGGCATCTTCCTCAACGCCGACCTGCACTCGAATTGAAGCGCCTCTGGGCAGTCGGCGCCGTCATCGCCGTGGTCGCGGCGGGATTCTTCGCGTGGCGCCATGTGGGCGACACCGTCGTGCCGCTGCTCGGTGCTGATGACTGCGAGGCCACGGTGCAGGGCCGCACCGTCACCCTCGCCCCGGAGCAGG
>JBDSAJ010000767.1:0-28273 GCA_039922235.1 Umezawaea sp.
AGGGCTCGTCGGGTGAGATGACCGCGCTGGGTCAAGTAGAAGGCAACTGTGGGTCGTCGTGGGTTTGGCTTACCCCGATTGGCAACAGGGCAGTCCACATCAGAACCGGGTTCGCGGTTCGTGACGCGGTATATGATTTCACGTGGACCGTGACTTTGGACGATCAGGGCGGCCAGACCAAGCACGATTTCCTGGGGCACTACGACGCTGACGGCTTTGTGGACAAGCCTCGTCTTGTGCAAGGATTGACGCCCGGTCGTGCGAATGCCTATGTCATCGCCTTCGCCAATTTTGCTATTCTCGTGGACGGAACGATCTGCTTCTCTGGCGGACCTTCCGACTCCGCAGTCATCACCTGAGCGTCCACTGTACCGACGAGGCGCTCAGCTAACCGAAAGTGAGCGCTTCATGGACGACCGACCGATGGGGGCTGCGGATGTTCCTCGCAGCCCCCATCCTCGCGACCAGATCGCTGTCTTCCCAGCTCCAGTAGCTTCGGCGTCTTCGGGCATGGGCCTCGGGCCGATCGCCACCCTGGCAACCCAGGGCGTCAATGGTCAGCCGTGGGCCGTCGATGTCACCTACAGGAGCTCGGCTGGGAGGTTGCTGTCGGAGGTCAAGACCGTGCGGTCACCGCACGGTCTAGCCCCGCGAGGGCTTCCTGTGGAGAACACTGAAATCCAACTGCTCAGCTTCCTGATCGGAACTCGCGAACGCGAGCCTGGCAACGTCGTGCCAACGCGCGAAAGCTCCGCGGCGGACTATGCCATGGTCTGTGCGGCCGTTGGCGAGGCGGTCGCCGTGCCCGTGAACATCACGATCGATCAGAATCCGTTTTCAGGGACTCGGATCGACGCGCTCGGTGCCGCAGTGATCGAGGCCAGTTGGGGGGAGTGCACTGTCTTCCTTACCAGCACGCCGGAGCATCTCGGCACCCTTGAATTGCATACAACGACGTCGGCCGACGTCGACCATCTCTAGCTAGCGGCTAAGCAGATTGGCCCAGTCGTCAGGCCAGACTTGGCCGAAGAACTGAGTGTCGGGCATATGCGCCCGCTGCCAGGCTGCGACGGAGTTGACGGTCGGTCGCTCGAACTTGCCGTCAACCCAACCGGCGAAGTTCGGCGCGAAACCCCAACGCTGAAGCGCCCGCTGGATGAGGCGCACGTGTGGCTGTTCCCAGTCAGCCCAGCCGCCGTGCGACTCATCCGGTCCGGCGATGTCGCCGAAGTAGTGACTGCGCCCGAGGTGGCCGAGCGGCCAAGCCGGAACCGGGCGCTGGGTCGGCGCCGGGGCAGGAGTTGGCGCAGGCGCGGGCGCCGCGGTGCCCGACAGCATGGGGAGGTTCCACGCTCGCGTGTCGAGCAGCCGCCGGTCGCTGTGCACGCTGAAGTGCGCATGCACGAAGTGGCCCGAGCTCGGCGTCCACTGGTACGGGCTGAACTGCGGCCTCGTGTCCATGATCAGCGCTCGGTGGATCGCGTACTTCAGGCGGTTCTCGCCCTGGTCGCGACACGCCACCACAAGCTGGTCCGTGAAGGCGTTGAGATCGAGGCCGATCTCGGGGTGGTTCGTGATGTCCAGTGCGGTCACGTAGGCCTGGCCGTCGATCACGACCCACGGGTTGTGGTCGCTCGCCGAGCCCTGTGAGCGGTGTGCGGCGTCGCCGATCCAGCCGTCGCTGGCCTTGTTTCGGCCGGGGAAGCGCTGATCGAACTGGGCTCGGAGGGTTGCCAGCGCGGGAGCGAGAAGGTATTCGGGCAAACGCCCATCTCCTTTCGATTGGCGCGCGAAAGACCCCCGCCAGCCGATTCACTGACGGAGGTCGTATCGCGCAGGCGCAGCAGGACTCGAACCTGCGCAATGCGGTTTTGGAGACCGGTGCTCTGCCGCTGAGCTAGGCGCCTTTGAAGCTGGACGAGGGGACCGGCGCCCTCGTCCGCAGGGATTCACATCAGGCCGGGGTGAGCCTCTGTGCGCCGGAATTTCGCGTTCTGCCGCCTCCAGTTGGCGGCTTTCGCCGCTGCCCCTTCTTTGGAGGATTTCTGTCGGTGATGCCACCCGCAGAGCGAGGTGAGGTTGGCGTCTCGATGGTCGTCACCGCGCAGAACGTGGTCCACGTCGCTCGCCGGTTCTGCGCACCGCTCGCCGACTTGGTCGACCAACGTGCAGCGATAACCGTCGCGCTTCAGGATGCGAGCGCGGATGCGATCCCAGTCGGCCGGGAGGCGACTACGCCGGTCAGAACCGGCCCACTGGGGCATGGCGAATACCGCCTCACGACGTGGAAAAGGGGCCTCGACGACGTATGCGGGGAGAGGCTCCGCTTGTCGACCCGAGGCGTATTAGAAGGCACAAAGCCTTGAGGATTGTATTTGCCTAATCGCTTAATCTGTAGGCCCCGATAGGGGCCTAAGCCTTCAGCCTTTGTCTTAGCGTTTCAGGCTTGTACTTATATATACGGTTGTTGATCTTGGTCTTAGAACCAGCCTCGTATGTAACCTGGATCACAGCCCTACAGGCAGGGGCAGCGGCGAGAAGCCAACGGAGGCTTGGGCCCTGGCGGGCCCGCAGCGGCGAAGCGCTGGCTCGACTCAAGGGCTTGGGGCTGGCCCCTCCGGGGCCCGCAGGGGAAGCAACATGGAGGCTTGCAGCTAGCCTCAGGCTGGCCATCTCGGGTGCGGTGGCGGCATGGACAGCGAGCAGGCCAACACCGCAGCGACGGCGGCAGAAATCGCTCGATTCCGCTCGCGCCAGCTCGGCGCCGTACAGGCCTCCGCGAGCGCGTCCCCGCAGGCAGAAGCCCGCGCGGAGGCCTCGTCCCGCCGCTGTGGGCCAGAGGCCTCCGTGGTGGAGAACCGCGAGATTCTGCTCGCCGCTGGATCTGTCCCGAGTCCCTGCTGTAGCCGCTGAGCTGCGGCGACACGGAGAGCGGCCTCCGCTCGCAAGCTTGCGAGCGACTCTGGAACTGTGGCGGAATCTCAGCCGCTAAGACATGGCGGTGCCCCTCTGAACTCGCAAGGGGTCATACCCCCACCCCGTATCGCTAGGCTCGGCATGGTGTACGGTCGCGCGCCCGTTGCGCGGTTCCTCCTGATCGCGGATCGAGTCGGACTAGTCGCAGCTCTGCGCACGGCCAGCGATCGGCAGGCAGTCAGCGCGGACACTGGTCATAGCGTGAGCCAGGTCACGTCAAGCGAGAGCGCGTCATCAGGCACATGGGCAGGCGCTGAGATGTAGATCTTGAAACTACTGAAACGCCGTTATGTAGGGCCGCCTGTCAGCGGAAACGTCTCAGGGCCCCTTTCTCCACAGGGGGTGGGTAGACGTACCGGATCGGGCGGAAATCGCCTCTATGGCTACGTCAGGGGGCGGCAATGGCTACGTATCAGTGTGTAACTTGAGATGAACCAATCGGTAGCCAAACAGCGTTTGACCTGCGAAAAGGGGCCTAATTTGACCCAGATGGGTAACTTGAGTATTGTTCGTCGTGTCAGAACGAAGCGCTCCGCAAGGGGAACGAAGTTCCGGCGCACGGTCCTTAAGAACTGAATTCGCAACTTGCACACCTGGCGACAGCTCGCTAAGGTTCACGGCAAGCCGAAAGCAACCGCCACAACGGGAGCGAACGGGACGCGAGTAGAGCAGCGCAGCGGGCAACCGCTGTGAAGTCGGTTGGATCACTCCGCAACGGGCGGGGGTTAGGTTGACTGGTTGACCTGCAAAGACAAGCGGAACGGTCCGAACGGCAGGGCGACAGCATTGAGGCAAAAGGCCAGACGAGCGCCACCAAGTGTGTAACTTGAGAATTCGGATCGGACCTGCTAGGGTTTGACACAGCAACACAGCAAGGCAAGGCGGGACCGGATACTGGTCGCTAGGAAATAGCTGCCAAGTCTGGAGTAGCCCCCACAAACTTGTTCTTTGAGAACTCAATAGCGAGTAACCGGAATGCGTCATCGCATACGGGCAGCCCATTAGTGCCCCTTGGGGTGCACGTGGAAGGGCCAGCCGATACCTCTGGGAAGTGCGTGGAAGACCATCACGTGCGTGGCTCGGACAGGAACGATGACGCCAGGGCATATTTATCCCCAAGTGTGTAACTTGAGAATAGCCTGTCGCTTTCGTCGAATTTGGACGGCGTGCCTCGGAAGCAGCGACAGGCGCTAGGCCGATGACTCACCGGAGACGTGGGTCTTCTTTTTGGCCACGGTGTGTAACTTGAGAGATTGGACGATATGAGCACCACGTTTACCGGCGGCCCCTTGTCCGCCGCCGCTGAGGCGGAGCACATCCGCATGGCGGACAAGTTCTGGGATCTCCTGCGTGAGCTGAACATGGCGGACGACTCCGTCAACACCTTCTACGCCACGGACAACACCATCCTGGCGAATGAGCAGGGGTGGCGTGTCCTCAAGCCCTACGCAGCGGTACAGCACGCACTCAAAAGATCACTACGTGAGCTGTGCCTCGACGATGAGGAACAGGCGGAATGGCTCTACGGCCACCTGATCGACAACGGGGAAGACGTCGCCTACAACCTGGCGCAGCTCCGACAGGAGTGGGCTTTTCGTGAGGAGCAGGAGCGCATCTCCCGCGCTGACGACCTGCTGCTCGCCTATGAAAAGGCCAGAGATGCGGAGGACAGGACTCTGGCCGCGCAGCTCTGGAGTGACCTCACGGGCGTGCTGTCAGACCTGATCGGCGACAACCGCGCCAGGTGGCACGAGCTCGTAAGGGAAGCGCTGGAAAAGCGCTGGTTCATCGCCGACTTCTTGGACGACAAGCGCAAGGAGTGGGCGGAGTTGGACGCCGCGAACTGATCGGGCGAAACAGGGGGAGACCCCTGTCCGCGGGGCTGGCATCCCCGTGCTGATGAGCCTGCCACTGCGAAAGGGTGCCAATGGGCAACACCGTGAGATTCCACCGCACCTACACCCCGGCACAGTACGAACGCGCTGCGGAACTGTGGGGGCGCTTGCTCGACAGCGGACGGGTCTCCCTGAAGAACGACGACTACGGGAGCTGCCTGGAGAAGGTTCCGGAGGAGCATCTCCTCCAGCTCATCGTGAACGACGGTGAGCAGACGTACGACTACCCGGCCGTGACCGTGACTCTGGTCAGCTACAGCGACATGGGGGGCTACGGCAGCGACATCGACGCCGCCAATGTTCGGGCGCTGGAGGACACCCCTGGCGTGCAGGTGAGCACCGATTCGTTCAGGGATGCGGGAGAGGCCTGGACTCAGTTCGGCGAACTGCCCGGTGACCTCGACGACGACGTGGACACGGGCCTGGAGTGGCTTGAGTCCCTGGTGCAGTCCATCGAAGCACTGAATGACTACCCGTTCATCGACGAAGACGGCTACTACCAGTACGAGTCGGAGTGTCAGGAAGCGGCCTGGGACGGGCACATCCTCAGCGACATCACCAGGGATCTCGACGACTGGGCCGGTGGCTACCACTGGGAGGACTTCGGCGTCTTGGACGACGACCTCCGGGAGATGTTCTACGAGCGCGCGGAGAACTGGGAGTTCCAGGGGGCTTCCACGATGGTCTGCGGCAACCAGGACGAAATCATCCTCGACATCCAGGAAACCGTTCTGGCCGCATGGCGGGCGCCATATGTGGACCCGGCTCAGATCGCGCTGCCCCTTGCTTCCTGACCTACGGCGAAACCGTCCACTGGCGACGGTCCACGGGTTGGCATTCCCGTGCTGATGAGCCTGCCAAAGCGAGAGGGAACCGTCATGGATGAAGGTACGGAGCTGGGCCGCCGCGACTGGGTCGAGCTGAAGGACGGGCGCATTGCCGCACTTTTCGAACGGGATACCAGCCACGACATGTACGTGGTGATCACGAGCCTGAACGGGATGCCTCCGGACGTCTACGAGTTCACCGATGAGGAGTCGGCCCAGTCCTTCATGACCAGGACCGAACTGGAAGCCGCGTAACTGGCGAAACCGTTCACTTTGGACGGTCCACGGACCTGGCGTGTCCGTGCTGAGGATGCCTGCTACCTAGGAGTGGTTTCGATGACCGAAACGCGGGTTGACGTATTCGCAATCGTAAAGGACGTGGCTGTGGAACTCGGCGACGGCTGGACCGCGAAGGCGGGTTACTGGGGCAACAACGAGGACGCTCACCTGCACGGCCCGGACGGAGTGTGCCTGCACGTGTCGTACAACCACTACAACAGCAAGACGCAGATGTCGATCTCTGGCGACCTGGGCGCCCTGGGCAAGTTCAAGCCCTACGACGCCGAAACGGGCAGCATCAATGTGTCGCTCAAGAAGACCCCCAAGCAGATCGCGGGCGATGTCACGCGCCGACTGCTGCCAATCGCGGTCCCGACGTTCGCGGGGGCACTGGAACGCAAGCGGGCAAGCGACACGGACGAGTCCCGCCGT
Organism: Umezawaea sp.; assembly: GCA_039922235.1. GTDB lineage: Bacteria > Actinomycetota > Actinomycetes > Mycobacteriales > Pseudonocardiaceae > Umezawaea. The sequence goes on from JBDSAJ010000767.1 coordinate 6,410, forward strand.
GCCGCGCTGGCAGAGGAGATCCGCGCAGCCCTGGGTAGCGGGGCAACAGTGAGCAAGCGCGGGGACCACGAGGTGAACCTCGGTAGCTACGGCAGCAGCGTGCGAGTGGAGGTAGACCCCCGTTACGGCTCGGTGAAGTTCAAGGTCGAGCTCCCGCCCGAGTTGGCGGTCCTCTTGGCGAAGGCAATCAGCGAGCTCTGATCGTTGGATCGCCCTGCGTAGCCGGTTGGCGAAACGGGGGGCGACTCCCGTCCACGGGCTTGGCATGCCCGTGCTGATGAGCCTACCAAAACCAAGGGGGACAACCCATGAGCGAAGTTCGGTTCGCCAACGTCAGTAACCCGGCCGCGTTCGGAGTCGAGTGGAGTGCGGGCGAGAACGGGAATCGGTACCAGCTCGTGAACCCACGCGACACCGATGGCCTGATCTTCGGCATGAAGGTCGAGGGCGCGCATCAGTGGTCGGTAGTTCCGGTCGTGGACCCGACCAGATTCATGGACACCGCTCCGAAGAACTTCCGCAGCTTCCTGGAGGTCGCTCGCGCCTACGTGGCGTAGCTGGCGAAACCGTCCTAGATGGACGGTCCACGGGATTGGCATGCCCGTGCTGATGAGCCTGCCATGAGTAAGGGGAAATCCATGACGAGCACGCTGTTCGCTCCGGCACACCGCGTGAGGATCGAGGCGGACGAAGACGCCGAGAACCCGCGCTTGGCCTACGAGCAGACCGCGAGCGTGATCACGGTCGACAGCGCCGAGTACATCAACATCGACGAGGACTTCGGCCCGCTGAGTTACCAGTGGTTCGAGTTGCGCGCCCGATACGACACCTGCACGGCAATGCGGATCTTCGAGCGCTACGCACGAATTCGCGGCGCGATCGTGCTGCCCGAATACCCATCGCCGGACGGCTCCCGCGCGATCTGGTACGCGATGCCCGAAGCGCTGAACCTGGCCTACGCACCCGAGGGGCGCCAAGCCTACGGGATGAAGATCCTGGAAGCTGAGCGCGACGAGTACCGCACGTGGGCACGTGGCGAGGCGGTCGGGTACGTGATCGAGCGCATGACCCTGTGGGTCAGCCCGGACGTGGACGACGCTCGGCACACCTGGGAGCAGGTGGAGTCCTGCTGGGGGTTCTACGACCTGAAGCACGCCCAGGAAGAGGGGCAGCGGGCGCTCGACGCGCTGATTCCCGAGTCCGTCGAGGACGACGCGGAAACCGACGAAGGCACCCCTGACCCGCGCGTGGCGCAGGTCCCTGACCAGGTGTGGACGGCTGTCGTCGCCGGACCCGGTCACCTGAAGAACATCGTCGCGGCCACACGTGCCAAGGACCCGGACTGGGATGTGTCCACGCTGATCGGCGAGGTCGTCATGACCGTGGTGGAGGAGTTGCGCGCGGTTGACGACGAGCGTTTGGCCGCAACGCTGCGCGCGGAACTGATTCAGGACCAGGTGTCCGAGTGGGGCAAGGGCTGGAACGAGTCGCTGATGACTCAGCTTCGGGAGATCGACGTCCGCATCGAGGAGCGAAAGCGCAGATGAGGCGAAACCCGGCAGAGGACCGGGTCCACGGGACTGGCATGCCCGTGCTGATGAGCCTGCCAAAGCGAGAGGACTTCGCATGAGCGCGACGACCGTGCAGACGTGGCCCAACCACAGCAACGACATCGGGGACTGGTGCCCCTTCTCCGACGAACCCATCAAGGGTGACGACACCAGATGTCCGCAGGGGTGCCGAGCCAGCGACCCAGAGGCGGACGCGGACTGGGACGAGGACGACCACAGCCGCGCCAAGGAGGACGCAAGAGCTGAAGTCCTGGTGTGACCGGCGAAACCGGCCCCCGCAGGGGTTGGTCCACGGGCTTGGCATGCCCGTGCTGATGAAGCCTGCCGAACGAGAAAAGGACCCCATGTCGTATCGAGTGACGGACAAGAACGGCAAGCAAATCACCGCAGGGGACGAGGTCCGCAGCTTCCGAGACGAGCCCGCGACCTTCCTGCGGGTCACCAGGGGCAGGGAGTACAACGGTACGGCCAGGGTCGAGGTCGAGTACCCCGACGGCTGGAAGCAAGACCTCTACGCGGAGGTCTTCGACCTGAAGGTCCAGACGCTCAGCGACTGGGTCGTAGAGCAGGACCGCAGCGCGATCACGGACACGGACGTGGACGAGATCATGGACTTGGCCGACATGGGCGCCGACTACTGGACGATTTCGTCCGTACACGCCGCGAACGTAGGCGACCACACTCCCGAGTGGGCCAGCTTCACGGTCGTTGAGAAGGAGACCGGCCTGGTCTTTCATCTGAGCCGCGACGACATCCGCTTTGCCTATCTGGTTTTGGCCGACCCCGACCAGAAGCACATCTGTTCGAGCACACACAGCAACATCCATCAGTCCTGGGTGGACAGAGATGCGGAGGGCGTCGAGGTGGCTGACCTCGGCACTGAGTCAGGCGATGCGATTCAGCAGATCGCCTGCTTCGGGGAGATCAGGCACTGATGCTCCCAATTCGCCAGGATCAGTGGTTTTTCAAGTAGTCCGGCGAAACCGTGCCTTAGGGCGCGGTCCCAAGGACTGGCAGCCCTTGGCTGACGAGCCTGCCGAATGAGAGGAGAGCGGCCATGCGGAATCGGCTGCTGACCAGAGTTACTGCCCTCGCCTTGGCGACGGGCTTGGTTACGACCGGCTTGGCGGTACTTCCCGAGCACGAGCTTCAGGAGGACGACCCCGGTTGGAACTGCCGAACGATGGGACACCGCGACTGCGGATTCCTCGACTCCGACGACGCCCGCACGGTGATCCTCGTCCACTTCGACGAGGACGGCGAACCGGTCGGCATGAGCAAGCGCCGCCTGCCCGAGACGGTGAAGCCGTGAGCGCCCCGGCTGACGTCGCCAAGGCTGCGTCCGTGCCCGAGCGGGTCGGAACCTATCGGGTGGTTGCGCACTTCGATTTCCTGGGCGCGGGGGAGCGCATCGTCCTGCTGGCCAAGTCCAGCGGGATGGGCCTGGACTACGCGACCGGCGTGGTCTCGGTGTTCGAGGAGGCCCCGCGCGAGTGGTTCTCCTCCCGCCACTTCGACGGCGTCTCGCCGAGCGCCAACCTGCGCAGTGCAACAAGCGACTTCTTCAAGCGCGTGAGCTCGCGGATCAAGGCTGCTGGTTAAGACATCGACGAAACCCCTGCGGGGGTCCGGCGGGCTGGCATCCCGCTGCTGATGAGTCGGCCATCGATCGAGAGGAGGGCCAGCGAATGCAGCCAATCAGGCAGCACCAATGGCATCCGTTATGAGGCGAAACCACCCCTCGCGGGGTGGTCCGCGGGGCTGGCATCCCCGCGCTGACGAGCCTGCCGAAATGAGAGGTGTCCATGAGCATCAAGGTCTGGGAGTACGCCGTCACCTTGAGGCGTGACAAGGAATTGTCCACGACCCACACCCTCGCGCACGGCAGCGAGGAAGCTGCGCTGCTGGTGTTCCATGCAGAGGGCGCATGGTCGGACGACGCGGTGATCGAATGGATCAAGGTGCGGCCGATCTGCGACTACTGCGACGGGCTGGCGACGCTCGTGGAGCGGGGCACGCTGACCCCGCTCTGCAAGAGGCACGCGAAGGAGCACTACGGCTCCGAGTGGCGCGCGATGACCCGAGAACTCGGCGTCCGCTACTTCCTCGACGTAAGCGAGGTGGAGCGGTGAAGTTCTTGTACCGGGTGGACCAGCGAGTGTGCGGCCTGCGCCTCGTCGAAGAGATCGGCACGTGCCTGATCAACGGCACTGTGACCCGCGTCGAGCCACGCCATGACCGCTGGGTGCACGTCTACGTCCGACTCGACGGCTATGACGACGAGAAGCGCTACCTCGTGTCGCCCTCAGGGGCGTGCGACTCGTTGGAGCCCGAGCCCTTTGAGGTGCCTTCGAAGGGCTGACCGGCGAAACCGTCCATCGTGGACGGTCCACGGGCTTGGCATGCCCGTGCTGAGGATGCCTGCCGTGACGAGGGGAAGAAGATGACGAACAGTACGACGAGGGGGCTATTCGGCGGGCTGTGCTTCACGCCGGACTGCCCGGCGACCGGCGCTATGGGGTCGTCGATCTACCACGCGGGCAACGAACGCAACCGGTGCAACGGGTGCCACGACGCGATCGACGTTCTGATTCCTGCCATCCCGCAGGAGGTGTGGCACCTACGCCTGGTCAACGACGAGGCCATGAGCGCCTATGTGCGCCACGTAGTGGCCCTGCACTGGGGAGAGCTCCGCGAGCGCGCGGCACCCCTCCTGGCACGCAAGGAGAGGGCGTATCAGGATTTCGTGCGCCTGGCTCGTGAGACGGGCGAAGCAGCGCTGACACGCGACCTCGTGGCACGCATCGTCGAGGTCCCGCACCTGGTGATCGACACGACCATCACGAACTTCTGGGCGCGGTTCTACCACGAGTCGAAGCCGTCGAGATGAGGCGAAACCCGGCTCGCGTCGGGTCCGGTGGGCTGGCATCCCACCGCTGATGAGCCTGCCGCAAGGAGGAGTTAGTGCGGAACACGATTCAGGAGCGCTTCCAGCAGTTCCACCTGGACAACCCGGACGTCTTCGAAACGTTGGAGCGTCTCGCCGCGGAGTGGTTCGAGGTGGGTAAGCGCAAGCTTGGGGTGAAGATGCTCTGGGAGACGATGCGCTGGGAGCGCAGCAAGCTTGCCGCACCCGGCACGTTCGCCCTGAACGACGCCTACACCTCGCGCTACGCCCGCGAGTTGGTGACGCGGCACCCGGAATGGGCGCCGTACATCGAACTGCGCGAACTGCGGGCCGCCTGATGGACGAGACGCTCAAGGTCGGCGAGGAGCTTGATCCGAAAACAGCTTGCCCATGCGAGCCAGTGTGTGTAACTTGAGATATGCAGAGCAAAGGAGAGTCACTGTGCAGATTGAGAGTAGTATCGCTGGGGTCGTGAGTGGCCTGGCTGTGCCCGACGAGCCCGAGTGGCCGGTCTTCGAGGCTGGCGACGAAGTCGTGCTGCGCGACCACCCAGACGCCCAGGTCTTCACGATCATCGCCTCGGCCGACGACCCCATCTCGAACGGGGGCAGGCACTACTTCGCTCGGACTGAGTCGGGCGGCACGGTCTTCCTCGACCCGGCCAAGATTCAAGCCGTTTCCGCAGCGTGCGAGCCGACTTTCGGTGTGAGCGACCGCGTCCGCGTGATGACCGATGCCGTTCCGAGTAGCGCGCCACGTGGTGCGACCGGTGCGGTGCGGGAGGTCGAAAACGGCTTCGTCTACGTGAAGCTGGATCACTCGTTCAGCGTCTTTCCGTTTAAGGCGAGCGAGTTGGCCGCGCTGGCGGACGTGCCCGTGTACCGCAAGGTGCTCGACTTTGCTGAGCTGACCACGCTGCTGCCCGGCACGGTGGTCGTGAACCAGGTGACTGGGCAGGTCTTCGCCAAGGACGAGATGGGGCTTTGGTTGCAGCCTGGCGAGTTCAGCTCTCGCACGGTCGCGGCTGCCGAACAGATCGCCCAAGGGCTTGTCGTCGTCTATGTCCCGCCGATTACGTAGGCTTGCATGTGTAAGTTGAGAGGTCAGTCTTAGTTGTGAAGATCAGTCCTCGCAAAGACGAAGTCGCGGCCGTCGTTCAGCTCTTGGAGAGCGACGGTTACGACTCGGCGGAAGCCCTCGCCAAAGACGTGATCAAGCGCGTCGCCGAAGTACTGGCCGACCGCGAGTTCTACGCCTGGGTGCACCGCTTCGGCCCCGGCCAACTCCAGATCGCCTGGGGCCCGTTCACCAGCGATGCCGAGGTCGTCAAGTTCGCCAAGAAGGCCGCGCTGGGCGGCGAGTCGATGTCGCTGAAGTTGTGCAGCACGGGCGCATTCCTCGCCCGGCTGGACAAGAACAGGGCTGTCCCCAGCACGAAGTGCGCGAACCCGATGTGCGGTCATCCTCACGGGGCGCATGAACACCCGAAGTTCGGCGGCCGGTGCGCGATCCGCGGCTGTGCCTGCAAGCAGGACGTGAAGTAGTCCCGATCATCACCAGCCCAGGCCGTTCCGAGACGGCCTGGATGCACAGCCCATGGATGTGACCTTGTGAGCAACGCCAAGACGGTCCCCTTCGAATGGTGCGACACCTGCGAGAAGCGCGGGTTCGTGGACGAGCACGACGCGGAGAAGGCCCTGGGGAGGGCCCGCGCCCGTCGTGAACGTTGGGCCGACCAGAACACCCCCGGCTCTCGGCGCGGCATGAAGCGGGAGAACCGCTTCTACGAGTGCCCCGAAGGCCTGCTCCACCTGACCGAACTATCGCGCCGCGTGCACAACACCCGCACCGCGCAGTGGTCAGAGGTGGCCGCCTGATTTCGCCCTACCGGCGCGTGCCGTTCCACATCCAAGTTGGTGAGCAACCGGCCCAGGCAGTCACCTACCTCGATCGCCGCGAACTGGAGACCGACTCGGACGGCGTCCTGGTGGACGTCCTGCGCCAGGTGGCCGACGAGATCGAGCGCATGACTACCGAGGAACGCGACAAGTGACCGAGTCCGTGGATCTTTCCGGCCAGATTTCCTGGCCTCGCCTCATCACCGAAGGACGGTCCCTCTCCGTGACCAAAGCCCCAGCCACGCGCGTCGTCCCCGAGCTGTCCAACGAGGCCGACATTCTCATCGTCGGCTTTTCCGAGGAACGCCGCGGCTACCAACAGTTCAGGCATCAGCAGGTCTACGCCGCCTCGTCGCCGCTGACGAAGGTGTTGCTCGGCCGCGGCTTCCGCCGTGCCTACTTCACCGACGGCGCGCAGCGCATTCGTGGCTTCGACCAGATCGTGAACGAGCTGCACGGCAGAGTCGAGCTGGGTCGCGGCGAGCTGGTTGTGCACGTGAGCTCCTATGAGCGCCTCGCCGAGGAGGACAGGGAACTGGCCGCGGATGTCGAGGACTGCACGAACATCGAGCTGGTGCGCAGCCTGCGCCAGTCGCGCGCCTTCGAGGCGTAGCGAACGCAGGGCTCGCAACGTGCGACCCGTGGAAGAAGAAGCACTCTCGCTGGCCTAAGGCGGGGCGCCCGGAATTGGTGCGCCCCGCCTATTTTTTCTGAAATCGAATCGGAGAATTGCCCCTTGGCCTCTCGCCGTCTCACTGTCGCTGACGTGTGCGCCGATCTCGAAATCTCTCGGTCCACCTTCTATGACTGGCGCGCGAAAGGTCGCGGGCCGAAATGTCTTCGCCTGCCAAACGGCGAGATCCGAATCCGGTCCACCGACTACGAGAGGTGGCTGGAAGAACTGGAGGATTCAGCATGAAGGATGACACGAGTTACGACGTCCAGATTTTCGCGCTCGACCCGTACGCCCACAAGGGCAGCAAGAGGGTCACATACTGGGTGCGTTGGAGGGTCGTTAAAGAGCGTTTCAAGCAGAAATACGCAACCAAGGCCCTCGCCGAAGGGTTCCGCTCCAATCTGATCGCTGCCGCCGGTAAGGGCGAGGCGTTCCGGGTGTTCGACGGACTACCCGTGTCAATGGCTCGGAAGTCCGACCAGATGTCCTGGTACGACTTCGCCTGTGCGTTCGTGGACATGAAGTGGCCGCACGTCGCGGCCACGACGCGGCGAACGCACGCCGAGGCACTGACCAAGGCCACCCCAGCGATGTTCTCCTCGACCAAGGGCAAGCCGGACGACGCGCTGATTCGCAGCGCGCTGAACCGGTGGGGGTTCAACACCACCCGCCGGGCTGCGGCGGACATGCCCGAGGACGTGCGCCGTGCACTGAAGTGGGTTGCTGGAAACACTTTGCCCGTAACCGCGCTGCGTGATGCGCAGGTGCTGCGGCCCTTGCTCGACAGGCTCGCGGTCAAGCTCGACGGCACGGCGGCGGCCCCGAGCGTCGTCTCCCGCCAGCGCAAGATCCTCGGCACGGCGATGGAGTATGCCGTGGAGCGCAAGCTCCTCGACTCCAACCCCATCCCGGCTCTGAAGTGGATCGCGCCGCGGAAGACGGTTCAGGCCATCGACCAGCGTCGCGTTGCCAACCCGGCGCAGGTGCTCGATCTTCTGGACGCCGTGCGGGTGCAGCGCCGCAGCGGCCCGCGCATGGTGGCGTTCTTCGCCTGCCTCTACTACGCGGGGATGCGCCCGGAGGAGGCGGCAGGGCTGTCCAAGCACCAGCTCGCCCTCCCCGAGGAGGGCTGGGGAGAAATCCACCTGGAGATCGCCCGCCCGCACGCGGGCAAGGAGTGGACCGACAGCGGGAAGAACCGCGACAAGCGCCAGCTCAAGCAGAGGGACGCAGGCACGATCCGCCCGGTCCCCAGCCCGCCCGAGCTGACGGCGTTGCTGCACCGCCACATGCTCGCCTACGGCACAGCCCCGGACGGCCGCCTGTTCCGCGGGGAGCGCAACGACGAGGAGCTGCCCAAGGGCACGATCCTGCGGTATTGGCGCAAGGCGAGGAAGAAGGCGCTGTCGGTCGAGCTGGCGAAGACCAGCCTGGCTGCCACGCCCTACGACCTGCGGCACGCGGGCGTCTCGCTGTGGCTCAGCTCGGGCGTGCCGCCGAAGCAGGTCGCCGAGTGGGCGGGGCACTCACTGGAGGTGCTGTTCCGGATCTACGCCCACGTGCTCAGCGGGTCCAACGATGCCATCCGAGCGATGGTCGAGGCCGGGCTCAAGACGGGCCGGAGCGACGCAGAGTGACGTGACTGAGGTCACTGTCATGCGGCCTGATTCGCGCTCCTGATCAAGGAGCGACGGGAATCCGTCGGCACACCATCGGCACAGACACCCGTAAACAGCCGTTTTTAGCCGGACACAGCCGGACAAGGCTGTGCTGGATCGAAGGCACAAAAAGGCCCACTGGGCTGCGTATGTGCTGCTCAGTGGGGCCCTTTTGGACTTTGGAGAGTCTGTGCCCCCGGCAGGATTCGAACCTGCGCCACCGCCTCCGGAGGGCGGTGCTCTATCCCCTGAGCTACGGGGGCCGTAGCTGTCGGGATGATCCTAGCGCACCTGTCGGAGGGTGGTTGCACCCCCTACCCTCGGGTGGCATGGATGCGGTGCGGGAGCGGGTTGTGGTGTCTGGTGAGCTGCGGATTCGGGTGTTGGAGGAGGGGGATGTCGGGTTGCCGACCGTGGTGTTGGTGCACGGGTTTCCGGATACCTCGGCGGTGTGGGATGGGGTGGTGGCGGGATTGGTTGGGCGGTTTCACGTGGTTCGGTATGACGTGCGCGGGGCTGGGGGGTCGGGGCGGCCTGGGGATGTCGGTGGATATCGGGTTGAGCGGTTGGTTGAGGATCTGGTGGCTGTGGTGCGTGCCGTCGCGCCTGGGCGGAAGGTGCACCTGGTCGGGCATGACTGGGGGTCCACGCAGGCTTGGGAGGCGGTTGCGGGGCATCCGGAGCTGTTCGCGTCGTTCGTGAGCATTTCCGGGCCGTCGTTGGGGCATATCGCCGACTGGATCGCGCGGAATCGGTGGCATCCGGTGAAGGTGTTGAACCTGGTGAAGCACTCCTGGTACATCGCGGGCCTTCGGGTGCCGGTTCTGCCTGAGCTGGTGTGGCGGGTTCGGGCGGTGCGAACGCGGCTGAACGCGCAGCACCGGGAGCTGGTGAACGGGTTGGGGTTGTACCGGGCGAACTTCGGTGGTGGTGGGCCCGCGCCCAAGAAGGTGGTGGTGCCGGTGCTGCAGATCGCGTTGCGGCGGGATTCGTTCGTGCGGGCCGGGCACTTGGAGGCGGCTGAGCCGTGGACTTCCGACCTGACCCGGCGGTCGTTGCACGCGTCGCACTGGGCGCCGCGGACGCATCCGGAGGCGGTGGCGCGGATGATCGCGGAGTTCGTGGAGGAGACGCCCCCGAAAAGGGAGCTGGTGGTGATCACGGGGGCCGGCAGTGGGATCGGGCGGGCTACTGCGCTGGCGTTCGCGGTGGACGGTGCGCAGGTCATCGCGGTGGACGTGGACGGCGCCGCGGCGGAGCGCACGGCCAAGGAGGTGCGGGGGCACGCGTACGCGGTAGACGTGACCGACGGTGCCGCGGTGCGGGCGCTGGCCGACCAAGTCGTGGCCGAGCACGGGGTGCCGGACGTGGTGATGGCCAACGCGGGGGTGTTGGTCGCGGGATCGTTCCTGGACACGTCCGAGGCGGACTGGCGGTGGGTCGTGGACGTGAACCTGTGGGGTGTGGTGCACACGTTGCGGGCGTTCCTGCCTGGGCTCGTCGAGCGCGGTGAGGGTGGTCACGCGGTCGTGACGGCGTCGATGGCCAGCTACTTCCCCTCGAAGGCGCTGCCCGCGTACTCGACGACGAAGGCCGCCGTGCTGATGCTGGCGGAGTGCTTGGCCGAGGAACTGGCTCCGCACGGGATCGGGGTCAGTGCGATCTGTCCTGGCGTCGTGCACACCGACATCACCCGCAGCGCCACGTTCGCCGGCACTTCCACGAACGAGGAAGAGGTGAAACGTGAGGCGGTGACCAGGACTTATCGGCGCCGCGGGTACGGGCCGGAGAAGGTTGCCACTGCGGTGGTCCGAGCGGTTCGGGACAATCGCCTGGTCGTGCCGGTGACGCCGGAGTCGCGGTTGGTGCGGTTCGCGAGCCGGGTGTCGCCGAAGGCCGTCCGGGTGTTGGGACGGTTGGCCGGGCCCACCTGGCGTCAGTAGTCGGTCACATTGCACACATGCGCATGTCGCTATATGTTTCTCGCATGGGTCACGGACATGGGCACGGCGTGTCGCCTGCCGAAGCGGGCAGCGCTTCGGGCAGGCACATCGGGAAGCTGTGGATCGCGTTCGGCATCGGCGCGGTCTTCATGGTGGTCGAGTTCGCCGTCGGCTGGGCGACGTCGTCGCTGGCGCTGATCTCCGACGCGGCGCACATGCTGACCGACGTGCTCGGCGTCGGCATGGCGCTGGCCGCGATCATGGTCGCCCGCCGGGCCACGACGGGCCGCAACCGGACGTTCGGCCTGTACCGCGCGGAGGTGCTCGCGGCGTTGGCGAACGCCGTGCTGCTGTTCGGCGTCGCGGGGTACGTGCTGTACGAGGCGGTCGGCCGGTTCGAGGACCCGCCCGCGGTGCCTGGCCTGCCGGTGATCCTGGCGGCACTGCTCGGGCTGGTCGCCAACGTCGTCTCGTTCCTCATGCTGCGCGGCGGCGCGAAGGAGAGCATCAACGTCCGGGGTGCGTACCTGGAGGTGCTCGCCGACCTGATCGGCTCGGTCGGCGTGCTGCTGAGCGGTCTGGTCACGCTCGTCTTCGGCTGGCGCTACGCCGACCCGGTCATGGGTGTCGCGATCGGCCTGTGGGTGCTGCCGCGGACGTGGAAGCTGGCCCGCAACGCGCTGCACATCCTGTTCCAGCACGCCCCGGAAGGCCTCGACGTCGACGCCGTGCAAGCGGATCTGGCGAAGCTGCCGGGTGTGGCCGAGGCGCACGACCTGCACGTGTGGACGCTGACCTCCGGCATGGAGGTGGCGTCGGCGCACCTGACCATCGAGTGCGACGTCGACCCGGCCGAGGTGCTGCGGACCGCGCAGGCGCTGCTGGCCGAGCGGTACCACATCGAGCACGCCACGCTCCAGGTCGAGCCCGGCGACTCGGCTCAGCGCTGCCGCGAAATGTCCTGGTGAGCATGAAGGGGAGCCCCCGACGGGAGGCCCCCCTTCAGTCGCAACTCCTTACAGGCCGGCGAGTTGCCCGGCCTTCGGGCCCTGCACGGTGTTCACCAGGCCGTTGTTCACCGGGTCGGGGGTGTTCCCGCTCCCGCTCATCGGCCCGCTGATGGCGTTGGCCGCCAAGACCACCGGCGCCTGGTTGTTCACGATGCTCACCGGCCCACCGATCTTGGTGTTCTCGATGTTCACCCCACCCGTCGCGCCGGTCACGCTGACCGGCCCGCCGACCTGGGTGTCCACGAGCACCACGGATCCCGCGCCGTTGGCCGAGATCGGCCCGTTCACCTTGCCGCCGAACACGTACAGCGAGGCGCCCGCGTTGACGGTGACCGGGCCGCTGATGGTCGCGCCGTCGACCACCGTGACGCCGGAGGCCACCTGCAACGGCCCGTTGACCTGCTCGGTGATCGTCCTGGTGGCCGTCACCAGCGGCTTGGCCAGCAGTTCGAACTCTGCCAGTGTGGCGCCGCCCGCGATTTCCAAGCGGTAGTACCGGTAGTAGCCCGGCTTGGCGATCTTGAACGCGCGGGTCTGCTGGCGCCAGGTGAACTTCTGGTCCTTGCGCTCGTTCGCGGTCGTCCACGTCTTGCCGTCCAGCGACCCCTTGAGGACCCAGTTCTTCGGGTCCGCCACGTCCTTCGACGACGTCAGCGTGTAGAACTCCGCCTTCTCCTTGGTCTTCGGCAGGTCGACCTGGAGCGCGTCGACCGCGGACTGGGTCTGCGAGGTGTCGTCCACCAGCGCGGCCGGACCGGTGAACTTGCCGGCGGTGCTGATGTCCCGCAACGGCTTCGGCACCTCGTTGCCCTTGGTGATCGACGGCGGGACGGAGTCCGCCCCGGTCGCCCACTTGGACGGGTTCGGGCCCATGTCGAAGTCCAGGGTCGCCCCGGCCGCGAGCACGTCGTGGTTCAGGTAGCTCTTGTCCCACGCCTTGCCGTTGATCTTGAGGTTCTGCACGTAGATGTTCTTCGCGCTGTTCTTCGGCGCGTTCACCACGAGCTTCTTGCCGTTCTCCAGCTTCAGCGTCGCCTTGGTGAACAGCGGCGACCCGACCGCGTACGTCGAGTTGCCCATCTGCAACGGGTAGAAGCCCAAGGCGCTGAACAGGAACCACGCCGACTGCTCGCCGTTGTCCTCGTCGCCCGCGTAGCCCTGGCCGATCTCGCTGCCGAGGTAGAGCCGCGAGGTGATCTCGCGGACCTTCTCCTGCGTCTTCCACGGCTGGCCGCTGTAGTCGTACATGTAGCTGATGTGGTGCGACACCTGGTTGCTGTGGCCGAGCTGCCCCATCCGGACGTCCCGCGCCTCGGTCATCTCGTGGATGACACCGCCGTAGGAACCGGGGAACTTGGCCGTTTCCGGCGTCGAGAAGAACTCGTCGAGCTTCTTCACCAAGCCGTCGCGCCCGCCGTAGAGGTTCGCCAGGCCCTGGCCGTCGTGCGGAACGGAGAACGTCATGTTCCACGCGTCGGTCTCGGTGTAGTCGTAGCCCCACTCCTGCGGGTTGAAGTCCGCGGCCGGGACCCGGCGGGTGCCGTCGGGGTTGCGGCCCTGGAAGAAGCCCGTCGCCGGGTCGAACATGTTGACGTAGTTCTGCGCCCGGTTGCTGAAGTACTCGTAGTTCTCGAGGTACTCCTGCTTGCGCGGGTCGTTCGCGGCGGCCTTGTCGTGCAGCGCCTTCGACATGTTCGCGATGCCGTAGTCGTTGACGTAGCCCTCGATCGCCCAGGACATGCCCTCGTTCGTCGCCGTGGACGTGTAGCCCTTGAAGATCGACATGTCGAGGCCGTGACGGCCGACGTTGTCGTTCGGCGGCGTCACGGAGGCGTTCTTCACCGCCGCGTCGTAGGCCGCCTGGACGTCCATGTTGGTGATGCCCTTGACGTAGGCGTCCGCGAAGGCGACGTCGGAACTGGTGCCCGTCATCAGGTTCGCGTAGCCGGGGGAGGACCACCGGGAAACCCAGCCGCCATCTCGGTACTGCTGCACGAAGCCGTCCGCCATCTCACCGGCCTGCGTGGGCGTGAAGAGGCTGTAGGCGGGCCACGTCGTGCGGTAGGTGTCCCAGAACCCGTTGTTGACGAAGATCTTGCCGTCCACGACCTTCGCGCCGGTCTGCGTCGGCGTGCTCGCGGCTCCGGTGGTCACCGGGCTGGCGTACTTGTACACCGGCGCGGCGTTGGTGCCGGTGTTCTCGTGGCCCGAGTTCGGGTAGAGGTACAGCCGGTACAGGCTGGAGTACAGCGTGGTCAGCTGGTCCTGGCTCGCGCCCTCGACCTCGATGATGCCCAGCTGCTTGTCCCACGCCTGTTGCGCGCGCTGCTTCACGGAGTCGAACGTGTCCTGCGGGGAGATCTCCAGCTCCAGGTTCTTCTTCGCCTGGTCGACGCTCAGCAGTGAGGTCGCGATCTTCAGCTGCACGGTCTTCTGCGCGCTGGTGTCGAACTGGAAGTAGCCCGCCACGTTGTCGCGGCCCTGGCCGGTCAGCTTGCCGCTCGCCTTCACCGGCTGGTCGACCGTGCCGTAGACGAACATCCGGGTCGCGCCGACGGACAGGCCGCTCTTGACGTCCGAGTAGCCGGACACGACACCGCTCGCCGCGTCGAGCGTGAGCCCACCGGTGTTGTTCACGTTGTCGAACACCAGGTTCGAGCTGGCCTCGGTGAAACCGAACTTGAACACGGCTGCATGGTCGGTCGGCGCGATCTCCGTGCGCATCCCGTTCTCGAACTTCACGCTGTAGTAGTGCGCCTGAGCCGTTTCGTTGGAGTGCTTGAACGGCAGGGCGCGCACCGCGCGGTCGGCGGTCGGCGTGCCGATGGTCGGCATCACCTGGAACGTCTGCCGGTCACCCATCCACGGGCTGGGCTCGTGGCTCGCGGTGAACGCCTGCAGCGTCGGCAGGTTGTCGCGGTTGTTGTTCTTCGCGTAGTCGTACAGCCAGCTGATGGAGCCCGCGTTGGTCATCGGGGTCCAGAAGTTGAAGCCGTGGGGGATCGCGGTGGCCGGGAAGTTGTTGCCGCGCGAGAAGCTACCGCTGGAGTTCGTGCCGCGGGTGGTGAGCACGTAGTCCGACGGCCGCTGGTAGTCCGGAGTGGACGGCGCGGTCTTGATGGTGATGTCGTCGAACCAGCCGTCGAAGTTGGCCGGCCCCTTGGGGTTGTCGTACGCCACCAGGATGCGCTTGATCGTCTTGCCGTCGGCGACTGAGCCGATCACCGATGCGAGCCGGTTCCACTGGTTGGTGTACAACGCCTTCGAGGCGCCCTGGCCCTTCGGTGACAGCTCGAACCCGTGCTGGTCGCGCGCCCCGAGGTCGCTGAGGTACGTGCCGTCGGAGAACGCGAGGTCCACGGCTGCGAACGTGCTCGGGTAGTTGAGGTCGTCGTCCATGAAGTTCGGGAACAGCAGGTACGACAGTTCGGTGGTCTTGGTGACGGGCACGTCGACGTCGAACACCTTGTTGTACGAGTAACCGCGGCCCGTGGCGAAGTGCGTGCCCTGGTAGCGCAGCGCTTTCACACCGGTGTAGCCGACGTTCGCCTTGGCGTTGTAGCCGCCGCTGGCGCCCTTGCCGACCACCGTGCGCATGTTCTCCGGGGCGGGGGTGGTCGAGCCGTCCGAGAACTGGATCTCGGCGAGCTGGATCAGGTTCACACCGCCGGCGTTCGCGGTGATGTCCAGCTTGTAGTAGCTGTAGGCGGTCGTGTTCGCGACCTCGTAGGCCTTGGTCTGGAAGCGTTCGGCGAAAACCTCGTCCGCACGGGTGTCGATCGTCGTCCAGGTCTGGCCGTCGGTCGATCCCTGGAGCGTCCAGTTCTTGGGGTCGCGCACGGCGGCGTCGTTGGCGGACGACATCGCGTACCGCTTCACCGTGGTCGGTTCGGAAAAGCGGAATTGGGCCCAGCCGGTGTTGGTGAACGTCAACCACTTCGAGTTGATGTTCCCGTCGACGAGGTTTTCCTTCAGTTCGCCACCCGCGGTGTTCTCCGAGTTGGCCTGCACGTCGACGATCTTGTCCGTCACGTTGCCGGGAATGCTCACCGAGTCCGTGCCGTTGACACCCGCCGCCTTGGGATTTCCTTGGGCGTCGGTTTCCACCGTGCTGGCCCACTTGGGCTGCGGTTGCCCCTCCTCGAAGGAGGACGAGAAGACGTCTGCGCTCACAACTGGCTCTTCCGGTGCGGCGGATGCTGGTGCCCAGCTTCCCACGCTACTCATCACCACTGCTGTGACCGTGACGCCGATCAGTGCCAAACGGGTTCTATTCCCCCGCATGTGCCCCATTGCGCACGCCTTCCGGTTGACTCGGTGCTCGACCCGCGCGACAGCACAACCGCTGCCTGACATCGTTGTCAAGATTGCCGCTCCAAATTGTCCGCTGACCTGTCTGCCTGCTGCTCCAACTGCCTGAACCGCATGGGGTGTGGCGTCCCGGTCGTCGAGCACTCACGGAACTAGAATCGCGTTCATTGTCGTGACGGAGGAAGAGTTGAACGTGCGGAAAGCGCCTCAGGTAGGAACCCCTGCGGGAATGCGGGCGCTCAACCAGCGCGCGGTGCTCGACCGCCTCCGCCTCGAGGGGCCGTCGACGAGGCCCCGGATAGCCAAGGAAACGGGTCTGTCCAAACCCACCGTCGGCCAGGCACTGCTGGACCTGGAACGCCACGGCCTGGTGAGACCCGTCGGCCGGACGACCGATGGGCCCGGCCGGTCGGCCATGGTCTACGAGCCCAACCCGTCCGCCGCGCACGTGCTCGGCGTGGACATCGGCAGGCAGCGCATCCGGGCGGCCGTGTCGGACCTCGCCGGGTCGGTCATCGCGCGGGTCGACGAGCGCAACCGGTGCCGGTCGGCGGACGCGCTGGTGCGCAAGGTGCGGGAACTCGCCGTGCGCACGGTGAACGACGCGGGCCTGGAACTCGACGACGTGATCACGAAGGTCGTCGGCAGCCCCGGCGTGCCGGATCCGGGGGGTCGGGGGATGCACCACGCCCCGAACCTGCCGGGCTGGGAGCGCAAGGGCCTGCTCGACGAGCTGGAGGCCGTGCTCGGGCCCGGTCTGGTGGTGGAGAACGACGCGAACCTCGCTGCCGTCGGCGAGATGGAGTACGGCGTCGCCAAGGGCGTCGGGGTGTTCGTCACTGTCACCGTCGGCACTGGGATCGGCATGGGCATCGTCATCGACGGCCAGCTGTTCCGCGGCGCGCACGGCGCGGCGGGCGAAGTCGGTTACCTGCCGTACGCGGAGTCCACGGAGGACCCGCAGGTGCGCGGGCAGTTCGAGGGGGCGGCCGCCGCGCACTCCGTCGTGGATGGGGCGAAGGCCATCGGCCTGACGCAGGTGCGCAGCGCGCGAGACGTCTTCGTGCTGGCGAAGGCCGGTGACGCCCGCGCGCTGGAGGTCGTGCGCGCCGAGGCCGAGCGGCTGGCGTACCTCGTGGCCGCCGTGAGCGCCGTGCTCGACCCGGAGCTGGTCGTGCTCAGCGGGGGTGTCGGCACGAACATCGAGCTGCTCCAGGAGCCGATGGAACTCGCCCTGCGCCGCACGACGCCGCTCGTGCCGCGGATCGTCGCGGGGGAGCTCGGCGATGGCGCGGTGCTCAGCGGAGCACTCGCGGTCGGCCTCGCCGCCGCGCGTGACCTGGTCTTCGATCAACGCGAAGCGATCACTCTCTGAGATTAGCCGAGAAGTTCTCACCTTGGCATTTCACCCGATTGAACTAGACGCACCGCCCCAAATGTGGCTTAGCGTTACCGGGACCTCCTCCTGGAGGGTGTAGTTCCTTCTGTTGCACCGGGAAGTCGTGACGGGATGCGGGGGACGTAGCCCCTCACGACCGCACGGGACAGGCGCCGCGCCGCACCAACCGCCTGTCCCGTGTAACGGTCATCCGGCAGGCGTCGTGCGGTGCACGTCGTCGGCCTCCGACTCGTGGTGCGTCGAGTCCGCGATCCACCTGCCGGGGGTCGACGGATCGACGATCCCCTTCTCCAGCCACGTGTACTCGCCCGCCATGACCTTCTTCGTCAGCCGCACGTCCGAGTCGTCGGTGTTGGTCCACAGCCGCTCGAACAGCTCGTCCACCCGCATCCGCGCCTGCTTGGCGAACGCGTCCGCCAGCTCCGCCGCGTTCCCGCCGTCCGCGTTGGCGCGCACGCAGGTCGCGCTGATCGCGAACAGCTCGGCCCCGATGTCCACGACCCGCCCGAGGAACCGCTGCTTGCGCTCCATCTTCCCCTGCCAGCGCGACATCGCGTAGAACGTCTGCCGCGCCAGCTTCCGGCTGGACCGCTCGACGAACCGCAGGTGTGTCGCGAGTGGACCGAACTCGGCGAACGACCCCGGCACCTGACCCTTGCCGAGCACCAGCGTCGGCAGCCACTTGGCGTAGAACCCGCCCGCTTTCGCCGCTGCCTTCGCCTTACGGCCGCGATCCGCCTCCGGGTCGATGATGTCGCCCGCCACCGCGAGGTGGGCGTCGACCGCCTCCCGCGCGATGATCAGGTGCATGATCTCGGTGGAGCCCTCGAAGATCCGGTTGATCCGCAGGTCGCGCAGCACCTGCTCGGCGGGCACGCCGCGCTCGCCCCGCGCCGCCATCGACTCGGCCGTCTCGTAGCCCCGGCCGCCGCGGACCTGCACCAGCTCGTCCGCCACCAGCCACGCCATCTCCGAGCCGTACAGCTTCGCCAGCGCGGCCTCGATGCGGATGTCGTTGCTGCCCGCGTCCGCGAGTTCGCTGCTGAGGTCCACCACCGCTTCCAGCGCGTACGCCGTGGCCGCGATGAACGCGACCTTCCCGCCCACGGCCTCGTGCTTGCCGACCGGCAGACCCCACTGCACGCGCTCGTTCGACCACTCGCGGGCGACCTTGAGCGCCCACTTCGCCGCGCCCGCGCACAACGCCGGGAGCGACAGGCGGCCGGTGTTCAACGTCGTCAGCGCGATCTTGAGCCCGGCGCCCTCCTTGCCGATCCGGTTCGCCGCGGGCACCCGGACCTGGTGGAACCGGGTGACCCCGTTCTCCAGGCCCCGCAAGCCCATGAACGCGTTGCGGTTCTCCACCGTGACGCCGGGGGAGTCGGCCTCCACGACGAACGCGCTGATCCCCTTGCCAGGCACGGCCGCCATCACCACGAGCAGTTCGGCGACGACACCGTTGGTGGTCCACAGATTCACGCCGTCCAGCAGGTACGCCTCGCCGTCCTCGACGGGCGTGGCCGTCGTCCCGAGCCGGGCCGGATCGCTGCCGACATCGGGCTCGGTCAACAGGAACGCGCTGATCGCGCCCGCCGCGCACCGGGGCAGGAACTCGCGCTTCTGCTCGTCGGTGCCGAAGAGCGCCAACGGCTGCGGCACGCCGATCGACTGGTGCGCCGACAGGAGCGCCCCGATCGCCGGGCTCGCCGACCCCACGAGCATCAGCGCCTTGTTGTAGTAGACCTGGGACAGCCCCAGCCCGCCGTACTCGGGCTTGATCTTCATCCCGAACGCGCCGAGCCGCTTGAGCCCGGCGTACACCTCGTCGGGTATCCGCGCCTCGCGTTCGATCCGCGCGGGATCGACCTCGTTGGCGCAGAAGTCCCGCAGCCGCTCGAGGAACTCCTCGCCCGTCCGCTTGCCGTCGGCGTCGCCGGTCGGGTGTGGGTGGATCAGGTCCAGCCGGAAGTGGCCGAGGAACAGTTCCTTGCCGAAGCTCGGGTGACGCCATCGCGTCTCGCGGGCCTGCTCGGCGACCTGTCTCGCCGCCCGTTCGTCGACGTGCTTGTCGGTACCGGTTTTCTCGGGGTCCACTGCGGTCATCGCTGACCTCCCAGGAGCCGAAGGTGAACTCCTGACGGTACTACCGGTGGGTAGCGCCGTCCGATCAGCCGATCAGGCGCAGTCGTCGCGACGCCAGGTTGTCGAGCGCCCCGGTGGTCTCGGCCAGGTGGCGCAGTGCCTTGTCGAACACCTCCGCGTCCTCGCCGAGGCTCATCCGCATCTCGGCGTTCGCGCCCGCTCGTGCCAGTCGTGCGGCGAGGATCGCCTCCCGACCGGCGTCGGTCAGCTCTATCAGCCGTACTCGCAGGTCAGCACCCTGCGTCCGGGTGACGTACCCCAGCCGCTCCAACTCCCCGGTCGACTTCGACGCGGCCTGCGCCGTGACCCCCATCCGCTCGGCGAGGTCGCGCACGGTCACCGGGCCTGCCTGCAGGTGCTGGAACACGTAGCCGTGCGACACCCGCAGGTCCCCGAAGCCCTCCGCCGCCAAGTGGCTCATCACCCGGTCCTGGGACCACGCCGTGAGGGAGGTGAGCAGGAGTGACAGGTCTTCTCGCAACGGAGTGGCGTCCACGGACAAATCGTGCGATGCTCAACCGCAGTTGCGCAACCTGGGTTGAGGAGTGGTGATGGAGTCGTTCCGGGTCGAACTGGCGGAGTTGGTGGAGGACTTGGCGGAGATCGTCGGGCGCATCGTGTGGAGCGTGGTCAGCACGACCGACCGCGCTGGGCGGCCGCGGTCACGGGTGATGCACCCGGTGTGGGACTTCGCGGCGATGACCGGGGTGGTGGGGACCCGGCGGACGCCCGTGAAGGTGGCGCACCTGGCCCGGCAGCCCGCTGTGACGTGCGCTTACTGGTCGCCGGAGCACGACGCCGCGTTCGTGGACTGCGTCGCGTCGTGGGTGCCGGAGGAGGAGTTGGCCGCTGCCTGGTCCGCACTGGCTTTGGGGTACGACCCGGTCACGGTGTGGCCGGATGGTCCTGGTTCGCCGGAGTTCGCGGCTTTGCGGCTGAGACCGTACCGGATACAGGTGGTCCGGGCGGCGTCGTTGGCGGCGGGTGCGCCGGTTCGGATGTGGGCTGCTCAGGAGGGGAGTCGCGCGGGCAACGGTCAGGTACGTCAGGTCGCCTGATCGCGGCGCTGTCTGGTTGGCGGTTGCGCGATCGGGGGCTCGCCGAGGAGCTTCCTGTGACTGCGCTGCTGGTCGACGGCACGCTGGTCCTGGCCGGACATCGCGCTGGACAACTGGACCTGTATTCCGGCTACGCCGTGATTCCGGGAGTGGTCATCGCGGACGGTTCCACCGAGTCAGGCCTCTGATCGACGAGGTTGTCCGCGAGGGTCCTGCCGGATGCCGGCTGCCGCGCTGGAGGTCGAAGCCGGCTAGTCCAAGCCGAGTTGGCTGCTGGGCGGGACGAGACAGGTCACCGCTTGGTTGTCGCGACGGCCAGCACCAGCTTCGGACCATCGTGACCGTGGCCGGGCCGGTCGAGGCCACCGTGCCACAGGTGAATGACCGGCGCGTCGGGCGGCCACTGATGGGGCGGGGCCACCTGCGGGTTGGGCGGCCACCGGTGGCCGGATGCGGTTCTCTTCGAAGATCCTTCTGCCGTGGTGCCGCACGTCGCCGAAGATCTCCGAGGTGTTGCCGCTGCCCTGTCTGCACGGACTCTCCTGCGGAGACTTCGGGCTCACGCTGGAGCGGTTCCTCGGCTCGTCGGTCGGGCTGGGCCTGCCGGGTCCACCAGGATCGGAATGCCCTGAATGCCCTGCCGAAGTCCGCCCAGCCGGGCGCGACGAAAGCGATGAAGGAGGTCTGCAACGTCGAGAACCGCGCCCACGCCGAGAAGGTGATCGAGGCATTCCCGAAGATCTGCGGCGCCCACTTCCCGAGGGCCGTCGCGAAGATCGCCGGCGCCTACCTCGCCGCTCGGGTCCGCTCCGGTGTCGAGGTCGAGAATGGTGTCCTGGTCGAGTGTGCTGAGGTTGCGGCATGACACCCCCTGTGTCAACCTCAAGATCGAAATCAGGCTGCGGTGAGCTGCTCGACCGGCTGTCCGGTGGCCTGGTGGGCCCCGCCGTGCAGGGTGGGGTCGTAGGTGGTGCCGTCCTGCCAGCAGCGCCACATCACCCGGACCCAGGCGCGGGCCAGGATGCGGGTGGCGTGTGGGTGGTCCTTGCCGGAGGCCCGTGCCCGGTCGTAGATGCCGGCGGCCCAAGGGCTGGAAAACCGGCTGTTCGCGGCGAAGGTCGTGATCGCCTGGCGCAGGCGTTTGTTGCAGGCCCACCGGAACGACACGCCGCGTTGTTTGCCGGAGGCCTTGGTGACCGGGGTGATGCCGGCCAGGGCGGCGACGGCGTCCGGGTCGGCGTAGGCGTCGCGGGCGTCGCCCCACTCGGTGAGGATCTGGGCGGCGTTGAC
>JBDSAJ010000768.1:0-27891 GCA_039922235.1 Umezawaea sp.
GCTCTGGTACCAGGTCGGGAACCAGCTCAAGAACCGCAAGAGCGGCAAGTGCCTGTCCGTCTCCGGCAGTGGCAGCGCGGCGAACGGCGCCGAGCTGATCCAGTGGAGCTGCAATGGCGGCCTCGAACAGATGTGGACGCCGTCGGACGGCTACCTGGTCAACCACAATAGCGGCAAGGTCGCTTCGATTGCCGGCGCCAGCTTCGACAAAGGCGCCAAGGTGATCCAGTGGTCCGCCAACGGCGGCAACGAACAGGTCTGGCAGTTCATCGCCCGCGTGATCGACGCCTGATCTCCACTCGACCGAACTGGGGTTTTCTCATGCTTCTCAACGCTGTCAAGAAGATCGGCATCGTGATCGCCGCGGTCGCCGGCGCGAGCATTCTCGCCGCCTCCCCCGCCTCGGCCGCCCAGCAGTGCACCGACCTGACGGGCCCGGAAGGCGGCACGCTGCCGCTGTGCAAGTCGTGGAACTGGGATGGCAACGACTACGACGGCAAGTGGTGGACGAACGGCCCGTCGTCGCTGCCGTCGCACACCTACCTGCAGCGTCGCGAGGACGGTGTCGTGAAGAACTCGGGCTACTCCGGCAGCTACAGCGACGTCAAGAAGATCTCGTTCCGGCTGTGCGACAGCCTCACCAGCAACTGCTCCGGTTGGTGGTGATCTCCCGCTGACGAGCGGAAGACGCGGAAGCCCGGCAGGGTCGTACCCTGCCTGGCCAGGCCCCAGCCCGGCGCAGGAGCACGCGCCGGGGGGACTCGTTGGCCTCACCCGTGCCGCCGGGGATCTCCCAGTTGGGCTTGCAGCAGGGGCGCGGCAGCAGCACCCTGTCCTGCGCGTCGCGCCGTGTGGTGGCAGCCGCCGGAACCGCGTGTCGTTGTCCTGCTTGCGAGCTCGCTGCCCACCACGGCCTTCGTGGCTACCGAGCCACTCGGCGACACCCAGACCTTGCCCGCTGTCGGCGGGACGCGGTCACACCAGGTGGACGGTGAGCGTGGTCCACGCCCCGAGGTGCACTCGGTCCCCGTCCACGAGCGGGTGGGGGTTGTTCGGCGGTAGCGGAAGGGTCGAGTCGTTGACGGTGGTGCCGTTGGTGGAGTCGAGGTCCACCACGGCCCACGTGCTGCCGGTCCGCACGAGCATGGCGTGGCTCGCGGAGACGCCGGGATCCTCCGGTGGGCCGATGAGGTCGATGTCGGGGAAGACGCCGCGCGACCGGCTGCGGCGGCCGATGCTGATCCGGTCGTCGTGCAGGACGAACCGACGTTCGGGGCAGTAGAGCGGGAACTCCATCGCCGCCGAGTCCGGGCCGCCCGCGTCGACGACCCGGTCGAAGTAGGCGCGGTCGGCGGTGACGACGGCGTGCCACGCGGCGGGCGTCGGGGGTGGTGGGGCCGCTGTCGCGGTGTCGAGGGAGTCGTGGCCGCACTCCTCGCAGAACCGGCCGACCTGCGGTTCGCCGCACGCGGCGCAGGGCGTCGTTACGGCAGCGGGCGGGGGAGCGGCGGCTGGTTCCGCGAGGGCCAGCGGCGCGCCGCAGACGTCGCAGTAGTCGTCGGTGGTGGTGTCGTGGCCTGCGGGGCAGGTCGGCATCAGGGTCTCCCGACCCGCTTGGTCACCGTCGAGCGGGTGTCCAGCGTCATCTCGTCGGCGTCCTCGACCTTCGGCCGCAACTTGACCGTGCCGGTGACCGGGTCGACCACGTCGACGACCTTGGCCAGCAGCTTCGCGGTGTCGGTGTTGCCGGAGGAGTTCGCCAGCGCCACCGCGCGGCCGAGCTTCGCCGTGGCGGTCTCCACGTCGCCGGACTTGCGCGCCTCCAGGCCGTCCTGGATGACCTCCGCCAACTCCGCCTGCCCGGTGTAGTGGGCGACCTCGCGGTTGATGCGGGTGGACAGCGCGCCGTCGTCGGTCCACACCGCCAGCACCCGGCCCTGGCCCAGGACGTCACCGGCGGTGGTGACCAGGCTGACGCGGCCCGCGAGCATCTTGTCGCCCACGCCTGCGGCCTTGACCTGCACGCACACGTGGTAGTCGCGGCTCTCCGCGCCCCACGCGCCGGTCGGGTAGTCGCCGGTGCGCGGCGCGGACTCGGTGCGCCGGTCGGTGAGGTCGAGCACGGTGGGGGACACCTGCTTCACGAACTTCACCACCGCGCCCTCCGGGGTCCACAGCCGCAGCGAAACACCGCCGACGGCCTTGCCCATCGCGGTCGCGGTCATGGCGCGGAAGTCGTCGGCCAGCCCTTGCGGGTCGGCGATGATGTCGACCGTGCCGAGCAGCGCCTCGGAGACCTTGCGCAGCTCCTCCACCTGCCAGTCGGTGCCCACGCCCCGGCAGTCGCAGGTGAAGTGGCCGCTGATCGACGCCAGCGTCCGCGAGAGCTGGGCGGGGGTCTCGTGCTGGTTCTGCCCGTCGGTCAGCAGGATCGCGTGCTTGAGCCCGCCGCGGTGCCGCGCCAGCACCCGGTCGGCGAGCGAGAGCCACCGGCCCATCGCGGTGCCGCCGTCGGCGACCAGGCCGCGCACCAGCCGCTTGGCCTCCTTCTTCGTCCGGTCGCTCGCGACGGCGAGGCCCTGTTCGGGCGGGTAGACCATGCGGACGGTGTCGGTGCCCTCGATGACGGCGAACGACACCCCGTCGCGCAGGGCGTCGATGGCGGTGGTCGTGGCGTGCTTGGCGGCGTTGAGCTTGGTCGGCGGGTACCGCATGGAGCCCGAGCAGTCGACGATGATCACCTGGGCGATGTCGGCGGACGACACCGGCGCGGAGGCCACCCCGCTCGCGGACACCGTCACGATCGCGTCGACCTCGCACGCCCCCTCCGGCAGGTATTCGTTCTGGAAGACCTCCACCGCGAACTCAGCGGTCACGGTCACCCCCCACTTCGATGACGACCACGGTGATGTTGTCGTGCCCGCCCGCCTTGAGGGCGGCGGCGGTCAGCTCGCGCGCGACCACCAGCGGGGTCTCGCCCCGAGGGCGGACCGCGTCGATGTCCTCGACCTCGGGCAGGTAGTTCCACAGGCCATCGCTGCACAGCAGCACGATGCCGCTCTCCTCCGGCACCAGCACCACCACGTGCGGGCTGACCTGCCCGGAGTCGCCGCCCAGCCACCGCGACAGCACGTGCGAGCGACGGTCGTTGACGGCTTCTGCCTCGGTCAGCACCCCGTCGGCGACCAGCTGCGCGGCCCACGTGTCGTCCTTGGTGAGCCGCCGCGACGGCGTCTTCGCCCCGTCGTCGGCCAGCCAGTAGGCGCGGCTGTCGCCGACCCAGCCGACGACCACGCCGCTGTCGGTGCGCATCGCCGACACGTACGTGCACGACGGCGCCACGTCCGGTGCCTCGTCACGGGCCAGCTCCCCGGCCGCCCGGTTCGCCGCCGCCACGGCCAGCACCGTCGCCCGCTCCGGGTCGGTGCCCTCCACCAGCGCGTCGACCAGCACGGCGTTCGCCGCGTCCACGGCCGCCTGCGACGCCTCGTCGGACCGCTCGGAGGACGCGACCCCGTCGCACACGATCGCGGCGATCCCCCGCTCGTGGACGTGGCCGAACGCCATCGAGTCCTCGTTGCGCGCCCGGCGGCGGCCGCGGTCGCTGATGCCCGCGACGGTCGGCAGCACGAACTCCATCCGGTCCCGCCCGACCGGCTGCGACCGGCCGCACTCCTCGCAGAACCCGTCGTCGTCGATGTCCTCGCTGCCGCACGCGCACCGCGCGGCGACCGAGCCGTCCGGACCGCCGACGGGGGTCGTGCGCACCAGCAGGTTGCGGCCGCACTCCTCGCAGAACCGGTCGTGGGCGGCGACGGGCGCGTCGCACTCGGGGCAGTTCGTCATGGTCACACCAGTGTCCGCGGCCGCACGGCGTTGGCACGGTCCACCAGCGCGAACCGCTCCTCTGGCGTGTCGGCGAGCCGCGCGAGGGTCCGGTAGTGGCGCTCCAAACCAAGCCTCAGGCCCCGATCGGTCACTTCGCACCCCAGCAACTCCCCGCGTCCCTTGATCGACGGCAGGGTGGCGGTGTCGCTCGCCAACCAGTCGAACGCGGCCTGCAACACCTCCACGCTGAGCCGGGCGCGCCGCGCCACATCCAGTTCCAGTGCGGCCAGCCGCTCCGCCGCGCCCGTGATCGAGGTGATCGCGGGCTGACCACCGTGGTGCGCCTTGTCGGTCTGCGCCCGGATCGCGGTCACCTGCGCGGCCACGTGGTGGCTGGAGGTCTCCGGCACGGTGTGCAGCACCGCCACGGCCCGGTCGCGGGTGCCCGCCGCGAGCAGCACACGCGCCAGCCCGAACGCCGCGCTCACGTACGAGCGGTCCGTGCGCCACACCAGCTCGTAGTAGTGCGCGGCCTCGTCCAGGCTGCCCGTGGCCTCCGCGCACAGCGCGATGGCGAGCTTCGGGGCGGCCTCGCCGGGCAGCACGTCGTACACCGTCTCGAACGCCGCCCGCGCGTCGGTCGGGCTGCCCTCCACCAGCGCGGCGAGACCGCGGTACCAGACCGGCCGCCAGTCGTCGGAGTCCACCAGCGACGGGTCGTCCGGGTCGAACATCGACGTCGCGGTCAACCCGTACAGCTCACGGGTCGCCTCCTCCGCCTGACCGGCGTCGATCAACGCCCGCACCAGCTGCAACCGCACCTCCGCGGTCGTCACGGGCGCGGCCCGCAGGGTGGCGACCCGCTCGGCGGCCTCACCGGTCGTCGCGGTCGCGAGGAACCCGGCGGCCGGGTCGGTGGCGTCCACCTGGGGCACGGGCAGCGCCGCCGCGGCCGTCGGCAGGTCCGGGTCGCGCTCGGCGCCGAAGCAGCGGCGTTCCGGCGTGAACTGCCGCGACAGCCCCGGCCGCGGGGTGCCGTCCTCGGCCGCGAGCACCTCCCGCAGCACGCCGGTGAGCTGCTCGGCCATCTCCTCCGCGGAGGTGAACCGCAGCTCCGGGTTCGGGTCGGTCGCCCGCTGCAGGAACCGCCGGTAGGACTCGAACCGCGCCAGCAGCGGCTCCACCGCCGGACCGGGCAGGCTGCCCTTGAACTTGCGGCGGAAGTCGAACGAGAAGCTCATCACCGCGAGCGCCCGGCCGACGGTGTAGAGGTCGGAGGCCACCGACGGGCCGATCGTGCCGATCTCCGGCGCCTGGTAGCCGATCGTGCCGTAGATGGCGCTGCGGTTGTCGCCGATGCGCCGCACCGCGCCCAGGTCGATCAGCTTGAGCTGCTCCTCGGTCTGGATCACGTTGTCCGGCTTGAAGTCGCAGTACAGCAGCCCCACGCTGTGCAGGTAGCCCAGCGCGGGCAGGATCTCCAGCGCGTAGGCGATGGCCTGCGCCAGCGGCAGCGACTCCGTGCCGCCGCCGTGGCCGCGGAGGTCCTTGATCATGTCCTTGACCGACTGGCCGCCGACGTACTCCATGACGATGTAGTCGACGAGGTCGCCGGTCTTGCGGTCGGCGTGCTGCACGAAGTTGTGGATCTTGACGATGTTCGGGTGCTCGACCTCCGCCAGGAACCGCCGCTCGGCCATCGCCGCGGCCATGGCGTCCGCGTCACCGGAGTCCAGCAGGCCCTTGAGCACCACCCACCGGTCGCTCACGGCGTGGTCCAGCGCCAGGTAGACCCACCCGAGCCCGCCGTGCGCGAGGCAGCCCAGCACCTCGTACTGGCCGTGCAGGACCTCGCCGGGCTCCAGCTTCGGCGTGTAGGAGTAGTGGTGGCCGCACTGCGGGCAGAACCCCTCCACCCGGCCCGGCCTGCCCTCACGGCTGCGACCGACCTCCTTGCCGCACGCGCTGCAGAACCGCTTCGCCTCGGGCACCTCGGGGTTCGCGAGCACCGCGGACTTCGGGTCCCGGTAGGGCACGCGCGGCACCTCGACCAGACCCGCGCCGAGCCTGCCGCGGGCCGTGGAGCGGGTGGACGCGCGCCTGCTGCGGCCCGACGGGCTCACCGTGCTGGTCCACGGCGCCGTGCCAGGCCCGGTCGACGGTCCGGTGAACGCCCCGGTGCCCTGGCCCTGGGTGCCGGGGGAGCCTTGCGTGCTCTGGGAACCTTGCGTGCCGGAATCGGTCTTGGCGGGCACCGGCGCGGGTTGGGTCGTGGTGAACGCGCCGCTCATCGTGCTGACGAGCGCGGGCACGGCAGCGGGCGCCTCCAGACCGCAGTGGTCGCAGAAGCCGTCGGGGTCGATCGACCCGGAGCACCCCGACCTCGGACACGCGCTCATCGGGCCTCCGCCAGGTCGAGCACGGCCTGCTGGTAGCGGCCGACCGCGCGGGTCGCCTCCGGCAGGTCGCACGGTGCGGTGAACAGGACGTCGTGCGCCGCCCGGTGCAGCGCCGACAGGGCGGGGTTCTCGGCGTGACCCAGTCGGGTGGCCTTGGCCCGGTAGGCCTCCAGCCGCCCGCGCAGCTCGGTGCGGCGGTCCAGCAGACCGGTCAGGTTCGCCACCAGCGCCCGGCACTCGGGCAGCGTGTCCGGCACCGCGGGCAGCGACACGACGGCGATCTTCACCTCGACCAGCGCCCGCAGCCGGTGCGCCTCGGCCTGGGATTCGGCCAGCTCACGCCGATCGGCCGCGGCCGCGGTGTGCCGCGCCACGACCTGCGCGAGGACGTCCACCACGTGCGCGTACCCGGCACGCATCCGCGTGACCAGGTCGTCGAGCGCGACCCGGTCGGCGATGACCGCCGGTCCGGTCAGACCGCGACGCGCCAGCGGCACCGACCGGGCCGCCAGCTCGACGGACTGCCCGGTCAGCAGGGCGGTCACCTCCGCGAGGTCCGCGGGTGTCGGCCTGCCGGAGTTGCGGGCCCGGACCTCCCGCGCCTCGTCGAGCACCCGGCGGTACGCCTCGAACTGCGCCCACAGTGCGGCCACGGCCTCGCGCTCGGCGGCGTCGAGCAGCGGGTGACCGGGGTGGTCGTCCATCGCCAGCAGCGACTGCGCGATCCGGTCGCTCTCCGCGCCCCGCACCGCCAGCACCTCGTCCACCTCGTCGCGGTCCACGGCCGCTCAGTCCCGGTACTTCGCCGCGGGCGGCGTGGCATCGAGGTCCAGCACGCCCAGCCACCGCTGGTGGATCGTCGACCACGTGCCGTCGGCGCGGGTCCGCTCCAGCACCCCGTTGACGAACCGGATGAAGTCCTCGTTCCCCTTGGGGATGCCCATCCCGTAGGGCTCCTGGGTGAACTGCGGGCCGACCATCTCGGTGTAGGGGTCCTGCGCCGCCAGCCCGGCCAGGATCGTGTCGTCGGTGGACACCGCGTCGACCTGGCCCTGCTGCAGCATGACCAGGCAGTCCGTCCAGTTCGCCACCGACACCACGATCGGCTTGGCGGCGAGCTTCACCACGTTGGTCAGCGAACTGGAGCCCTTGGTGGCGCACACCTTGCGCCCGCCCAGCGAGTCCGGTCCGGTGATGCCGGAGCCGCGCGAGGCCAGCACGCGCTGCCCGGCCTGGTAGTAGACGCTGGAGAACCCGACCTTCTGGGCCCGCTCGCAGTTGATCGTCATCGTCCGCACGACGATGTCGACGTCACCCTTCTCCAGCGCCGGGATCCGGTCGTCGGAGGTGAGCACCTTGAACTGGATCCGGTTCGGGTCACCGAAGACCGCCTTGGCGACCTCGCGGGCCATGTCGACGTCGAACCCCTCGATCGCGCCGGTCGCGGGGTTGCGGAACCCCATCAGGTAGGTGTTCTGGTCGACGCCCGCGATCAGCCTGCCGCGAGTCGCGATCTTCTCCATCGTCGACCCGGCGGGCATGGCACCCGGCGCGGGCAGCGAATCGTCGGGCCGCAGGCTCGCGGTCGCATCGCACGCGGGGGCCGCCGTGGCGCTGCTGGGCGGCGAAGTCACCTCCGCGGCGTCCGCAGGCTCCGGCGCACCGGCCGAGCCGATCGTGATGTCCGGCGCGGAACTCGGCACCGGCGCGCACGACGCCGCGAACAGGAGCAGCAGCACGACCACCAGGCGTTTCACCGGTACTCC
This sequence comes from Umezawaea sp., assembly GCA_039922235.1. Taxonomy (GTDB): domain Bacteria; phylum Actinomycetota; class Actinomycetes; order Mycobacteriales; family Pseudonocardiaceae; genus Umezawaea. The sequence continues at coordinate 7,994 of JBDSAJ010000768.1, forward strand.
TTGAGTCGCTGCCACAGGCCCATCACCGAGGCGACGGCCGCGCCGAGCGCGAGCAGCGCCACCACCGCGACCGTGCCGCTCAGCGCGCCGCGCGCCGTCGCGACCGACCCGGTGAACGCCGTGCGGGCCTTGGTGATCGCGTCGACCAGGTCGCGGTCGAGGTTGTCGAACGCCGCAGCCGCGCCGCCCTGGTCGTTGCTGACCGCCAGGCCCAGCGCGGTGGTGTAGTCACCGCTGTCGTCGGCTTCCCGGATCCGCCGGTGCGCTTCCTGCCACGCCGTGTAGTTGGTCTCGGCCGACACCACCGCGTCGTGCACGGCGGGTTCGGTGGCGAGGGTCTTGCCCCGCGCGATCAGGTCGCCGAGTTCCTTGACGACCTCGGCGTAGCGCTTCTCGTAGGCCGCGCCGCTGCCGCGCGCCACCAGCGTCAACGTCTCGTCGCCGCGCGCGGTCAGCGTGTCGATGCGGGCGCGTGCCAGCACGTCGACCTGGCTGGAGCCGTTCTCGCGGCTGTCGGACACCGTGCCCGCGACGACGAAGCTCGCGATGCTCACCCACAGCAGCGCCACCAGCGTCAACCCGGTCGCGACCACCAGGCCGATGTTGAACACCCGGTTCGTGCGGCGGGTGACGTACCACTGCGCCAGGCCCAGCGCGGCGAGCGCGACCAGGCCGAGCAGCAGTTCCGACCACGGGCCGCCGCCCGCGCTGTCCTGGTCGCGGACCACGTTCGCGGTCTCGACGCCGTAGAGGCTCTGCGCGGCGGGCAGGAGTTGGGCGCGCATCAGGCCGGACGCCTCGCGCAGGTAGGCCGCGCCGACCGGGTTGCCCTGCCGGTTGTGCGTGCGGGCGGTCTCGACCAGCCCGGTGTACACGGGCAGCTGGCCGGACAGGGTCGTGAGCGCGGCGCCGACCTGGGGGGAGCTGGAGATCTCGCCGGTCGCGGTCGACAGCGCCGCGGCGGCCTTCGCGATGTCGGCCTCGTAGCGGGCGCGCAGTTGCGGCGACTCCACTCCGCCGGACAGGAATGCGGCCGCCGCCGTGGCGTCCGCGTCGGCCATGGACCGGTAGACCTCCTGGGCGGCGAAGCTCAACGGCTCGCTGCGGGTGGCCAGCTCGTCCAGCGCGGCCGAGCGGGTCTGCACGGCCAACCCGGTCAGCGCGCCGGTGAGCAGGCTGACCGCGACCAGCAGCAGGGCGATCAGGCTCAGCCGCCCCGGCGTGCTCCGGACCAGCCCGGTGACCCGGTTCTGGGTCGGCGCGGTGACCACGGCTGTCATCGGGTCCCCTTCCGCCGCGCCCACAGGCTGCCCCACTAGCGTAGATACCGCCTGGTCACCCTGGGGCCCAAACGTGATGATCCACTGGGGAGCGGCGGTCCACCAGTCCTGCCCGCCCGGAGATTTCCGATTCATCCCTCCGCGCAGGCGGCTCGGCTCACCGCTGGGCGGCTCCGAGTTCGTCGCGGGCCGTCATCAGCGCGAACCCCAGCAGGTTCAGCCCGCGCCAGGTCGACGGCGTCTGGGCGCGCTCGTCGTCGCTGCGCAGCCCGATCCCCCAGATCCGGTCCAGCGGACTCGCCTCGACCAGCACCCGCTCGCCCGTGCCCAGCAGGTAGTCCCGCAGCGCCGGGTCCGCGTCGAACTTCGCGACGTTCCCGGCCACCACGATCGCCACCCGGTGCGAGTCCCACACCGCGCTGTCGAAACCGCGCACCTGCCTGCCCAGGTTCTTCGCCTCGGCCGGGGTGCGCGCCGCCAACACCCGCTCGGCGGCCTTCTCGTCGCCGAACAGCCGCGCCTTGCCCGCCATCATGAAGTGCTCGGCGGTCGCGTACGTCGTGCCCTCGACGTCGAACGGCGAGGGGTACCACTGGCTCAGGCACTCCGCGCCCACCCCGCCGTGCGACTCCGCGCCCCAGAAGAACACGAACTTCATCGGCACGCCCGAGTGCTCGGCGCGCCGAGCCCCGTCCAGGTCGCGGATCACCATCACGTGGTCCTCGGCGGCACCGGCAGCGGCAGCGCGGGCAGCCCGTCCATGCTGACCCCGTTGAAGTCCTTGCCCTCGCAGTACGCGCGGAACTCCTCGTCGGACTTGCGGCCGAAGTAGTCCGCGTGCAGCGTCCGCTCCTCGCGGTAGTCCATCAGCGGCACGGCGAACCCGCACGTGTCGCTGATCTGCCGCGCGGTCACCACGATGACCGCCCGCAGTGCGGGCCCGTCCGCGTCGCCGAACCCGGCGACCAGCTCGGCGAAGCGCGGGTCGTCGCGGAACACCGGCTCGCCGGTGCCGTGCACCCGCACGATGTTCGGCGGCCCGGTGAACGCGCACCACATGAGCGTGATGCGGCCGTTCTCCCGCAGGTGGGCGATGGTCTCGGCGTGGCTGCCGCCGAAGTCCAGGTACGCCACGGTCTGCTCGTCGAGCACCCGCAGCGTCCCCGACCGGCCCTTGGGGGAGAGGTTGACGAACCCGTCCCCGGTGAGCGGCGCGGTGCCGGTGAAGAAGACCGGCTGCGCCTCGATGAACTCCCGCAGCCTGCCGTCGATCCGGTCGTAGATCTTTCCCATGTCCCCGATTATGGTCCGCGCGGCCGCTCCGACATCGGGTTTTTCCACACCCTGGGCTCAGGTTTCCTCGAACGGCCTCAGGTACCGGTAGCCGTGGTCGGTCGCCTTGCCGAACCAGCCGTTCACCGACTCCAGCCCGCGGTCGTTGAGCTGCGCCTCGTGGATCGCGAACGCCCGCTCGGGCTTGATCGCGTTCACGAAGTCCAACGCCTCGGTGGTCTTGAGCCACGACCCGTGCACCGGCACGAACAGCGTCTCCACGTCGGCGTCCGGCACGTGCAGCGAGTCGCCGGGGTGGTAGACCGAGCCGTCGACCACGTACCCCAGGTTCACGCAGTCGGGCAGCCCGCCGTGGATCTCGGCGTGCCGCCCACCTACGGCGCGCACGGCGAACCCGGCCGCGGTGAACTCCTCACCGGCCGCCACCCGGTGCACGTCCAGATCCCGCAGGTCAGCGCCCTGCGGCGCGTACACCGGCACGCCTAGACCGCGCAGCCGCAACAGGTCGAAGTGGTCGCCGTGCTCGTGGGTCACCAGCACCGCGTCCGCGCCGCGCAGCGCGTACGGCTCGCTCCAGATCCCCGGATCGACCACCAGCACCCGGCCCTCGTGCTCCAGCCGGACGCAGGCGTGGGTGAACTTCGTGATCTTCACTCGACGTCCTCCGCAAGTCGTCCGTGCAGGTGCTCGTCGTAGCGCCTGCCGTCGCCGTACACCCCCGCGGACCGCAGGGTGCCCTCGGCGGCGTAGCCCGCCTTGGTCGCCACGCGGCACGACGCCGTGTTCGGCACCGCGTGGAAGAGCTGCACCCGGTGCAGCCCCAGCCGGGCGAACGCCCACTCCGTCACCACCCGCACCGCCGCCGTGCCGACCCCTCGGCCGCGGGCCCACGGCGCGACCCGGTACCCCATCTCCGCGATCGACTGCTCCCGGTCGACCTCGTGCAGCGACACGTTCCCCAGCAGCCGCCCGCTGTCCGCGTCGAGCACCGAGAACGTCGCGTGGTCACCACCCGACCAGTCCGCGAGGCCCTTGCACCAGGCCCGCGCGGTCTCGACGTCCACGACCGCGGGCGCCGGGTTCCACACCACCGACTCCGGGTCCCGCAGCATCGCCAGCGCGTCCTCGGCGTCGCGCACGTCGGGTGGGCGCAGCAGCAGTCCGCCGACGGTCAGTTCCACCGGCTCGATCCCGAGTGCCATGCGTCCGATCTTGGCCTACTAGGGTCCTCGCCCGTGACCGAACCCGCCTTCCTGCGCGACACCCGCTCCTCTTACGACGCTGTCGCCGTCGAGTACGCCGACGAGACCCGCGACATCATGGCGACCAAGACCTTCGACCGGGCCATGCTCGCCGCGTTCACCGAGCGGATCACCGGCGGTCCGGTCGCCGACCTCGGCTGCGGCCCCGGCCGGGTCACCGCGCACCTGCACGGCCTGGGCGTGGACGCGTTCGGTGTCGACCTGTCGCCGGGGATGGTCGATGTCGCCCGCCAGACCTACCCGGACCTGCGGTTCGAGGTGGGGTCGATGCTCGCACTCGACCTGCCCGACGGCGGCCTCGCCGGGATCGTGGCCTGGTACTCGATCATCCACGTTCCGGCCGACCTGCTGCCCGCGTTGTTCGCCGAGTTCCTCCGGGTGCTGGTGCCCGGCGGGGCCGTGCTGCTGGTGTTCCAGGTCGGTGACGAGACCGTGCACGTGTCCCAAGCCTTCGGCCATGACGTGGCCCTCGACGCCTACCGCCGCAAGCCCGAACTGGTCGCGGACCTGCTGGAGCGGTCCGGGTTCGCCATGGACGCGCGGCTCGTGCGCGAACCGGCGGGCCCGGAGAAGACCCAGCAGGCGTACCTGATAGCGCACAAGCCGGTCTGACGGCAGGACGCAGCGCGGGAAACCCATCGACTCGAGCCGGCTATCCCCCGTACGTAGACGCCCTTCGCGTACTTGTCCCTGGCGTGTTCGACCTCGGCGGCGAATTCGAGAGGAGCGGCCCTGGTGGGGTCCTAGGGGCTGGGCCATACCTGCGGTGACCGAGACGGCGTGGCAACGGCAATCAGGAAGCGGGGACGGGATCCAGCCGGTAGGCGTCCCCGTGGGCGACCACGCGGCCGGCGGTGGGCGGTGCGAAGTGGGTGCCGAGGAGGAGGGTGTCCGTGCCGGCGAGGGAGCCGAGCAGCTCGCGGCGGGTGGCCTCGGACTGCCGCGGGTCGATGTCGACGCAGGCGCCGATGACGGGGTGGGCGAGCTGGACGGGGTGGTGGACGCAGTCGCCGGAGATCAGCGCCGTCTCACCCTGGCTGGTCAGTTCCACCGCGACGTGGCCGGGGGTGTGGCCGGGTGTCGGGACCAAGCGCAGGCCGGGAGCGATCTCGGCCCCCTTGTGCGGTACGTCGACCGTGCTCAGCAGACCCGCCTGTTCGACCGGGATCACGGAGTCGCGGAACATCTGTTCGCGTGCCTCCTCCATGTCGTACGTGGCCCAGAACTCCCGCTCGGCGTGGGAGGTGAGGTAGCGGGCGTTGGGGAAGGTGGGGACCCATTCGCCGTTCATCTGCCGTGTGTTCCAGCCGACGTGATCGGCGTGCAGGTGGGTGAGGATCACCAGGTCGACGGAGTCCGGGGGGAAACCGGCGGCGGTGAGGCGCTCCAGGAAGTCGGTCCGCAGGTTGTGCCAGGCCGGGTTGGCCCGCTCCTTGCCGTTGCCGATGCCGGTGTCGACGAGAACGCGCAACCCGTTCACGACGAACGCGAAGCTGTGGCTGTCGATGTGCAGAATCCCGTCCTGGCCGGCGAAGTGGGGATGCAGCCAGTCCTGGGCGGTCACCACCTCAGGTGTGGCGTCGGGAAGCAGCCAGGGTCCGGTCGCGGGCGGCAGGGCGACCTCGTCGATGCGGTGGACGGTGACGCCGCCCACCGTCCAGGAGGGGATGGGGGGGGTGGCGGGGGAGGTGTGCATTGTGTGTCGTTTCCCTTGTTCTCTTCAGTAGGAGCGGTCGGTTTCGGGGCGGGCCGCTACGCGTCGTGACGCGGTGAGTGCCGCCAGGGCCGCCAGAGCGAGGAGAGCGGCGGTGATGGCGTAGGCGTGTGAGGTGGCCCCCAGCCCGTAGTGCTGGGTGGCGGCGCCCGCGGCGACGGCGGGCAGGCTCATGGAGAGGTAGCTGAGGATGTAGCAGGCGGCCAGTGTCGCGGCGCGGTCCCGCTCGTCGAGCGAGGCGAGGAGCATACGCAGCGCCCCCTGGGAAACGGCGCCGAAGGCGATGCCGGCCAGCACCGCGCCGCCGTAGACGGCGGGCAGCCCGGCGCCGTGCAGACCGCTCAGGGTCAGGGCCGCGGCGGGCAGGACGGACAGGCAGCCGCCGATCGCCGTGGCGCGGGGCGGCCTGCGCCGCAGCGCCCATACGGTGAGCGCGGCGGTGGCACTGAGGGTGAAGAAGACCATGCCACGGGCTGCTTGCGGGGCGTCGGGGGCCACCAGGCCTACGAGGGCCGGGCCGAGGGAGGAGTAGAAGCCGCCCAGCGCCCAGACGGTGCCGACAGCGGCGCCCGCGGCCAGCAGGGTGCGGCGGACCGGGGGCGGGACGCCGGCCCGCGGGCGCAGCGACCGCAGCGCTCCCGCGCGGCGGTGGGCCGTCTCCGTGGTGAAGGTGGCCGCGATCGCCTGGGCGAGGAACAACGCCGCCAGCAGTACGTAGACGGTGACGGTGGGGGCGGGGGCGAAACGGACGAGCAGGGTGGAGACGAGCACGCCGGTGGCCATGCCGGCGACCGGGGTGACGCTGTTGGCCAGGGCGGATCGGCCCTGGCGCCGGGGGTTCTCCAGGTCGAGGAGCGCCGCGCCCGCGGCGCTGGTGGCCGCTCCTTGCAGGGCACGGGCGATGGTCAGGGAGCCCGCGCCGTCCGCTGAGGCCAGGAGGACCATGGAGGCGGCCGCCATGAGCAGGGCGCCTGCCAGGACGGGGCGTCGCCCCAGGTGGTCGGAGAGCGCTCCGGTGGTGAGCAGGGCCAGCAACAGGGCCAGGGCGTACGCGCTGAAGACCACGGTGACGGCGAGCGCGGAGAGGCCCCCACTGGTCCTGGTAGAGAGGGTAGAGCGGGGTCGGAGCGCTGGACGCGGCCAGGAGGGCCGCGAGTATCGACACGTCGAGGGCGAAGGAAGCCGTGCGCCTCCTCGTACGGGTGCGGGTGGCCTGATGAGCGATGTGCGCGGGTGCGTCGGAGATCGCTGGCGCGTCGGCCAGCGCTTGTACGTCGGAGATGACGCCGGGCATAGGACTCCTTCCGTAAATGCAATGTATTTGCTTTAACTCGACCGTAGGCCTACGGTCGAGTTAAAGCAAACCGTTAGCTTTTGCTACGAGGTGCTTCGTCGCCACGTCCCTGATCAGGAGAAGCCTGTGTCCTCCGTTGAACTCACGCCGCTCGAGGCCGCTCGCTGGGCCGCCCGTGCCGGACTTCCGCTGCCCGATGACCGCCACGCCGCGGTCGCCGCCACCGCCGACCACATCCACTCCGTCGTCTCGGTCCTGCGTGAGCTGGACTTCGGGGACACCCCGCCCGCCGGCGCCTACCGCGCCGGAAAGGAGAAGCACGATGCAGCCGTATGAGCTGACCCTCGCCGACGCCGCGCAGCAGATCCGGGCCCGCCGGCTGTCCCCCGTCGAGCTGGTGGACTCGGTCCTCGAACGCATCGACCAGGTGGACCCGCACGTCGAGGCGTACGTCGCGGTCACCGCTGAGCAGGCCCGCGGCGCGGGAGGCCGAGCAGGAAGCGGCCCGCGGCATGTTCCGGGGGCCGCTGCACGGCGTCCCGGCCGGGCTCAAGGACCTGATCGACGTCGCCGGTTCGCCCACCAGCGCCAGTTCCCGGGTCCGGGCCGGCCACCGCGCCGCCGCCGACAGCACGGTCGCCGCCCGGCTGCGGGCCGCAGGCTCCGTCCTGGTCGGCAAGACCCACACCCACGAGTTCGCCTACGGCCTGACCACCCCGCAGACCGGCAACGCCTGGGACCGTGGCCGGGTCGCGGGAGGCTCCAGCGGCGGGTCCGCCGTCGCGGTGGCGGCCGGGGCGGCGACCTTCGCCCTCGGCACCGACACCGGCGGGTCGATCCGGGTTCCCGCCGCGCTGAACGGGGTCGTCGGCCTCAAGCCGACCTACGGGCTGGTGCCGCGCCACGGCGTCACGTCACTGTCCTGGTCGCTGGACCACGTCGGCCCGGTCACCCGCACCGTCGAGGACGCGGCCCTGGTCCTGAACGTCCTCGCCGGGCACGACCCGCGCGACCCCGCCTCGGTGGACACCTCCGCCGTCGACCACCGGCCGGAACGGGAGCCGGACCTGGCGGGCGTGCGCGTCGGGGTGCCGCGCAATTACTACTTCGACCATGTCGACGCGGAGGTGGAGACCGCCGTCCGCCGGGGCATCGCGCAGCTGGAGACGCTCGGCGCCCATCTCGTCGAGATCGACATCCCGATGACCCGGTACATCCAGGCCACCCAGTGGGGGCTGATGGTGCCGGAGGCCACCGCCTACCACGAGGGCACGCTGCGCACGGTCCCCGAGCTGTACCAGGCGGACGTCCGCATCCTCCTGGAGGCCGGTGAGCTGATGGGCGCGGGCGACTATCTGCGTGCCCAGCGCTCCCGGACGCTCATGCGGGAGGAATGGGCCCGCATTCTGGAGAAGGCCGACGTGATCGCCGCCCCGGCGGTCCCGATGACCGCGGTGAAGGCCGGTCAGGAGAGCGTCACCTGGTCCGACGGCTCGACCGAGGCCGTCTCCGACGCCTACGTGCGTCTGTCCTCCCCGGCCAACATCACCGGAGTGCCCGCTCTGTCCGTCCCGGTGGGCCACGACACGGCGGGCATGCCGATCGGCATGCAGCTGCTCGGGCGGCCCTTCGGCGAGCGGCAACTGCTGCGGGTGGGCCACGCCTACGAGCGGACGCAGTCCGCCCGGTCGCTCGCGCCGGTCGGCTGAGAGCGGCGTGCGGGCCGGACGGTTCCGGACCGGTGGCTCCGGTCGGGATCAGGACCGGATGCCCGCAGCGAGGAGACCGGCGAGGGGGCCCTGGCGCGGCCGTCGAGCCGGCATGCTCCTCCTAAACGCAAGAACTGCGCTTTAAAAGGTGGGGTCATGAGTCGTAAGCCGATGGTGCGCCCCGGTGGGCGCAGTGCAAGGGTCCAGGCTTCGGTGCACACCGCTGTCCGCGAAATCCTGTCGGAGCGGGGCCGCGACGCGGTGACCGTCCCGCTGGTCGCCCAGCGCGCCGGAGTCACCCCCTCGACGATCTACCGCCGCTGGGGAGACCTTCAGGAGCTGCTGTCGGACGTCGCGGTGGAGCGCCTGCGGCCCGACACCGCGCCGGAGGACCACGGCGACCTGCTGTCCGACCTGACGGCCTGGGCCGAACAGTTCCTCGACGAGATGTCGTCCCCCTCCGGCCGCGCCTACATCCGTGACGCTCTGCTCGGCGACCCGGACGGCAGCAACGCCGGTCGGTGCTCGGCCTACGCGGCCGAACAGATCGACGTCGTGCTCGCCCGCGCGATCGGCCGCGAGGAGAACACTCCCGACGTCGAGACGGCGATGGACCGCGTGGTCGCCCCCATGATGTACCGCATCCTCTTCCGCCCGGCCGGACTCGACGCCGCGTACGCCCGTCGGCTCGTGACCGAACTCCTCGACGCGGGCGAAGAACACCCCCTCCCATGATCCAGATTCCTCGCGGCCCGCGCAGGAGGAACCGCCCAGATTCGCCGTTGCTCATGCCCGCGGGCTATCGCAGCTCGGGCGAGGCAAGGGCCTTCGGCTTGTGGCGTGGTCCGTGGAGGTCACCGCTATGGTCGGTATACGGAGCCGCGTCGGGACTGCCCGACGAGCAGATCCCGGCGCACTACCACCGGATCGCGGTCCTCATCGCCACGTTGATCGCCTCCGAGGCCGGGCTCAGCACCCTCACCCCCGAGGAGCACGAACAGGGCATGGAACTGTTCCGCGTCGCGGTGATCGGCGCCGACCCCGAACGCTTCCCGGCCCTGGCCCACTTCGCCCGCGACGTCCGCCCCCTCCGGGGAGACCGCCGTGCTGCGTTCGACGAGATCCTCGCCGCCCACCTCACCCACGTCGAAGCCGCGATCCGCCCGAGCTAGCTAACCGATCTGCTCGGCGACGGGTGCCACCAGCTTTTCCAGCAGCGCCACCACCTGGGTCTGGTCGGGCAGCGCGGCGACGGAGTCGCGGACCCGTTCCGCGCCGAGCCGGTAGGCCGGGTCGGCGAGCACGGCGGCAACGGCGTCCCGGATCTCCTCCGACGTGGCGTGCTCGGCGTGCAGCGACACCCCGACACCGAGCGCGACGCAGCGGGCCGCGTTGTCCAGCTGGTCGGCGCCCATCGGGATCACCACGGACGGCACACCCTGCACCAGCGACCCCAGCACGGTGCCGGAGCCGCCGTGGGAGACGACGACGGAGCAGCGGGGGAGCACGGTGTCCTGCGACAGGTACCGCTCGATCCGCACGTGCGGCGGCTGTGGCCCGAACTCGGCCGGGTCGATCCCGCCGCCGACGGTCATCACCATGTGCACCGGCAGTTCGCGCAGCCCGGCCAGCACGCGGGTGAACAGGTCGCCGCACTCGGTGTTGAAGATCGTGCCGAGCGTGAAGTACACCGTCGGCACGTCGTCCGGTGTGGTGATCGGCGTGGGCGGCGGGCCGTCGGTGGCTACCCGGAACGAGAACGCGGTGGCGGGCAGTGGGAACGCCGGGTCGCGGAACAGCGGCGGGAACGGGGCCAGCACGAGGTGGCGGCTCAGCATCGCCATCGCCGGGTCGGCGGGCAGGCCGTGCGCCGCGCGCAGCTCGTTCAGCGGCTCGGCGACCAACTCCGGCGTGACGAACGACCCGGATGCGATGACCAGCACCGACGCGTGCGGCACCCCGAACCGCTCCGCCGCGACCATCGCGCCGAAGTCCATCTCGTCGCACACCACCAGGTCCGGACGCCACTGCTCGCACAGCGCCAGCACGTCGTCCGCCCGCTGCGGCGCGGTCCGGCGGGCGAACCCCTCCCGCACGTCGTGCTGCTCGCGGTCGCGGTCGAGCGGCAGCAACGGCCGCCGCTCCGCGGACGCCCCGTGGTCCGGGCCCGACGGGAACGCGGTGAACCCGGCCGCCTCGATCATCGCCCGCATCGACGGCTCACCCGTGCACGCCACCTCGTGACCGGCCGCCGCCACCGCGCGCGCCACCGGCACCATCGGCTGGAAGTGCCCGTTGCCGCCGACGAAGCTGAACAGGACCCTCATCGCAGGTACCCCAGTGCGTGCTCGATGTTCGCGTCCACGATCCGCAGCATTCCACCCCGGTCGGGGAAGTCGCCGTCCAGCAGCCGCAGCGGCCCCGCCACCAGTGACAGGTGCAGCGCGAGCCGGTAGAACTGCACCCGGTGCTCGTCCAGGCCGTCCACCTCCAGCCACCGGTACCGCTCGCCGAACCGGAAGCCGAGGAAGGCGTGCTCCCACTCGACGTCGGTGAACGACGCCCCCTCGATGTCGATGACCACCGGTTCCCCGCCGTCACCGACGAGGACGTGCTCCGGCCCGAGCTCGCCGTGCACCAGCCCGTGCCGGACCCGAGGCTCCACCGCGTCGGCCAGGTCGCGCACGAGCCCGTCGAACCGCTCGCGCACGGCCCCGATTCCGCTGCACCTTGTCGGCCGCCTCGCCGAGGTCCACCAACGCCCGCGCCAGCAACGCCTCCTCGCACGGCCGCTCCGGCGGCGGCCCGGTCTGCTCCGCCATCATGCGCAGCGCGTCGCCGAACTGTTCCAGCGTGCGCGGCTACAGCTCGGCCCCACCGGCGTCGTCGGACCAGTAGTTCTCCGCCGCGTCCCACCGGTAGGCCACGGCGGTCGACCCGTCGTCCAGCCACAGCCGGTACACGCCCTTGGAGGTGCCGCCGGTCAACCGCTCGACCCCGACCAGCCCCCGCCCGAGCCCGGCCCGCACCACGTCCACCAGGTCGTCCCGACCGATCACCCCGCGTGCCACACCGTCATGTTCGGTCGGGCTCAAGGAGTTCGGACGCGCGTTCGCGCCGTTGGGCGAAGCGCGCTCCGTCTGCGGCCGCGATGTCTTCGATCGTGAGAATCAGGCTCGCCGTCGCATGTGCCCCTTGGTACGTCTGATGTCCGGCGACGAACAGCGCGATCTCCCGTTCGATGGCGTACCGGGTCTGGCTAGCGCTGATCCACTCCTCGTGGAATCTGAACAGCTGACGCAGCCCGCTCAGGACGACCACGAGCGCGCCCAGCATCGCCGGAACTGCCAGGCTCGCGCCAATGGCGACCGAAGCGGGCACAGCCGCAGCGCTGACCAGGGCGAAGCCTTCCAGGACGAAGTACCCGTTGCGGCTGCGTCGGGCCTGGCGAGCGAACGCCACCCACCTGGCCCGAACCATCGGCGGTAGTTCCTGGTCGCCAGACCCCTTGGCGGTGTTGATCCAGTGCTCGGACAGGTCGAGCTTGAGTGAAGGTGACAACCGCATCGTTCGCGTTCCTCCTGTCGCAGCTCGCTGCATACGCACCGGGCCGGGGCCGCTCGACTGGAGTCACCGGGCGACGCGTTGGCCACAAGGCTCCCACGCTGCGTTCAGTTGGTACGCGGAGTTTGGGTGCCCTCAGCCGTGCTCGCCGCATACGCCGACAAGATCAAGGAATTTCGGGTGAATACGGCTGACCTGCGGGCGAGGGGTCGCGCGTAGCGTATGCCGCGGTCACGCAACTGTCCTGGGGGTTGGCGATGCATTCGACGGTCGACTCGTTCCGCACGCCCGCCAGCGTCACGCTCGGGGTCGAGCACTTCGGCGATGCGGGGGCGCCGCTCGTGCTGCTCGCGGGTAGCACGACCATGTTCTCCTGGCCCGACGCGCTCTGCGAGGCGCTCGCTCGCGGCGGACGTCACGTCGTGCGCTACGACCTGCGCGACTCCGGCGCGTCGACGACTATTGACCCCGAGGCGCCGGCGTACACGCTGCGCGACCTCGCGGCCGACGCGGCGGCGCTCGCCCGCGGACTCGACGACCGGCCGGCGCACCTGGCGGGCATCGGAGTCGGCGGGATGGTCGCCCAGGTCGCCGCGCTCGACCACCCGGACGTGTTCTCCGGCCTCACCCTCGCCGGGACACGGCCCGTGGCACCGGGCCCGGTCGACGACGACCTGCCCGACCACGACGCGGCGACGATGGCCCGGCTGTTCTCGCACCCGATGCCCGACTGGTCGGACCGCGCCGCCGTGGCGGAGTTCGCCGCTGCCGGCGCGGAGGTACTCGGCGACGACCCCGCCGCCGCACGCGCAAGCGCCGAACGCATCTTCGACCGCACGCCGGGCACGGAGCCCGCGGTCGGGATGGCGAACCAGCTGGGCATGGTGTTCTCCAAGCTCGACTGCACGCCGCGCTGGCGTGAGCGCCTGCCCCGACTGGCGATACCGGCGCTCGTGGTGCACGGTCGCCGCGACCCGTTCTTCCCGGTCGGCAACGGCGAGGCGCTCGCACGCGAGATCCCCGGCGCGCGGCTGCTCGTGCTCGAACAGGCCGCGACCGCGATCCCCGCCGCGGCTGTCGACGAGGTCGCCGCGGCGATGCTCGCGCTGTAGGCGGTCGCCGATCACGCCTGCGCGCAACGCCAACGGCTCAGCCCGCGAACTCGTCCACGAACGACACCTCACGGCCGCGGTTGATCTCGCTGACGAACGCGCGCAGCGTCGCGCTCGCGGCCAGCCGTGCGGAGATGTCGCCCACGACCACCAGTCGCACCCGGTAGACGGCGAACTTCCCGATGATCCCGCCCGCGATCCGCGTGCTCAGCGTCCAGAACCCGTCGTCCAGCCGTTCCACCGGCAGGACGACCGTGTCCGCGCCCGCGGACCAGACCTCCCCGATCACGTCCACCGCGTCCTGCTCGGTGCGCAGCCGAGGCCCGTCCACCGGCAGGACCAGCACCCCGCTCACAGCAGGAACCCCAGCACCGCGTCGGCCTGGCCGACCACCAGGTGCCCGGCCTCGGGCACCACCCGGACATCGGCGTGCGGCACGAGGGCCGCCAGCCGTCGCGCGGTCGCGCGGGAGTCGATCATCACGTCCCGACCGCCGACCACGGCCAGCACCGGCATCGTCAAGGACCGCAGCACCGCGTCGTCGAACACCGGGATCTCCGTCCGCGGCCGGAAGTGCCGGAACGTGGCGGCGATCGCGGCCCGCACCGGCCCGAGGTCGGCCCCGGTCACGATCCGCACGATCCGCCGCCGCCCCCAGTCGCCCATGACGAAGTACGGCAGCGCGGGCAGCAACCACCCGTGCGTTCGCCTGCCGATCCCGGCGGACGCGATCAGCGCCAGCTTCGTCACCCGTTCCGGCCTGCGGCTCGCGTAGTCCACGGCCAGCCACCCGCCCAGCGACATCCCCAGCACCGCCGCCGCCTCCAGCCCCAACCCGGCGAACACGTCGTCCAGCCACCCGGCGAACTCCTCCGACCCCAGTTCGGGCCGGGTCGGCGCGCTCAGGCCCGGTTCACCGATCAGGTCGACCGCGTACACCCTGAGGTGCGGCGCCCAGGTCGCGATGTCGGCCAGCCACGTGGTCGCGTTGCCGCCACTCCCGTGCAGCGCCACCAGCGGCGGCGCGTCGACCGGGCCACTGGCCACCACGAACGTCTCACCGGCGCGGGTCGGCAGCCGCACGTGCTCGGCCTCGACCGGCCACTGCTCCAGCACGGCGCGGTACTGCTCGCGAACGGCGCGCCCGCCCGCCTCCGTGCGGTAGACGCCGTTCACCCGATCTCCCCGGTGAGGTGGTCGACGACCTTGAGCAGTTCGGCCGTGGTGCTGGCGCTGCCCAGCACGATGATCTTCAGGGTGGCCCGCGCCGGATCGTGCACCGCTTCGATGCGCAGCGGGCCGTCGTCGTCGCGCGGCACGTTGACCATCGCCGTCAGCATCGTGGTGAGGCGGCTCGCGCCGTGCGCGTCGATGCCGTCGATCCGGACGACGCTGGACACCTCCACGTACCGCGCGGTCGGCGGCTCGTGGCCGACCAGCGCGTCGAGGTCTTCACGGGCGACGCGGTACTGCTTGCCGATCCGGACGGCCTTCAACCTGCCGTCGCGGACGTAGTTGCGCACCGTGCGCACGTGCAGGCCGAGCTTCTCGGCGACCTGTTCGACGGAGTAGAACTCTGGGGACATGTTCCCCAAAGTACCTCATCGTTCCCCGAATAGGGATAGATAGGGATAAATAGCGAACCATCCCTTTCGGTGGCACGCCGACTACGGTGGATCTGTGACGATCTCCATCCGCAGGCTCGACCTGTCCGACGACGACACCCTGCGCGGGCCGTGGGAGCTGCAACGCGCCGCGTACGCGGTGGAGGCCGAGCTGATCGGGTTCGACGAGATCCCGCCGCTGCACGAGTCGATCGAGGACCTGCGCGCCTGCGGCGAGTCGTTCCTCGGCACCGAAGACCTCACCGGCGCGG
Organism: Umezawaea sp.; assembly: GCA_039922235.1. Classification (GTDB taxonomy): domain Bacteria; phylum Actinomycetota; class Actinomycetes; order Mycobacteriales; family Pseudonocardiaceae; genus Umezawaea. The sequence continues at coordinate 23,098 of JBDSAJ010000768.1, forward strand.
TGTCGTGGGTCCGGCTGGACGACGGCACGCTCGACATCTGCCGCCTGGTGGTGCACCCGCGGGCGCACCGGTCCGGCATCGCCAGCGCCCTGCTCGACGCACTGGACGAACTGGAGCCGCACGACCGCGCGGTCGTGTCCACCGGCACCGCGAACCTGCCCGCCCTGTCCCTCTACCGCCGCCGGGGCTTCGTCCAGACCGGTGTGCGCGAACTCGCGCCCGGCGTGACGATGACCCTGCTGGCCCGTTGAACGGAGTTCGATGCGCGTCCTGTTCGCCTCCCTGCCCTCGCTCGGCCACCTGTTCCCGCTGATCCCGATCGCCTGGGCGGCCAGGGCCGCAGGCCACGAGGTGCTGGTGGCCACGTTCGGCGAGAGCATGGGGGAGGCCGCACGGGCGGGACTGCCCGTGGTCGACATCGCGCCGGGGATGACGCAGCGCAGCCTGTTCGTCGACTTCGCGGCCAAGGAGCCCGACCTGCACGGGCGCATCGTGGCGGGTGACCAGTCGGAGGAACTGGAAGGCGCGCTGTTCGGCACCTGGGCCGAGTGGGTGGCCGACGGCGCGGTCGCCCACGCCGAGGCGTGGCGCCCGGACGTCGTGGTCCACGAACGCCTGGCCCCGTTCGGCAGGCTCGTCGCCGGGGTCCTCGGCGTGCCGTGCGTGCGCCACGACCTGGGCATCGAACCCGGCAAACTCGCCGGGCAGTTCCGCCACATGTCGGCGGCGCTGGCCCGCCACGGCGTGCCCGACCTGGTGGACGACTCGCCGTGGATCGACATCGTGCCGCCCAGCCTCGCCCCCGCGGGCCGGGACGGGTGGCTGATGCGGTCCGTGCCGTACAACGGCGGCGCGGTGCTGCCCGACTGGGCGGTGCACCCACCCGAACGGCCCCGGATCGCGGTCACCGTCGGCACCCTCGTCGGCAAGCGGCCCGGCGGCATCGGCGCGCTGGAGCGGATCATCGCGTTCGCACCGCGGGTGGACGCCGAGTTCGTGCTGGCCATCGACCCGCCCGACCTGCCAAAGCTCGGCGACCTGCCGCCGAACGTGCGCGCCGAGGGCTGGCTGCCGCTCAACACCCTGCTGCCCACCTGTGCCGCCGTCGTGCACCACGGCGGTTCCGGCAGCCTGTACGCCGCCGTCGACGCGGGCGTCCCGCAACTGGTCCTGCCCCACGACGGCGCCACCGACCGGCCGATCAACGCGGCGGCGGTCGTGGCACGCGGCATCGGCCTGAGCTGCGCCCCGGACGACGTGACCGCCGACCTCGTCCGGGAACTGATCGGCGACGACCGGCTCCGCGTCGCTGCGGGTGAGGTGCGGGCGGAGATGGCCGCGATGCCCTCGCCCGCGGAACTGCTCACCAAGGTGGAGGTCTTGGTCGCCTAGCTTGTTGCGCTATCCGGTCCGACCCAACAGGCTGAAGGTCATGGATCTGCCCGATAGCTTCCCCGCGCCCGCCCGTCGCGCTCTCGACAGCGCCGGGTACACCAGACTCGACGAGTTGACCGGCGCGACCGGCGCAGACCTGCTGAAGCTGCACGGGTTCGGGCCGAAGGCGTTGCGGCTGCTGCGCGAGGAGCTGGCCGCGCGCGGGCTGGACCTGGCCGGTCAGTAGCCGGTCTTCGCCAGGTGGCGCTGCAGCAGGTGCCGTTCGGCGGGGTTGTCGGTGCGGGCCAGCGCGGCTTCGTACGCCGTGCGCGCCTCCCCGTCGCGGCCGAGTCGCCGCAGCAGGTCGCCGCGCACGGCGTGGAACAGGTGGTAGCCCTCCAGGTCCAGCGCGTCGACGAGGGCGAGCGCGGGGTCGGGGCCGTCGACCTCGGCGACCGCGACGGCCCGGTTCAGCGCGACCACCGGGCTCGGCGCGACCGCCATGAGCTGGTCGTACAGCGCGACTACCTGCCACCAGTCGGTCGGTGCCTGGCTGTGCACGGCGTTGATCGCCGCCTGGATCTGGTACGGCCCCGGCCTGCCGCGCCGCAGGCACTCCCGCACCAGCGACCGGCCCTCGGCGACCAGGTCGGCGTCCCACCGGCCGCGGTCCTGGTCGGCCAGCAGCACGAGATCGCCGGACGGGGTGGTGCGGGCGGCCCGGCGGGACTGGACCAGCAGCATCAGCCCGAGCAGGCCGATGACCTCCGGTTCGTCGGGCAGGAGTTCGGCGAGCACCCGGCCGAGCCGGATGGCCTCCGCGCACAGGTCGCCGCGGTCCACGGCCGAGTAGCCCTCGTTGAAGACCAGGTACACCACGGCCAGCACGGCCCGGAGCCGTTCGGGCAGGTCGGCCCCGGCGGGCACGCGGTAGGGGATGCGGGCGTCGCGGATCTTGCCCTTCGCCCGCACCAGCCGTTGCGCCATGGTCGACTCCGGCACCAGGAACGCCCGCGCGATCTCGGCGGTGCTCAGCCCGCCGAGCAGCCGCAGCGTGAGCGCCACGCGGGCGCTGGGGCTCAGCGCGGGGTGGCAGCAGGTGAAGATCAGCCTCAACCGGTCGTCGTGCACGGGGCCCTCCGGTACGGGCTCGTCCTGGGCGTGCAGCAGGGCGGCCTGGGCGTGCCGGTCGTCGCGGGAGGCCTCCCGGCGCAGCCGGTCCACCGCCCGGTTGCGGGCCGTGGTGATGATCCACCCGGCGGGGCTCGGCGGGACGCCGTCGGCGGGCCAACGCGCGACGGCGGTGGCGAAGGCGTCCTGTACCGCGTCCTCGGCGATGTCGATGTCGCCGAAGACGCGGACCAGGACGGACACCGCGCGCCCGTGCTCCTCGGTGAAGACGCGGGCGACGTCGACCATCAGACCTCGCCCTGCAGGGGCCGGACCTCGATCGGCAGCGTGCTGGCGCGGGCCATCTTGCCCGCCCACTCCAGCGCGGCGTCCAGGTCGGGCGCGGCGATGACGGTGAACCCGCCGATGTGCTCCTTGGCCTCGACGAACGGGCCGTCGGTGGTCAGCACCCCGTGGTCCGCGACGCGGACCACGGTCGACGTGTCCGGCGGGAACAGCCCCGCGCTGAACACCCACGAGTCCGCCGCGCGCAGCTCGTCCTCGAGTGCGGCGAGGTCGGTCATGATCTGCGCCAGCACGTCCGGGGCGGGTACCGGACCGTCGGGCTGGTAGACGTTGAGCAGGTACTGCTGCATCGGATGTCCTCCTCGTGTCGGCCTGTCACCACTTACACGAACACCGGGCCGTCACATCGACAAGTCGGGGAGAACTTCTTCGCACCGACGGCGGTATCTTGATGTTCGCGACAGCGGTAGGAGGACGATGGCCCGGCTGACCAGGGCGGAGACGCAGGAGCGCAACCGCGCCAAGGTGCTGGCCGCGGCCAGGGCCGAGTTCGCCGAGCGCGGGTTCCGCGACGCGAAGATCGACCGCATCGCCGAACGCGCCGAACTGACCCGCGGCGCCGTCTACTCCAACTTCCCCGGCAAGCGGGCCCTGTACTTCGCCGTGCTGGCCGACGCCGCCGAGCACACCCCCGTCCACGAGCCGGGCCTCACCGTCCGCGAAGCACTGGGTGCCCTAGCCCGCACGTGGGTCGCCGGGCTCCCGATGTCGACCGACTCCGGCCCCGGCGACGCTCGACTGGGCGTCGACCTGGTGCCCGAGATCATGGCCGACGAGGTCGTCCGCCGCCCGTTCGCCCAACTGCTGATGCTCGACGCCGTCGTGCTCGGCCTCGCACTGGAACGACTCGACCCGTCCGCCGGACGGCTGGTGCGCGTCGCCGAGGCCGCGCTCACCACCCTGCACGGCGCGAGCACCCTCGCCGCCGCCGCACCCGGCTTCGGCGAGATCTTCAACGTCGTGCGGGTCTGCGAGCAGCTCGCGGACCTCGACCTGGACGACCGGTGGTTCACCCCGCCGATCGCCACCGCCGCCCGTGCCGCGGACGAGCCGTGGCAGCCACCGTCGTCCGCGGTCGACCTGCTGCTCGACGAGCCCGTGCCCGCCGACGGGGTCGTGGCGGTGCTGGGCGTGCACCGGTTGTCCGGGATCGAGGACGCGCTGCGGTCGGCCACCGACGTGACCGCCGTCGTGGTCAGCGACCAGCCAGACGAACTCGCACCGCTGGTCCGGCTCGCCGTCACCGAACTGCGCCACCACCTGCGATCCGTCCCACGCTCGGCGTGGCCACGGCTGCGGATCGTCAACGACGAGCACGGCTTCCTGGCCGCCGCCGCGGGCGTGCCCACCGTCCACAACGACACCGAGACCGCCGTCCGCCTCGAAGCGGGCCGCATCGTCGCCCGCGCCGACGGCTACGGCGCCTGCCACGCCGTGGCCACCCGGACCGGGATCGGCAGTACCCCGGAGATCCACTTGTAGGGTGGCCGTCGGCATCGATCCTCGGTGTCGTACCGACTGCGGGGAGTGGTGGCTGTACGTGATCTGATCGGATCGACGCCTGGCCAGGGTTCCGGCATGGAACTCGACAGCCTGTTGACCCGCGTCCGCCTCCTGCCGGTCTCGGTCGTCAGCGACGCGGACAAGAGCCTGCCGACGCTGGACCACGGCATCCGTCGCCTGGCGGGCACTGGGACCGTGGCCGGTCGCGCGGTGACCGTGCGGTCCGATGGCGACCTGATGTCGGTGCTGGAAGGGCTCGACCGGGCGCAGGCCGGGGACGTGCTGGTGGTCGACGCGTCGGCAGGCCCGGCGGTCGCCGTGGCGGGTGGTCTGTTCGCCACCGAGGCGCACCGCAAGGGGTGTTGAACTGTTGCGCTTGGGTGTCGATTGAGTGAGTGTGTGGTCGATGTGGTGAGTGTTCCGACCCTGCTGACAGGTTCG
>JBDSAJ010000769.1:0-8974 GCA_039922235.1 Umezawaea sp.
CCGGGGTCGAGGACTCCAGCCTGGTGACCAACTTCCTGCTCGACGACTTCGCCCTGACCACGGCGGGCGGCTCGCAGAGCCCCACCGTCACCAGCCCCGGCAACCAGAGCACGCAGGTCGGCCAGTCGGTCTCCCTGCCGGTGCAGGCGTCCGACCCGCAGGGCGACACGCTCGCCTACAGCGCCACGGGTCTGCCCGCGGGCCTGGCGATCGACCCGGCCACCGGCCGGATCACCGGCGCGCCCACGACAGCGGGCACCTCGACCGTGACCGTGACGGCCAAGGACCCGGCCGCCAACAGCGGGAGCGCCACGTTCACCTGGACCGTCGGCGGCACCACACCGCCGGACACCACGCGGACCCCGATCAACCCGGCGTACACGGTGAGCCTGACGTCGAACACGGCGGGCGACACCTGGACCGGGCACCAGTCGGTCAGCTTCACCAACGGCTCGGCGACCGCGCTGCCCGAGGTGTACCTGCGGCTGTGGGACAACTACCACGGCAGTTGCCCGACGACGCCGATCACGGTCACGAACGTCACCGGGGGCACGCCGTCCGCGCTCAGCGTGAACTGCACCGCCCTGAAGATCGCCCTGCCGAGCCCGCTCGCGCAGGGCCAGTCCGCGACCGTCGGGTTCGACCTCAAGATCGTCGTCCCCAGCGGGGCCGACCGGTTCGGCCGCGACGGCGCGTACAACATGATCGGCAACGCCCTGCCGGTGCTGGCCGTCCGCGACGGAGCGGGGTGGCACCTCGACCCGTACACCAACAACGGGGAGTCGTTCTACTCGCTGATCAGCGACTTCGACGTCACCTTGGTCCACCCGACGGCGCTGCTCACGCCCGCCACCGGCACGTCCACCGAGACGACGAGCGGCAGCACCACGACCACGCGCGCCACGGCGGCCAAGGTCCGCGACTTCGCCTGGGCGGCCGGTCCGTTCTCGAAGATCTCGGGCACGTCGGCCAAGGGGTACAAGGTCAACGTGTTCGGCGTCAGCGGGATCTCCAGCGGTGATGCCAACTCCATGCTGACGCTGGCGAAGGACGCGTTGGACGTCCACTCCGGACGGTTCGGGGACTACCCGTACCAGGAGATGGACGTGGTGCTGGACAACAACTTCTGGTTCGGCGGCATGGAGTACCCCGGTTTCGTGCTGGACCTGGTCTCGACCACGGCACTCCCCCACGAGCTGGCGCACCAGTGGTTCTACGGAATCGTCGGCGACGACGAGTACACCTCGCCGTGGCTCGACGAGAGCTTCACCGACTACGCGACCGACCTCTACAAGGGCATCAGCGGTAGCGGCTGCGGCATCACGTGGCAGTCGAGCGCGGAGAAGCTGACCAACTCGATGGCGTACTGGGACGCGCACTCCTCGCGCTACTCCACCGTCATCTACAACTACGGCAAGTGCACGCTGCACGACCTGCGCCGCCTCATCGGCGAGACGGCCATGGCCTCCCTGCTGAAGACCTACGCCCAGTCCCACTGGTACGGGGTCTCCACGACGGCCGAGTTCAAGGCGGCGGCACAGGCCGCGGCAGGCTCGACGGACCTGACGTCCTTCTGGACGCAGCACCGCGTCGAGGGCTGAGGACCGCTCGGTGGTGGAGCCCTCACCCCACCACCGAGCACCCGCCTACGGTTCGCGCACGACTCCGCCGACGACGGCGGTGACCATCCGGCGCACGGCGGCCGCGTCGGGCCGGGCGGATTCACGGTCGGCGAACAGCAGGTGCCCCGAACCGATCAGCGTGGGTGCGAGCGCATCGACGTCCGCGGCCGCCGCGATCCGACCGAGATCGCGTTCCGCGGTCAGGTAGGCGCCGATCATGATCGCGGCCTCCGTGAGCACCGGGACACCCGCGGGCCAGGTCTGCCGCAGGCGGGCGCGCAACTCGTCCCGGAAGGTCACGAGTGGCACGATCGCCACGGCGGCCGACTCGAACACCGCGGCCAGCGCGCCCGTGAGGTTGTCCACGACGGTGCCCGTGCCCGCCGACTCGCGCAGGGCGGCGGCCTGCGGGGCGATCCGCTCGACGCGGTCGAGCACGAACTCCGCGAGGAACGCGTCGAAGTCGTCGAAGTGCCGGTGCAGCACGCCTTTGGCGACGCCCGCCTCGGTCGTGACCGCCCGACTGGTGAGCGCGCTCGGCCCGTCCGCGAGCAGGACGCGCTCGGCGGCGGCGAAGAGCTGCTCGCGCACGGCGCGGATCGTCACCCCAGTCGGCATACCGCGCATTCTGCCCTCCTGGACCGGGTTGACGAGTGGGCAAGCGCCCACTCATAGTGGGCACATGCCCACTCCGGAATCGCACCAAGCCCGAGAAATGGCGGAGTCCTTCGGCTCGGACCCCGAGCGCTACGACCGCACCCGTCCCCGCTACCCCGACGCGATGATCAAGGCGGTCGTCACCGCGTCCCCCGGCCCCGACCTCGTCGACGTCGGCACGGGCACCGGAATCGCCGCCCGGCAGTTCCAGGCGGCGGGCTGCCGCGTGCTCGGCGTCGAACCCGACCCGCGGATGGCCGACTTCGCCCGCCACGGCGGCCTGGACGTCGAGGTCGCGACGTTCGAGACCTGGGACCCGGCAGGTCGGGCGTTCCACGCGGTCGTCGCAGGCCAGACGTGGCACTGGGTGGACCCGGTGCTCGGAGCAGCGAAGGCGGCGCAGGTGCTCCGACCCGGTGGGCGGCTGGCGGTGTTCTGGAACGTCAGCAGCTTCCCGACCGAGGCGGGCGAGGCCTTCGCCGCCGTCTACGAGCGCGTGCTGCCCGACTCGCTGGCCCAACGGTGGGCTCGCACCCCCACGGACGGGTACTCGGCGCTGAGCGACAAGGCCGCCGACGGGATGGGGCAGTCGGGGGCGTTCGGCGAGCCGGAGCAGTGGCACTTCGAGTGGGAGCAGACCTACAGCCGCGCCGAGTGGCTCGACCTGCTGCCCACGCAGGGCACCCACACCCTCCTCCCGCCTGCCGCGCTGGCCGAGGTCGTCGACGGGATCGGCGCGGCCATCGACGCACTGGGAGGCAGCCTGGCGATCCGCTACACCACGGCGGTGGTCACCGCGGTGCGCGCCTGACCGTGCATTGGCAGACGGCGGAGTATCGCGAACCTGTGACTACCGGATACCGGTGCGGCGATACTGATCGGCATGCGCGGACGAGCGGTGCTGGCGGCAACGATGACGGTGGCGGTGGTACTCGCCGGATGTGAGGCGAGCACCCCGGAAGGTCCGGCCCCGGTGTCGTTCACGAAGGTCGACCTGCCCGCTGGGGCGTCACCCGTGGTGCTGACGGCGGCCGGTGGCGACCTGCTGATCGGGACCCGCCGCGACGGGCAGGCCGTCGTGCCCGCGCTGCTGCGGCGCGGCGCGGACGGGGCGGTCAGCGACATCCCGCTGACCGCGGCGACACCGTACGGAATGCTCGCCAGGTGGTACTCGATCGTCGTGGACGGCGACCGGGTGCTGGCCATCGGCGGCGAGCGCGGCGGCGCGCACGGCAACGTCCGGTGGAGCGCGTGGACCGGGACGCTGAGCGGGATCTCCGAGAAGCAGCAGGGGTTCAGCGTGTTCGGCGGGTGGGGCGCTGGCGAGTTGAACGACGCCGTGTGGACGCCCTCCGGCCCGTTGCTCATCGGCAGCTGGCAGAGCCTCAAGGTCGGCTCGGACGTGGCCGTGTGGACCGCCGACGGCGACACGTGGGTGCGGCAGAGCTCCGCGGGCACCGCGCTGGAGAACACCCCGGAGTCGCTCGGCTTCCCGATCGCCGCGACCACGACCGGGCCGGGCGCGCTGGTCGCCGGGTGGCGGCTCGCGGGCGGTCGGCAGGAGCCCGCGGTGTGGCGCTCGGCAGCGGGCAACACCGGGTGGACCAGCACGCCGCTGCCCGACTCCGGCAAGTCCGGTGCGGCGGTCGCGGTGCGCTGCTGGGACGGCACGTGCGGTGTCGCGGGATGGGTCGACGGGAAGCTGGCCGTGTGGCAGGTGACCGACGGGACCGCCGTGCGCCTGTCCGGTCCGCCGCAGATCGCGGTTGGCGACCGCGACCGGCTGGCTGCTCCGGTCGACGTCGACGGGCGGCTGACCCAGTTCGTGCCCGACGGCGGGCGGGTGAAGGTCGCCTGGGCCGACGGCGGCAGGTGGACCGTCCGCGACGTGAGCGGGCCGAGCGGCGCGGTCACGGCCGTGGTGCGGGTCGGGGACGCGGTGTACCTGCTGGCGGGAGCGGACGAGAACGCGCAGACCTTGTGGCGGGCGGAGGTCGCGGCGATCCGCTGACGGCGTTCGACCGATGTCCGTTGGCTTGTCGAGACGAATCCGCTCAGGGGCCTGGACAGTGCGGCAGCAGCGTGCTGGGATCGGTCACATGGTTTTTACAACGTTGTAAGGACCTGTCGCCGCCCGATCCCACCGGCAGATTGGACGAGCAGTTGACCAGGCACAGCAGGATCGCCACAGCGGCCGCGGCCGTCGCGCTGGCCTTCGGGGGCGTGGTCGCGCCCTCCGCAGCCTCCCCCGCGATACCCGACTACGCCACGGCGGAGGCGGGAAACCCGTTCGTGGACGGCTGGTACGCCGATCCCGACGTCGCGGTCTACGACAGCACGTACTGGGTCTTCCCCACGTCGTCGAGGCCGTACGCCGAGCAGACCTACCTGGACGCCTTCTCCTCCCCCGACCTGGTCCACTGGACCAAGCACGCCAACGTCCTCACCACCGCCGCCGTGTCCTGGGCGACCAAGGCGGTCTGGGCTCCCGCTCCCGTGCAGCGGAACGGGAAGTACTACCTGTACTTCGGCGCGAACGACATCCAGGGCAACACCGAACTGGGCGGCATCGGCGTCGCCGTGGCGGACGAGCCGGCAGGCCCCTACCGGGACGCGGTCGGGAAGCCGCTGGTCGGCCAGTTCGTCAACGGCGCCCAGCCCATCGACCAGGACGTGTTCGTCGACACCGACGGGCAGGCGTACCTGTACTACGGCGGTTGGGGGCACGCCAACGTCGCCAAGCTCAACCAGGACATGACCAGCCTCGGCCGCTTCGACGACGGCAGCACGTTCAAGGAGATCACGCCGTCGAACTACACCGAGGGCCCGCAAATGTTCAAGCGGGGCGGCAAGTACTACCTCATGTGGTCCGAGGACTACTGGGGCGGACCGAACTACTCCGTGTCGTACGCGGTGTCGGGCTCGCCGACCGGGCCGTTCACCAACGCCGGCAAGGTGCTGAGCCAGGACCCGGCCGTGGCGAAGGGCTCCGGCCACAACTCCGTGCTCAACGTCCCCGGCACGGACATCTGGTACATCGTCTACCACCGCAGACCGCTCAGCCGCACCGGCGCCAACGACCGGCAGTTGTCCTACGACCGCATGTCCTTCAACCCGGACGGCACCATCCGGCCCGTGACGATGAAGGTCCAGGACGACTTCGCCGACGGCAACGCCCTCGGCTGGACGACCTACGGCGGCACTTGGTCGGCGGCGGGCGGCCGGTACTCCACCTCGTCGACGCAGGGCGGGAAAGCGCTGCTGGAAACCAACTTCTCCGACTTCACCTTCGACGCCGACGTCACGCCGAAGTCGACTCAGGGTGACAGCGGGATCGTCTTCCGCGCGACCGGCGCGACCACCGGCGTGGACGCCTACCGGGGCTACTACGCGGGCATCAGCGCATCCGGCCGGGTCGTGCTCGGCAAGGCGAACAACAACTGGACCCAGCTGGGTTCAGCACCGATGGCCATCGCGCCGGGGAGCAGGCACCACGTCCGCGTCGAAGCCGTCGGCTCGTCCATCAAGGTGTTCGTCGACCTGACGACACCCAAGATCGCTGTCACCGACACGAGCTACACCAGCGGTACCAACGGTGTGCGCGTGTTCAACACCGCCGCCGCGTTCGACAACATCGCCGTGGCCCACCGGTAGTCCCGAGCGGAAGCCTTGCGCCGCAAGGCTTCCGCTCAACCGCTGAACATCCGCCGCTCGAACCAGACCGCCAACCTCGGGTAGAGCCGGGGCGCCAGGCGGACGAGCAGGTCCAACACCTTGGCGTCGCGGCCGACCAGCACGCGCGGCTTGCCGGCCTCCACCCCGTCCAGCACGATCCGCGCGGCCTGCTCGGCGGGCATCGTCAGCAGCTTCTCGTTGTAGGTGAGGACCCGCGCCTCGTCCTCCGGGCTCAGTTCGCCCCGCGACCGCGCGAATTCCAGGCCCGCGGTGGCGATGTTGGTCTTGACCCCGCCGGGGTGCACAACGGTCACCTGGACCGGGTGCCGGGCGAGCAGCATCTCGCCGCGCAGGCTCTCAGTGAAGCCGCGCACGCCGAACTTGGCGGCGCAGTAGTCGCTCAGCCCGCCCTGCCCCATGATCCCGTTGAGGCTGGAGACGTTCACGACGTGCCCGTCACCGGAGGCGACCAGGTGCGGCAGGAACGCCTTGGTGCCGTGGATGACGCCGAACAGGTTGATCCCGAGTACGCGGTCGTAGGACTCCCAGTCGTTGTCCAGCACCGTGCCGCCGCCGCTGACGCCCGCGTTGTTGTAGATCTGGTGCACCACGCCGAAGTGCTCGGCCACGGTCGTGGCGTAGGCCTGGACGGCGGCGCGGTCGCTGACGTCGAGGTGCGCGGAGTGCACGTCGGCGCCCAGCGCCTTGAGGTGGTCCACCGTCTCGGCCAGGCCGAGGTCGTTGACGTCCGAGACGGCGACGCGCGCCCCTCGACGGGCCAGTTCGAACGCCAGTTGCCTGCCGATGCCGGAAGCGGCTCCCGTCACGACGGCGACCTTGCCACGCACTGCTTTCATCGGGCTTCTCCCACAGGGGTCTTCGGTGAGTCGACGAGGTCGACGGTCAGCTCCACCAGGCGGTCGACGACACCGGGCGCGATGTGGTGCCCCATGCCCGTGATCTCGACGTGCCGGGCGCCGGGGATGGCGTCGGCGGTGGCCCGGCCGCCACTGGCGTGGACCATGCGGTCGACGTCGCCGTGCACCACCAGGGTGGGCGCGGTGATGCGCCGCAGCCGCGCGGTCCGATCGCCCGATGCCTGGATGGCGCTGATCTGGCGCGGCACCCCTGCGCGGGCTCGGACGCCGTCGCCCCTGCTCCACATGCCCGTCGCCCACTCCCGTTCGAGCACGGGATCGGGCGGGAACGCGGTGGAGCCGATGTGCGCGAGCATCGACAGGTGCCGCTGGACCGACTCCTCGGCGGTGCGGGCCGGGGGCTTCGCCATGCGCAGCATGGTGGACCGGGCCAAGTGCCCGACGTCCCGGTGCCCGGTGGTGGAGAAGATGGACGTGAGGGTGGCGACGCGGTCCGGGTGGTCCGCCGCCACCGTCTGGGCGATCATCCCGCCCATCGACATGCCCACCAGGTGCGCGCGGTCGACGCCGAGGTGGTCGAGCAGCCCGATCACGTCGTCGGCCATGTCGTCGAGGTCGTAGGCATCCGGCCGGGGCCGGGCCAGGAACTGCCGGAGCAGGCTCGGGGGCGGGGTGGCGATCCGGCTCGACCGGCCGACGTCGCGGTTGTCGAAGCGGATGACGTGGAAGCCGCGGTCGACGTACGCGCCGACCATCCGCCGCGGCCACGACGTGAGGTCGAGCCCGAGCCCGGCGATGAGCAGCAGCGGCGGCCCGTCCTCCGGGCCTTCGGCGCGGTAGCAGATCCGCACGCCGTCGCGGAGGTCTGCGAACCGGTCGCCGGTGGCGTCGGGTGTCGCCGTGGACCGGTCCGGCGAGGAGAAGTGCAGTTCGGGGTCGGTGACGCTGCCCGTGCGCAGCAGCTTGACGTCGGACTGGTAGTCCATCGAGGTCAGCCACGGCATCCGGTCGCCCTGCCGGGGCAACTGGTCGACCACGCGGGCGATGTAGCCGGCGCCGAAGTTCAGGAACGGTCGGGTAGGCATGGCGGGGTCGGCGACCTCGGGGCGGCACTCGGCGTAGCCATGGGTGTCCATGTGCTTGAGGAGTCGGCAGAAGTGCTCGCAGAGCAGGCCGACCTTCAGCGTCCACGAGGAGTTCGTGTACCCGACGGCGTAGGCGAAGTTCGGCACGCCCGAGAGCATCATCCCCTTGTAGGCGACCTTCTCGGGCAGGTGCACGTCGGCGCCGTCCACGGACAGCGCGATCCCGCCGAACGCCTGGACGTTCAGCCCCGTCGCGGTGACCACCACGTCGGCCTCGAGTTCGCGGCCGGATGCCAGCAGGAGTCCCCGCTCGGTGAACGTGGTGATCCGGTCCGTCACGATCGAGGCGTCACCGCTGCGGAGGACCCGGAACAGGTCGCCGTCCGGCACGACGCACAGCCGCTGGTCCCACGGGTCGTACGGCGGGTTGAAGTGCTCGTCGACCGGATAGCCCTCGGGCAGCTGCTTCGTGTTGATCCAGCGGAACAGCCGTCGCGCGGCCTTGGGGTACTTCCGGCAGAACAGCCAGATCGCCCGCTGCTGGGCGACGTTCTTCCGCCGCGTGAGGGCGTAGCCGCGGTCGGCCCCGAAGACCTTGCGGAGCAGGTTCGCGACGGCGTCCGCCTTCGGCAGCGGCAGGATGTAGGTGGGCGTCCGCTGGAGCATCGTGACGTGGGCGGCGGGGCCCGCCATCGCCGGGACGATGGTGACGGCAGTGGCGCCGCTGCCGACGACCACGACGCGCTTCCCTGCGTAGTCGAGGCCTTCCGGCCACTGCTGCGGGTGCACGATCGTCCCGCGGAAGCGCTCCCGGCCGTCGAAGTGCGGGGTGAAACCCTCGTCGTAGCGGTAGTAGCCGCTGCCGCCGAAGAGCCAGCCGCAGGTCAGCGTCGTGCGTTGGCCGGTGTCCGTGCGCTCGACGTCGACGGTCCACCGCGCGTGCTCCGACGACCAAGAGGCGCCGAGCACCTTGTGGTGCAGGCGAACCTCGCGGTCGATGCTGTGCTCAGCCGCGGTGTCCCGCAGGTAGGCCAGGATCCGGTCGGCGTCGGCGATC
>JBDSAJ010000770.1:0-4214 GCA_039922235.1 Umezawaea sp.
GGCTACTGGGTCCGGTGGTCGGTCGTGCGCCTGCGGGCGGCGTGCAGCAGGAAGACGCCTGCCACCAGCAGCACCAGCGCGGCGGCGATCCACCACGTCACACCCGCGCCGGTCGCCGCGAGCGACCCGACACCCGTGCCGACGGCGAGCCCGCTACCTGGGACCTTGTACATGGCCGGTCAGATCGCGAGCGGCGAGGTGGAGCGGTGCCTGCGGATCGCGGCGACACCGACGGGGACGGCGCTGACCACCAGCAGGCCGAGGCCGACCCACAGCCCGGCGCCGGACGCCATCGGGATGGGCAGGGCGGCCGGACCGCAGGTGACGGACGACAGCACCAGATCGCCGGTGCCGACCGAACCGAGCACGCCGCCGATGAGCCGCAGGTGCACCGCGTTGACGGTCAGGCCGCCGTCGGCGTTGCGGACCTGCTCGTTGAAGGTGATCTCCGCGATGTCGACGCCGAGCAGGTCCACGTCGACCTTGGTGTTCGGCGCCGGGTCGGCGTTGACGACGCCGAGCTTGCCGAGGTCGAGGCCCACGAGCTTCGCCGTGCCGGACAGGCCCTTCTGGCTCGCCGCGCAGGTGGCCTCGACCAGCGACGCGGAGATCCCGCCGGTGGTGGCCTTGAGCAGGTCGAGCCGGACGTCGGCGGTGCTCGCCTTGGCGAAGATGCCACCGCTCTGGTCGTCGCGCGACGCGGAGGTGTTGATCGCGCCGGCCTTCAGGACGGCGGGCAGTTCGACGCTGACGAAGGTGTTGGTAGTAGGTCCGTTCGCGTTGGCGGCGGCGAACGGACCGGCGGCCGCCGCCTTGCTGCCCAGCAGCGACAGCGCGAGCTTGACGCCGTAGGACGAGGCGTCCCCCGGTGCGGCCGAGGCCGGCACCGCGCCGAGCAGCAGCGCGCCGATGGCGGCCAGCACGGCCAGCCCTCCTCGGCGCGTCAGGGTTGATGCTCGATCAGGACGAACGCTCATCGATCTCCCTTTCTCCAAGCGGCCCGGACACGGGTCATCGGAGTTCGAATCGCGACCGGGGCAGAGCTCTCCACAACTCGTGTGGCCAGCAACTCACCATCGGCGGACACCCCGTCGGATTAAGGGTTGCTGACCGTAAGGAGTGACGATCTACACCCAATTCGCCCAATCGTGCCCACACAAAGTCGGCGACCTGCCCAAAAAGGCGGTACTTAGTCACCCGATCCGGGGGTATCGAACGCGGTTAACCAAGCCGATGGCCAAACAGATCGCTCTTTTGGGCACTCTCCAATGGCTGAAAGGAACCAGGGGTGGCGCTTGCAGGTTCCCCACCGGTCCGTCAATTCGACCTGCCCAGCCGGGTGATCGTCTTCGCACTCCTGGGAGCCGCCACCGGACTGGTGCTCGCCAACCAGGCGTACCGCAACGCCGAGATCTCCCTGTCCGGGCTCGTGCTGGGCGTGCTCAGCTCCAACGGCGTCGCCGTGGTCGCCGAACGCCAGACGGTCTACTTCGGGCTCGGCTCGGACACCCCGCTCGGCCTGCGCATGACCCCGGAGTGCACGTCCGCGTTCCTGGTGCTCCCGCTGCTGGTCATCGGCGCCGTGATGATCGCCCTGCGGCCCCGGATCACCCGCCGCGTCCTCGTCGCGCTGGGCGCGGCGGCGGTCGCCGTGGTGGTGGTCAACCAGTTCCGCGTCCTGACGCTGGTGGGCCTGGTGAAGTGGCTCGGCGTCGACACCGGCTACTACTGGGGCCACACGCTGCTGGGCTCGATGGTCAGCGTCTTCGGCGGCGCCGCCGCGCTGGTGCTGTTCGTCCGGCTGGCCACCCGCCGATGACGTCGAGCCTGGACGTGCTGCTGGGGTTCACCCAGGCCCTCGCGCTGACGATGTCGGTGGCCTTCGTGACCTACGTGCTGCTGATCGTCGTGCCGTACCTGCGGTACCAGCCCGCTCCGGTGGGCCGTGCCACCGCGTTCGAGTGGCACTTCCTCGTGCCGTGCCGCGACGAGGAGGCCGTCATCGGCGACACCATCGCGTACCTGCGGATGAACTTCCCCATCGCGCACGTGTGGGTCATCGACGACGGCTCCGACGACGGCACCGCGGGCGTCGTCCAGGCGTGGCAGCACGGCGGTGGCGCGGAGGATAACCACATCCACCTGGTCCGCAGGCTCCGCCCGCACGCCAGGACGGGCAAGGGCGACGCCCTCAACGACGCCTACCGGACGCTGAAGCTGTGGATGGGCAGGCACGCGGACCCGAACCGCGCCGTCGTCGTGGTGGTCGACGCCGACGGCAGGCCCGCGCCCAACTGCCTCGAGGTCTGCGCCGCCGACCACCTGTTCGGCGACAGCGCGCTCGGCGCCGTGCAGGTGGACGTCCGCATGATCAACGCTGGCGTCCGGCAGACCGGCGTCTCGTTGTGGCGCAAGAGCTTCGGCGCCGCGCTGGTCCGGATGCAGGACCTGGAGTTCCGCACCGCCATCGCCGCGATCCAGCTGTCCCGCGGTGTCACGGGCACCATCTCCATGGGCGGCAACGGCCAGTTCACCCGGCTGTCCGCCCTGGACTCCATCGCGGGCACCACCGGACAGCCGTGGCGCGGCTCTCTGCTGGAGGACTTCGAACTCGGCGTCCACCTGCTCACCGCGGGCTGGCGCACCGGCTTCAGCATGGACACCCACGTCAACCAGGAGGGCCTGTACAGCCTGCGGCGATTCCTGGCGCAGCGGACCAGGTGGGGCCAGGGGACCATGCAGTGCCTGCGGTACCTGCGCCGGATCTGGGACTCCGAGCACCTGTCCACCCTCGGCGCCGCGGAGATGCTCTACTACCTGGCCCAGCCGTGGATGCAGCTGCTGGGAACGCTCATCTACCCCGTCCCAGTGATCCTGCTGGCCCACCGCGCGCTGGTCTCCCCCGCGGAGGTGTGGACCTGGTTCACCGACGGTGCCTGGATCCTCTTCACCGTCTACGGCGCCTTCGGCCTGCTGCCGTTCGTCCTGTGGGGCCCGGTCTACCGCGCCCGCTGCTCCCCCGGGACGTCGCTGCTCCGTTCCATCGCCTACGGCTTCGGCTACGCCCTGTACATCTACACCTTCTACATCACCTCGTGGCGCGCACTGATCCGCCTGGTCCGCGGTGACAACGGCTGGACCAAGACCCGGCGCAACACCGATCGCGGACGAGTGACACAGGTCACCACGGCCACTCCGGTGAGTTCTCCCGTCCACGGTGGTCGACACTGACAAGGACCACTCCGCGGGAACGAGGACAGCATGCCCAAGCTCATCCACTTCGTGCACCAGTCCGCCGACGGCTTCATCGCGGGTCCCAACGGCGAGTTCGACTGGCCCGCCATGGGTCCGGAGCTGTCCGACCACGCGCAGGCCTCGGAGGCGACCACCGAGGCGTTCCTCTACGGGCGGGTCGTGTGGGAGATGATGGTCGGCTTCTGGCCGAAAGCGGAGGAGATCTCCGACCACCCCCACACCACCCGCTACGCCCCCATCTGGCGCAGGAAGCCGAAGGTCGTCGTTTCGAGGACGTTGACGTCCGCCGACTGGAACACCAGGGTCGTGTCGTCCGTGGCGGACGTGGCCACCCTGAAGGCTTCCCTCTCCGGTGACCTCATCCTGTTCGGCGGCTCGTCCCTCGCCGGAGCCCTCACCGCGGCGGGCTTGATCGACGAATACCAGATCTTCGTCCACCCGGTCGTCCTCGGCGGCGGCAAGCCCGTGTTCGAGCCGACACCGCGGTTCGGGCTGGACCTGGTGGAGTCACGGGTCCTCGACAGCGCCGTGGTGCAACTCCGCTACACGCGCTAACGGTTCGCGGAGGATCTTCGACTTGTCCAGCATGAGCACGTTCAGCTACCGCGACGCCGTGAAGTTGATGGGCGCTTCCGAGCACAAGCTCGTCACCGCGTTGGACAAGGTGCTCGGCGGGGTGCTGCTCGGCGGATCGGTGCTGGACGTGCTCGGGCTGCTGGGCTGGTTCGACGCCAAGGCGGACTTCATCCGCTTCTCGCACGAGTACGCCGTGAAGCTCTCGGAGAAGCGCAGCGGCATCTCCCGCTACGACCGGACCCAGCGGCTGCACGCGGCGCACACCATGGTCGTGCTGGCGTCGTTCTTCGAGGCGCTCGACGAGTCCGGCGTGCCCGTGCTCTCCAAGTCGCTCGACCTGAGCCGCGACGGGATCCACCCGAAGGTGCCGGTCGAGTTCTCGA
>JBDSAJ010000771.1:0-12941 GCA_039922235.1 Umezawaea sp.
CGTCGCGGCGATGTAGGTCTCGGTGGTCGGCGTGAAGTCCGGCACCACCTTGCTGAACATGACCACGTAGAACTGCCGGTCCTCCAGCGCGCTCTCGCGGTAGGTCAGGGCGATCTGGGCGAGGTCCTCGACGGGGTCGTCGGTCTCGGGCACCATCGCGAGCCGTTCACCGAACCGGCGAAAGCCCTCGTCGTAGAGGGCGTCGAGCAGCGCGGGCTTCCCGCCGAACAGCGAATAGACCGCGGTGGTCGAGGTATTGACGTCCGCAGCGAGCCGGCGCAAGCTCAACGCGCTCGGACCTTCGCTGGACAGCAGTTCACCCGCACGGTCGAGCAGACGCACGCGGAGCGCGTCATCGTGGGTCTTCGGTCTCGGCACCGTCCCATCGTATAGTAACAATGTTATAAAACGAAGCCTGGTGTCTGTGGTATCAGATTGGTACCGTGTTCGGAATGGCGATGACCCTGCGTCTGAATGACGAGGAGAGTCGGCGGCTCGCGGAACTCGCGGCTGCCGAAGGCCGGTCCAAACAAGATGTGGTGCGGCTCGCGTTAGCCGACCGGTGGGCCCAGTTGCACAAGGAAGAGCAGCTCGGTGAAGTGCTCAGCCGGGTGATGCCGAAGTACCGGGGCCTGCTCGACCGCCTCGGTTCCGCCTGACGCGCCGAGAAGTGTCGTACCTCTGTGATCAACTGACAATGTGATCAACTACCTGGATGCCGGTGACCTGCTCGTGCTGGCCACCGCTGTGACCGGCGGCGATCTCGTGGTGCGCGACCTCGGCCTGCTCGATTCCGCTGCTCACCGCCCTCGCGCCACCGTTCTGGGCGTCGAGGCGTACGACACCCTGTGGCTGAAAGCCGCGTCCTTACTCGACTCGATAGTCCGCACCCGTCCACTCGTCGAGGGCAACTGGCGGCTCGCCTGGGTCGCCGTCGTCGCGTTCTGCGACATCAACGGCTGGTGGATCGACGCTGACGAGGAGGACGCCCTCGACCTCGTGCGCGCGCTTGGTCGGGAGCAAACGGACGTTCCCGGCATGGCCGCGCACCTCGAAGCGTGGGCGATGCCCAAGCCCGCCTGAGTTCGGGGCTTGACCTGGAGTGCACTCCAGCTTCTACGGTCGTCGTGTGACTCATTCGATCGCCCAGGCAGCCGCGCACAGCGGGCTGTCGATCGACACCCTCCGCTACTACGAGCGAATCGGCTTGGTGGACCCGCCCGCCCGCGACTCGGGCGGCCGGCGGAACTACTCCGACGAGGACCTGGAGTGGTTGATCTTCCTGACCAAGCTCCGCACCACGGGCATGCCGATCAAGCTGATGCGCGAGTACGCGCACCTGCGGCACCGCGGCGACCTCACCAGGAGCGCCCGGCAGCAGATCCTGCTGGACCACCGCGCGTCCGTCCGCGCCCGCATCGCCGAACTCCAGTCGAGCCTCGACGTGCTCGACTACAAGATCGACCTCTACTCCCGGCTCGTGGCCGAGGAGCAGCGCGCCCAAGGCGCCACCGCGTGACCGAACACCAGTTGGGGGACAACGACAAGATGACCACCAGATTCCTCGGCTCGCTGGAAGTCGGGCCGCAGGGCCTCGGCTGCATGGGGATGAGCCAGTCCTACGGCCCCGGCGACGACGTCGAATCGATCGCCACGATCCACCGCGCGCTGGAACTGGGCGTGACGCTGCTCGACACCGCCGACATGTACGGCCGCGGCGCGAACGAGGAGTTGGTCGGCCGCGCCATCGCCGACCGCCGCGACGCTGTGGTGCTGGCCACCAAGTTCGGCTTCACCGGCGAACCGGGACAGGTCCGAGGGGACGCCGAGTACGTCCGGCAGGCGTGCGACGCGTCACTCAAGCGGCTCGGCGTCGACCACATCGACCTCTACTACCAGCACCGCGTCGACCCGGCGGTGCCGATCGAGGAGACCGTCGGCGCGATGGCAGCACTCGTGGAACAAGGAAAGGTGCGCCACCTGGGCCTCTCCGAGGCGAGCGCCGCCACGATCCGCCGTGCACACGCCGTCCACCCGATCACCGCGTTGCAGAGCGAGTGGTCCCTGTGGACCCGCGACGTCGAGGCCGAGATCGCACCGACCTGCTTCGAACTGGGCATCGGCGTGGTGCCGTTCTCGCCACTCGGCCGCGGTTTCCTGACCGGCGCCGTCACCTCGCTCGCCGACCTGGGCGCGGACGACATGCGCCACGGCCTGCCGCGCTTCGAACAGGACAACTTCGACCGCAACACTGCCATCGTGACCGCGCTCCGGTCGCTGGCCGCCGACCGCGGCGTGACCGCCGGTCAACTCGCACTCGCCTGGGTACAGCACCGCGGCGACACCGTGGTCCCGATCCCCGGCACCAAGCGCCGCAAGTACCTGGAGGAGAACGTCGCCGCGGCCACCATCGACCTGACCGCAGACGACCTGGCCGCCATCGACGCCGCCGTCCCAGCCGTCGCGGGAGACCGCTACGCGGCCGAAATGCTCCGCCTCACCGACTCCTGAGGATGATGATGACCAACCGCTTTCTCGGCCCACTCGAAGTCAGCCCGCAGGGGCTCGGCTGCATGGGGATGAGCGCCTTCTACGGCGAACGTGGCGGCGAAGACGAATCGATCGCCACGATCCACCGCGCACTGGACCTGGGCATCACCCTGCTCGACACGTCCGACGCCTACGGCCCGCACACCAACGAGGAGCTGGTCGGCCGCGCCATCGCCGACCGCCGCGACGCCGTGGTGCTCGCCACCAAGTTCGGCATCGCCGAACGCGACGCCGACGGCCACGCCCGCATCCGCGGCGACGCCGCCTACGTGAAGTCCGCCGCCGAGGGCTCCCTCAAGCGACTCGGCCTGGACCACGTCGACCTCTACTACCAGCACCGCGTCGACAAGACCGTGCCGATCGAGGAAACCGTCGGCGCAATGGCAGCACTCGTTGAGCAGGGGAAGGTCCGGTACCTCGGCCTGTCCGAGGCCAGCGCCGACAACATCCGCCGCGCACACGCCGTGCACCCGATCACCGCGGTCCAGTTCGAGTGGTCATTGTGGTCCCGCGAGATCGAACAGGAAATCGTCCCCACCGCCCGTGAACTGGGCATCGGGATCGTCGCCTACTCGCCGCTCGGCCGGGGATTCCTCACCGGGCACATCAAATCCACCGACGACCTCGCACCCGGCGACTTCCGCCGAATCGCCCAACCCAGGTTCGCCGAGGAGAACCTGGCCAAGAACCAGGCACTGATCGACTCACTCCGAGCCGTCGCCGCCGAGCACGACGTGACACCAGGACAGATCGCACTGGCGTGGGTACAGCACCGGGGGAATGACGTGGTGCCGATTCCGGGGACCAAGCGGCGGAAGTACCTGGAGGAGAACTACGCCGCCGCGCAGCTGGAGTTGACGGCGGAGCAGTTGGCGGCGATCGAGGCTGCGGTACCTGTGGACGCCGTGGCAGGCGAGCGGTACTCGGAGGGCAGCATGAAGACGATCGACCGGTAAAGGGCCGGGCTGCTCTGGGCGAGGTGGGCTGCTGGGCGAGGTGGGCTGGGGCCGCATTGGGCGACCCACCACCTGCTCGGGCTTATGGGGCGACCCACCACCTGCTCGGGCTTATGGGGTGACCCACCACCTGCTTGGGGCGAGTGCTTTCCCTAGGCGTGGCCGATTTTACTTGGGGATTTGACCCTTACACTTGTCGATCGGGCAGGCTCTACGACCTGCCCTTTTTGGCCCGATAAAGGGTCAAATGAGGGGTCCCCAAGTCACATCGCAATGCCAGTAAGTTAAGGCCGCTCAAGATCAACACGTAGCCAGGCGACCTGCACGTGCGCGGCATCGGAAGATCAACTTGGATGCTTAACTTACTGGCATTGAGTCAAATCGGCCACCCCCGCTGGGAGTCGGTAGCCGCCAGGATCCGGCATGTTGGGGCCGGCGGGTAGAACCCACAGCCGTCTCCCGACACCCCGCTCGCGCAATTATCTCGATGCCTTTTTTGCTTTGCCAAGGCTGGAAAGATGCCTTGGCAAAGCAAAAAAGGCATGAAGGGCGCTTCGGATCGAGGCGGCGGGAGGGGACTGCGTCGGGGTAGTTGGGTGCGTCAGCTTGGGCGGTGGTGGGTCGGGCGACGTGGATCCGCTTCGGGCCGCAGAACAGATACCCAACAACACCTACCCATCAACGAAAGCAGTTCGCCGCCACAGTCGCACCCAACTCCCAGCACGCCTCCAGCACCGCCTTGTCCGGCGCCCCAGTCACCTCCACCGGCTTCGCCACCGGCACCCACCCAAGCCCCTTCGCAATCCCCCGCACACTCGCCACGGCCCCCTCCACCCCAAGGTTCCCGTGCACGTACAACCCATACGGCCGTCCGACAGTAGAATCCAGGCACGGGTAGTACACAGTGTCGAAGAAGTGCTTCAACGCCCCCGACATGTACCCGATGTTCGCCGGCGTCCCCAGCACGTACCCGTCTGCCGCGAGCACATCCGGCACAGTCGCCTCCAACGCCGCGCGCCGCACCACTTCCACCCCTTCCAACTCAGGCGTGGACGCGCCCGCCACGACTGCCTCGAACAGTTCGTGCGTAGCAGGCGACGGCGTGTGGTGGATGATCAACAGGCGGGCCATGGAACCAGTGTGGCTCGTGCGCGTCTTAGTGAGCACACACAGGAGGGGGACATGGACACTTCAATCATGCGGTCCAGCAGTCGTGAGAAGCGGATGACGTGGGGTGGCGGTCTGTCGATCAGCTCCGGGCTGATCGGGTTGCCGTTCGTGTTCGTCGGTGTCTGGCCGACGTTCGACCACAGCCCGTGGGACGTCAACACGATGATCCTGGGCGCTGGTGTCTTCCTCTGCACGGTGAGCTACATCTTGGGCCGGATCGCGGTCGCGGCGTTCACCGAAGAGAGGCGGCGGCCGGTGAGTCCGCCCACGAGGCGCCCTTACCTGGTCGCGGGCGCCTCGCTGGCGATCGCGGTGCTGTGCCTGCTGATCGCGATCAGCTGAGGCTGAGCAGGCCCTCGACCTGAGTCCTGAGTTCGGCCAGTCGTGCTTCGGCGCGGTCGCGGGCGGGCGGTAGTTCGTCCGCGACCGGTTCGACGACCTCCAAGTAAGCCTTGAGCTTGGGTTCGGTGCCGGACGGGCGGATGACCACGCGGGTGCCGGGTGCCGTGAGGCGGATCACGTCCGCCTCCGGCAGCAGGTCCTCGTAGGCGTAGCCCGCCGGCGGTGACGCGCGCAGGCCCGCCATGAGGGTGCTGATGCCCGACAGGTCCGTGAAGCGGAGCGAGACCTGGTCGGTCAGGTGCACGCCGTGGTCGACCGCCAGCTGGTCGAGCGCGTCCAAAAGGGTCTTGCCCGCCGTCTTGAGGGTGGCGGCCAGGTCGCACGCGAGCACGGCGGCGGAGATGCCGTCCTTGTCGGTGACCGAGTCCGGGTCCACGCAGTGGCCCAGTGCCTCCTCGTAGGCGTAGACGAGGCCTTCGCCCGCGCGGACCAGCCACTTGAAGCCGGTCAACGTCTCCACGTACCTGGCGCCCTGCGCCTTCGCGATCTCGCCCAGCAGCGACGACGACACGATCGTGGTCGCCACGAGCGGGTCCGGGTGGGCGGTGCGATCGAGCGTGGACAGCACCAGGGAACCGAGCAGCACCCCGGTCTCGTCGCCGCGCAGCATCCGCCACGTGCCGTCAATACCGCGGACGCCCAGCGCGCACCGGTCGGCGTCCGGGTCCAGTGCGATGGCCAGGTCCGCGTTCTCCGCGGCGGCCAGCGCCAGCAGTTCGTCCGCAGCGCCCGGCTCCTCCGGGTTGGGGAACGCGACGGTGGGGAAGTCCGGGTCGGGCACGGCTTGGGCGCGCACCACCCGGACGTCGGTGAAGCCCGCGCGGCGCAGCGCTTCCACGGCGGTCTGCCCGCCGACGCCGTGCATCGGGGTCAGCGCCACCCGCAGGTCGCGGGCGGTGCCCCTGGGCAGGGACGACACGCGTTCCAGGTACTCGTCCACCTCGGCGTCGGTCACCTGGAGCCAGTCGGTCGACGTCGGCACCGAGACGGCGGCGGGCACGCGGGCGACCGCCGCCTCGATCTCGCGGTCGGCCGGGGGCACGATCTGGCCGCCACCCGCCAGGTACAGCTTGTAGCCGTTGTCGGCCGGCGGGTTGTGCGACGCGGTGATCTGCACGCCCGCGACGGCGCCGTGCCTGCGCACGAGGAACGCCAGCACGGGGGTCGGCAGCGGGCCGGGTAGGACGCGGACGGTGAACCCCGCCGCGGCCAGCACACCCGCCGCCGCCTGGCAGAAGTCCTCGGAGCCGTGCCTGGCGTCGCGGCCGACGAACACCGTGCCGGTGTGGCCGTTCGCGCGCAGCCAGTCCGCCAACCCGGCGGTGGTGCGGACGACGACCGCGCGGTTCATCCCGTTCGGACCCGCCCGGACCGGGCCGCGCAGGCCCGCCGTGCCGAACGTGAGCGGCCCGGCCATGCGGTCGGCCAGGTCCTCCGCCGCACCCGGCGCGCCGCCCATGGCCTTGGCCAGCACGCCCTGCAACTCCGCGCGGGCGTCGGGGTCGGGGTCGTCGGCGATCCAGCGGAACGCGGCGTCGCGCAGGGCCGGGGACAGGCTCATGCCCTGGTCACCAGCTCGCGCAGCAGTGCGCCCATGCGGGACGCGGCGGCGGCGCCCGCCTCCAGGACCTCCTGGTGGTTGAGCGGCTCACCGGTGATGCCCGCCGCCAGGTTCGTCACCAGTGACAGGCCGAACACCTCGACGCCCTCGGCGCGGGCGGCGATGGCCTCCAGCACCGTGGACATGCCGACCAGGTCGGCGCCCATCGTGCGCAGCATCCGGATCTCGGCGGGCGTCTCGAAGTGCGGGCCCGGCAGACCGGCGTAGACGCCCTCCTCCAACGAGGAGTCGATCTCCTGCGCGATGGCGCGCAGCCGCGGCGAGTACAGGTCCGTCAGGTCCACGAACCGCGCGCCCACCAGCGGGGACGACGCGGTCAGGTTGAGGTGGTCGCTGATCAGCACGGGCTGGCCGACGGTCATGCCCTGGCGCAGGCCGCCCGCGGCGTTGGTCAGCACGACGGTGCGCGCGCCCGCGGCGGCGATGGTGCGCACGCCGTGCACGACCTTCGCGACGCCCTTGCCCTCGTAGCCGTGCGTGCGGCCCAGCATGACCAGCACGTTCTTGTCACCGACCGGCACCGAGCGGATCGTGCCGCCGTGGCCGACGGCGGTCGGCGCGTCGAAGCCGGGCAGGTCGCCGATCGGCACCTCCGCGGCGGGCTCGCCGATCAGGTCGGCGGCCGGGCGCCAGCCCGAGCCGAGCACCACCGCGATGTCGTGCTTGGCCACTCCGGTGCGGTTCGCCAGCTCCTGCGCGGCCTCTGCGGCCAGCGCGTCCAGAGCGGTCTTGTCGTCGTTGATCCCGGTCACCGCGTGAGCGTAACCGCGGTCAGCCCACCACGGAGAACGTGCCGACGATGGTGTCGAACAGCCGGGCGCGGCCGGTCTCCTCCTGGTCGGTGGGGAACACCACCTCGACCACCCACAGGTCGTTGCCGTGCGGGAGGACGCGGGAGAACCGCGAGCGCCGCAGGTCGGGGCCCGCCGCCTGGGACGACCTCGCCAGCGGCAGGCCCGACTCGACGGTCCGGTAGCTGAACTGGACGGCCTGGTCGAACTCGTTGCCCGGCACGTCCGGCAGGGCGGAGACCACCTCGCTGAAGTACTGGCCCTTCGGCCAGCGCGACCGCACCAGCGCGAGGTAGTTCTCGACCCGCCACTTCGGGTAGTAGCCGCCGAAGCGCTGCACGGCGGCCTCGTACAGGCCGTTGGGCGCCACCAGGTGGGTGACGGTGCTCGCGGGCAGGTCCTCGTTGGTGCGCTGCTCGACGAACGTCGTCCAGTCCGCGCCGACGGAGATGGTGAACTCCGTCCCCGGCTCGCCGTTCGCGGACGCCGCCGACGCCGTCCTCGGCACCAGCGGCAGGGTCGGCTCTATGCCGGGCACGTTCGGCGCGCTCGTCCGCACCGGCGGCAGCAGCGAGGCGCCCGCGACGAGCCTGGTCAGCGCGAACCCACCTGCCCCCGCCACGGCGAAGACCAGCAGCGACGCCACGACGAGCAGCGCGGTCCCGACCGGGTGCCGGGCCGCGGGCAGCGACCGGGTCGGGGCGGTCGCCCGCAGGAACGGCAGCGGGCCGGGTTCGGCGGCGAGCGGGGCGTCGTCGGGGATCACCGGTTTCGGCACGATCACCGGCGGCCGGATGACGGGCCGCACCTCGCGGACCACGGCGTCGGCGGGGAAGAGGTCCACCCCAGGTTCGGCCAGCAGTGGCCGGACGAGCCTCCGCACCTCCGCGAGCGGCATCCGCTCGTCCGGGTTCTTCCTCATCAGACCCGCGATCACCGGGGCCAGTTCGCCCGCGCCGACCGGCGACGGCACGTCGGCGTGCACGACGGCGTTGATGGTGCGCAGCACGTTCGTGCCGTCGTAGGGGGGTTGGCCGGACATGGCGGCCCACAGCGTGGCGCCGAGGCTCCACAGGTCGGCGGCGGTGGTCAGCTCGGCCCCGGAGGCGACCTCGGGCGAGATGAACGAGGGGGTGCCGAGCATGATGCCGCGGCTGGTCATGGTGGCGTCGGCGACGTTGCGCGCGATGCCGAAGTCGGTGAGCTTGATCCGCCCGTCGTCCGCGATCAGCACGTTGCCGGGTTTCACGTCGCGGTGCGTGATGCCCGCCTTGTGCGCGGAGGCGAGCGCCGCGGCGACGGCGTCCGCGACGGCCGCGCCCTGCTCCAGCGTGAGCGGTCCGCGCAACTGGATGAGGTCGGCGAGGCTGGCGGACGGCACCAGTTCCATCACCACGTAGGGGTCACCGTCGAGCTGCACGACGTCGTGCAGCGTCACCAGGTTGGGGTGCGACAGGCGGGCCACCGAGCGGGCCTCGCGCATCGTGCGCTCCCGCAGCACCTCGGCCTCGCCGTCGGTCATGCCGGGCGGGCGCAGCACCTCCTTGACCGCGACGTCGCGGCGGAGCACCTCGTCGTGGGCAGCCCAGACGATGCCCATCGATCCCCGGCCGAGCACGTGGAGCAGTCGGTAGCGCTCTCCGATCAGGCGCTCGGGCTGCTCGGTAACCACGGGGTCATTCTGCACACTTAGGGGGCTTAAGGGGCATCGGAGGACATCGACGCGTGGAATGCTTACTGCATCGTTCACGGCGGTGAACCTCACATAGCCGCCTCACTACTTGTCAGTAACACTTCGGAGCATGATGGAACCGTCCGGCGATTTGGCCCTGGCCGCCGAGTTCCCGACGCCTGACCGGGAACGCTGGCGGGAACTGGTGGACGGGGTCCTGCGGAAATCGGGAGCCCCGTTCGAGTCCCTGGTCTCGACTACTTATGACGGCATCACCATCAACCCGTTGTACACCGCGGAGGACGTCGCTCCTCCGAGTGGTTTTCCGGGTGTCGCGCCGTTCGTGCGCGGCGGGAAGCCGGACGGCGCGGTGGACGGCGGCTGGCTGGTGCGCCAGCTCCACGCGCACCCCGATCCCGCGGTCGCCAAGAACGCGGTGATGGCGGACCTCGTCAACGGCGTCAGCTCGCTGTGGCTCAAGGTCGGCTCGGCGGGCCTGCCCGCTGCCGCGCTGGGCGACGTGCTCGCGGACGTCCACCTCGACCTCGCCCCCGTCGTGCTCGACGGCGGAGCGGAGTTCACCGAGGCCGGGCGCGCGCTGCTGGAGGTCTTCGACGAGCAGCCGCTGCTGCCGGACGAGGTGCGCGGCAACCTGGGCGCGGACCCGATCGGCGTGCTGGCCCGCACGGGCGGGGCCGCCGACCTCGGCGCGCTGCTCGACCTCGTCGGCCGGTCGCGGAAGCTGTTCCCCCACCTGCGCACGGTCGTCGTGGACGGCCTGCCGTTCCACGAGGCCGGTGGTTCGGACGCCCAGGAGCTGGGAGCGTCGCTCGCCGCGGGCGTCGCCTACCTGCGGGCGCTCACGGACGCGGGCCTGCCCGTCGCGGACGCCGCGGCGCAACTGGAGTTCCGCTACGCCGCGAACGCCGACCAGTTCCTCACCATCGCGAAGTTCCGCGCCGCCCGGCGGCTTTGGGCGCGCGTCACGGAGGTCGCGGGCGCGACGACGCCGCAGCTCCAGCACGCGGTGACGTCCACGGCGATGATGACCCGCCGCGACCCGTGGGTGAACATGCTGCGCACCACCATCGCCTGCTTCGGCGCGGGCCTCGGCGGGGCGGACGCGGTGACCGTGCTGCCGTTCGACGCGGCGATCGGGCTGCCGGACGACTTCGCCCGGCGCATCGCGCGCAACACCCAGTCCGTGCTGCTGGAGGAGTCGCGGCTCGCGGGCGTGATCGACCCGGCCGGTGGCTCCTGGTACGTGGAGCGGCTGACCGACGACCTCGCGCACACCGCGTGGGCGTGGTTCCAGGAGATCGAGCGGACCGGCGGGATCGTGGCCGCGCTGGAGTCCGGGCTGGTCGCGGACAGGCTGGCCGAGACCTGGGCGGCCCGGTCGGCGAACCTGGCCGACCGCACCGACGCGCTCACCGGCGTGAGCGAGTTCCCGAACCTGGCGGAGAGGCCGGTGCACCGGCAGGCGGCACCCGCCGGGCCGACCGGCGGCCTGCCGGTGGTCCGGTACGCGCAGGCCTACGAGGAGCTGCGCGACCGCTCCGACGCGCACCTGGCCGCGCACGGCACCCGGCCGACGGTCTTCCTCGCCACGCTCGGCCCGGTCGCGGCGCACACCGCGCGGGCGTCGTTCGCGGCGAACCTGCTCCAGGCGGGCGGGATCGACACGCCGAACGCCGGTCCGACCAAGGCGGTCGAGGACGTCGTGGCGGCGTTCCGCTCGTCCGGCGCGCGGATCGCGTGCCTGTGCGGCAGCGAGAGCAGCTACGCCGAACTCGCCGCGCCGGTCGCCGATGCGCTGCGCGCGGCGGGCGCCGAACGGGTCCTGCTGGCGGGCAAGAAGTCCGACGCCTCGATCGACGAGTTCCTGTTCACCGGGTGTCCGGCGCTGGAAGTGCTGGACCACACCTTCGCGGCCCTGGAGGTGGCGTGATGATCCCGAACTTCGCCGACGTGCCACTCGGCGACCCGGCGTCGTCCACAGTGGACGACTGGCAGCGCGCGCTGCACGAGGTCACCGGCAAGGGCGCCGACGCGCTGATGTGGGAGACGCCCGAGGGCATCGGGGTCAAGCCGGTGTACTCCGCCGCGGACACCGAGGGCCTCGACTTCCTCGCCACCTACCCCGGCATCGCGCCGTACCTGCGCGGGCCGTACCCGACGATGTACGTCAACCAGCCGTGGACGATCCGGCAGTACGCCGGGTTCTCCACCGCCGAGGAGTCGAACGCCTTCTACCGCCGCAACCTCGCGGCCGGGCAGAAGGGCCTGTCGGTCGCGTTCGACCTGGCGACCCACCGCGGCTACGACTCCGACCACCCGCGCGTCGCGGGCGACGTCGGCATGGCGGGTGTGGCGATCGACTCGATCTACGACATGCGGCAGCTCTTCGACGGCATCCCGCTGGACAAGATGAGCGTGTCGATGACCATGAACGGCGCGGTGCTGCCGGTGCTGGCGCTCTACGTCGTGGCCGCCGAGGAACAGGGTGTCGCCCCCGAGCAGCTCGCGGGGACCATCCAGAACGACATCCTCAAGGAGTTCATGGTCCGCAACACCTACATCTACCCGCCCGCGAAGTCGATGCGGATCATCTCGGACATCTTCTCCTACACCTCGCAGCGGATGCCGAAGTACAACTCGATCTCCATCTCCGGCTACCACATGCAGGAGGCGGGGGCGACCGCCGACCTGGAGCTGGCGTACACCCTCGCCGACGGCGTGGAGTACCTGCGCGCGGGCCGGGAAGCCGGGCTGGACATCGACGCGTTCGCGCCGCGGCTGTCGTTCTTCTGGGCCGTGGGCATGAACTTCTTCATGGAGGTCGCGAAGCTCCGCGCGGCCCGGCTGCTGTGGGCCAAGCTGGTCAAGGGCTTCGACCCGAAGTCGCCGAAGTCGCTGTCGCTGCGCACCCACTGCCAGACGTCCGGGTGGTCGCTGACCGCGCAGGACGTGTTCAACAACGTGACCCGCACGTGCGTCGAGGCGATGGCCGCGACCCAGGGGCACACGCAGTCGTTGCACACCAACGCGTTGGACGAGGCGCTGGCGCTGCCGACGGACTTCTCCGCGCGCATCGCCCGCAACACCCAGCTGTTCCTCCAGCAGGAGTCCGGCACCACGCGGGTCATCGACCCGTGGGGCGGCAGCGCGTTCGTGGAACGGCTCACGAACGACCTGGCGCACCGCGCGTGGGGCCACATCACCGAGGTCGAGGCCGCAGGCGGGATGGCGAAGGCCATCGAAGCCGGCATCCCGAAGCTGCGCATCGAGGAGGCCGCCGCCCGCACCCAGGCGCGGATCGACTCCGGGCGGCAGCCGGTGATCGGCGTGAACAAGTACCAGGTCGAGTTCGACGAGAAGATCGACGTGCTCAAGGTCGACAACGCGGGCGTGCGGGCGCAGCAGCTGGAGAAGCTGCGGCGGCTGCGCGAGGAGCGCTCGGCCGACGCCGTCGAGTCGGCGCTGGACGCGTTGACGAAGG
The DNA here is from genome assembly GCA_039922235.1 of Umezawaea sp. Lineage (GTDB taxonomy): Bacteria > Actinomycetota > Actinomycetes > Mycobacteriales > Pseudonocardiaceae > Umezawaea. The sequence continues at coordinate 12,665 of JBDSAJ010000771.1, forward strand.
CCGCCGATGGCGGGGGCAACCTGTTCGAGCTGGCCATCGAGGCCGCGCGGGCGAAGGCGACCGTCGGCGAGATCTCCGAGGCGCTCGGCAAGGTGTGGGGCCGCCACTCGGCCCAGATCCGCACCATCTCCGGCGTCTACCGCGAGGAGGCGGGATCAGTGTCCAACGTGGACTCCACTCGGGCCGTCGTCGAGGAGTTCGCCGAGGCCGAGGGCCGCCGTCCGCGCATCCTGGTCGCCAAGATGGGCCAAGACGGGCACGACCGCGGCCAGAAGGT
>JBDSAJ010000772.1:0-5100 GCA_039922235.1 Umezawaea sp.
GACCTGCGGGCCGTGGAGCTGAACTACCTGCTGGAGTTCGAGCGCTGCCGGTTCGAGCAGGCGCCGGACCTGCGGCAGAGCAAGCTCGCGGGCATCGAGTTCCGGCAGTGCTGGCTGCCCGGTCTGGCCGGGCGGAACCTGACGAGCGCCAACGACGTGGCGCTCGACGGGTGCACCGTGATGGGAAAGGTCGACCTCACCGACTCCGACATCGAAGGTTCGGTGCTGCTGCGCACCTGCACGCTGCGCGCGCCCGGCGAACTGGCGCTGCACGCGGACCGGATGAAGGTCGCGGGAGCGCTGCTGGCGTACGGCATCCGCACCGAGGGCGAGGTCCGGACGGCGGGCGCGCAGATCGCGGGCAACTGCAACTTCAGCGGCGCGATGCTGCACAACCCGGCCGGGTTCTCGTTGAACGGCAACGGGATGCAGGTCGGTGGCAACCTGCTGTGCGGGGTGTGGGCGGAGACCGACCAGCACTTCACCGCGCACGGCACGGTGATGCTGCCCAACGCGCGGATCAGCTCGGCGTTCACGATGCGCCGCGCCGCGCTGAACGCCGGGGACGACCGGGCCGAACCCGACCTCGTCGACCCGCACGCCGACCCGCACGCGGCACTGGTGCTGGACCGGATCACCGTGAACGGCGACGTGGAACTGGACCGGGGCTTCACCAGCGCGGGCACGCTGAGGATGCTGAACGCGGCCATCGGCGGCACGCTGTCGCTGTCCGGTGCACGGCTGGACGCGGTGAAACCACCGGGCGGCAACACCGATCCCGTCGGCCGTGGCCGGGCGGTGCACCTGGACGGCGCGGAGATCGGCGGCGACATCACCGCGCGGGAACTCGTGATGCACGGCCAGTTCCGGATGGTCGACGCCACCGTGCGCGGCAGCCTCGTAATGGACGCATCCAGGCTGGAAAACCCGCACGCCGACACCGTGCTGGCCAACCGCTGCCGGGTCGGCAGCAACTTCAGCGCCCGCGAAGCCGACGTGGCAGGCGTGTTCGAGCTGCGGGCCGTCCACATCGGAGCGAACCTCGACCTGCGCGGCAGCAGGCTCATCCAGCCGGGCAGGTACCGCCACCAGCCAGGGGAGAAGGCGTCGGTGGACGTGGGTGGCGCCACCATCGGCCGCGACCTCATCTGCGCCATGGGCGCCAAGGAGTTCGTGGCGCACGGCGGTGTCCGGACCAGGCGCGCGCAGATCGGCCGCACGGCGAACTTCGCGGGCTCGGTGCTCGGCCACAAGCTGGACAGCCACGCGCTCAACGCGCTGGGGATGCAGGTGCCGGAACTCGTGCTCACCCCCGTGAGCCCGCCGAAGGGCAAGGTCACCCTGCGCGGCGCGGGCTGCACCTCGTTGGAGGACAACGAAACCTTCTGGAGCGCCACCGGCCGCATCGACCTGGAGGACTTCCGCTACGACTCGCTGCGGCACTCCATCGACCTGCGCGACGACGAGTCGGTGCTGCGCCGACTGCGCTGGCTGCGCCAGGCGATGCGCCACCGCTACCGCCCCGGCCCGTACGACCAGCTGGCCGGGTTGCTGCGCGCAAGCGGCAACGACGAACACGCGTCGACCGTCCTGATGGAGAAGCAGCGGCTGCGGTACATCGCCGTCGCCAAGGGCGCCCGCCTGGTAGGTCCGCTGGTGCTGCTGTGGAGCTGGCTGCAGCGGTGGATGGTCGGCTACGGCTACCGCCCCGGCCGCGCACTCGGCTGGCTGGTCGTGTCCTGGGTGCTGGGCAGCGCGTACTTCGCCGTCGGCCCGCCGATGAAGGTGATCAACTCGGGCGACACCCTCGAGTGGAACCCCTGGCTGTTCACCATCGACCTGGTCGTGCCGATCGTCGACTTCGGCAACAAGAACCGCTGGCAGACACCGGGCGCGGCGCAGTGGATCGCGTCCGGGCTGATCGTCAGCGGGTGGACGCTGGCGACCACCGTCGCCGCGGGTCTCACGCGGATGCTGAAGCGGTAGCGACGTCCCCTTCGGACTGCGGCGGTGACCAGCGCGGAGCCTAGAGTGGCCGCACATCACCTGGGTGAGGAGTTCCGACCGTGACGGATGTCGTGCTGGCGCTGGACGTGGGTGGCACCAAGATCGCTGCCGGGTTGGTCGACCAGGACGGTGCGGTGCTGCGGGCGGTGCGCGTGCCGACGCCGGTGGACGACGCCGAGAAGACCTGGGACGCCGTCGCGAAAGCGATGGACCAGGTGCTCCAGGGCGAGATCGTGTCCGGGGTCGGGATCGCCTGTGCCGGGCCGGTGGACGCGGTCGCTGGGACGGTCAGCCCGATCAACGTGCCGCTGTGGCAGGAGTTCCCGCTGCGCGACCGGGTGGTCGACGCCCTTCCCGGTGTGCGGGTCGAGTTGGCGGGCGATGGCGTGTGCATGGCGCTGGGCGAGCACTGGCGTGGTGCTGGGCAGGGCAGCCGGTTCATGGTCGGGCTGGTCGTGTCCACCGGGGTCGGTGGCGGGCTGGTCTTCGGTGGGCGGGCGTTCGGTGGGCGGACCGGCAACGCCGGGCACATCGGGCACGTCGTGGTGGAGCCGGACGGCATCGACTGCACGTGTGGCGGCCGTGGCTGCGTCGAGGTGATCGCGGGTGGGCCGCGGCTGGTGGAGTGGGCGCGACGGCAGGGGTGGCAGGCGCCGGAGCACGCGGACGCGGCGCACCTCGCGGCGGCGGCGCAGCACGGTGAGGAGGTGCCGCGGGCGGCGTTCGAACGGGCCGGGTACGCGGTGGGGTTGGCCATCGCGGCCACCGCCGCCGTGTGCGACCTGGACCTGGCGGTGGTCGGTGGCGGGGTGGCGCAGGCGGGTGACCTGCTGTTCGACCCGATCCGCCGGTCGTTGGCCAGGCACGCGGCGCTGTCGTACCTCGAAGGCCTGCGGGTCGAGCCCGCCCGGCTCGGCGGGGACGCCGGTCTCGTCGGTGCGGCCGCCCTGGTCGTCGATCGCTGAAAGTGACTTGTCGCCACAACTAGCATCCGAGTAGTGGACGACACCTTGGCAGCACACTGGGAAGAGCAGTCGCGCAACTGGATCGCCTGGGTTCGGCGCCCCGGCTTCGACTCCTACTGGACCTACCGCGAGGACTTCTTCGCCCTCGTCCCGCCAGCGGGCTTCGCGACGCTGGACTTCGGCTGTGGTGAGGGCCGGGTGGCTCGCGACCTCGCCGAACGCGGCCACCGGGTCCTCGGGGTCGACGCGTCGGCGAGCATGGTCGACGCCGCCCGCGAAGCCCACCCCGACGGGGAGTACCTGGTCGCCGACGCGACCTCGCTGCCGTTCGAGGACGACCGGTTCGACCTCGTCGTCGCCTACAACGCGCTGATGGACATGTCCGATGTGGACGGTGCCGTCCGCGAGGTCGCCAGGGTGCTGATGCCCGGCGGGAGGCTGTGCCTGTCGATCACGCACCCGGCGACGAACCCCGGCAATCGGGAGAGCCCGTACCTGGAGTCGACGCCGTTCCGCCAGGAGGTGGAGCGCGATGGGCTGTCGATGGTGTTCGGCGGGTGGAGCCACCCGCTGACGCACTACACCGGCGCGCTGGAGCGGGCGGGGCTGCTCATCGAAGCCGTGCGGGAACCGGCGTGGCAGGACGAGCCTTCCCCGTACCTGCTGTGGATGCGGGTGCGGGCCGCCTGACGACGGTCGCGATCAGCACGCCCACGCCGCCGAGCGCGAGTCCGACGAGGGCGACGGCGCTGAGGGTCTGGCCGAGCGCGAGCCAGGCCAGCAGCGCTGTGACGCCGGGCGTGAGGAAGAACAGCGCGCCGACCCGGCCGGCCGACTCGCGGCGCAGCATCAAGTTGAGCAGCAGGAACGTACCGACGGAGTTGACCAGCACGATCCACGCGAGCACGCCGCCGAACACGCCCCAGTCGGAGACGTGCGGCGTCTCCAGCACGAACGAGGCGGCGCCCATGAAGGGCGCGGCGACCAGGAAGTGGACGGCGGTGCTGCCGCGCACGTCGACGTCGGGCGTGAAGGCCTTCTGGTAGACGGTGCCGAGGCTCAGGCCGAGCAGGCCGACGACGCACAGCAGCACCGCGCCGAGCGAGGAGCCGAACTGGTCGGACACCGCGAGCAGCACCCCGGCGCCGCCGATGGCGAAGCCGAGCCACTGGTAGCGGGTCATCCGCTCGTGCAGCACGCCCGCCGCGAGCACGGCGATGACGATGGGGTTGTGAGCTGTTCGGCTTCGAGGCTGCTCGGGGTCGCTTGAGGCTGGTTGGGTGAATTCCGGCCTGGTTGCCTGGTTCGCTCAGGTGTTCGATATCGTCACCTATATGTCGGATGGGCGAGCGTTGCGGGCGGTGGCGTCGTCGTTCGTTGCCCCCGGCTCGACCGGTGTCGCGATCCGGACCCGTCTGAAGGGCCTCACCGCCCCAGGACGAGCTGGTGTTGCGCCTGGTGGGCGCGCGTCTGGGGTCGCTGGCCGCCGCTGACCTGAAGGCACGCTGTGCCGCTGGTCTCGGTCATGACAGCGCCGCGTGGGCGGATCGTAAGCGTGCGCTCACCCCGGTGTCGTCGTCGCGGTGGGCGGGCAGCATCACGAAGGCCAGCCATGATCAGTGGGCGTTGGCCCGCCGGTGTCAGGCCACGCAGGTGGAGAACCTGCGTGCGGGTGTCGCGATGATCGAGCGGCGGCTGGCGTTGCCGGTCGGGTCGAAGGGCGGCAAACGCGAACCGGGTGGGTATCGCAGTCAGCGGGAGTGGTTCGTCAAGTCGCGCCGTCTGGTGGTGCTGCGGGACCGGCTCGCCTCGGCCGAGGCGGATCGTGCCGTCGGCCGGGTGCGGATCGTGCGCGGCGGGAAACGCCTGTTCAACACTCGCCACAACCTGGCCGCCGCGAACGTGACCGAGTCCGGGTGGAGGCAACGCTGGGAAGCGGAACGCTGGTTCTTGCAAGCCGACGGGGAGGCGGGCAAGCGTCACGGCAACGAGACGATCCAAATCACCCCGGACGGCGTGGTGTCGATCAAGCTGCCCGCACCGCCGGCGGAGCTGGCGAACGCGGAACACGGTCGCTATGTCCTGTCCTGCCAGGTGGTGTTCGGGCACCGGGGTGATGAGTGGGCTG
>JBDSAJ010000773.1:0-2918 GCA_039922235.1 Umezawaea sp.
AACGTGAGCAGGAACGACGCGACGAGGATCGTCGACAGCAGCATCGGCAGCCCGAGCCCCAGCTGGCTCGCGGCGGCCAGCACCAGCGCGGCCGACACGGTGGTCCTGCGGCCCAGCAGGTCCACGAGCCGGTCGGTGAAGATGCCTGCCACCAGAATCCCAGCGCCACCCGCGACCGCGACCTGCCCGAGCCCGGCGATCCCAGTGCCGATGCTGTGGCGCATCAGCAACAGCGTGAGCAGCAACGAGATCGCGAACGCCGCCCGGTGCGCCAACAACGCCACCAGCACAGCGGTCACGCTCGGCGCCCGCCACGCCGCACGAGCCCCGTCCAGCAACCCCATCGCCACCGCGGTGAGCGTGCGATCCGGCTCGACCACCTCGTCCGGCCCCAGCACACCCCGCTTGAACCGACTGGCCACGAACGCGGCCACCAGCGACCCCACGACGGCGAAACAGGTGGTCCGAGCAGACCCCCCGTCCCCATCACCGAGTACCAACCGCAGCCCAACAGCAGATCCCGCGCCGAGCACAGCGGTCAACGCACCCAACGTCGTCGCGAACGCGTTCGCCTCAACCAGGTGATCCTCGTCAACGACGTGCGGCAACGATGCCGACAACCCGGACCCGACGAACCGACTGATCCCGGTCACCATCAACGCGGCCGCGTAGAGCGGCACATCGGACAGCCCAGCACCCACCGCGGCCACCGTGAGCAGGATGAACACACCGCGAGTCAGGTTCGCGACCACCAACACCCGCCGCCGGTCCCACCGGTCCAGCAACGCACCCGCGAACGGACTCACCACGGAATACGGCAACAACAACACCGCGAACCCCGCCGCCACCGCAGCCGGATCAGCGTGCCGCTCAGGGTTGAACAACACCGCCCCAGCCAAACCGGCCTGGAACAGCCCATCACCCCACTGCGAGGCAAGCCTGCTCAACAGCAACCTGCGGAACCCGCCGGTCGCAAGCAACCGGCGAACACCGAGATGGTGCTTCGCCGCGGCGCTGCCCACGGTCGTCACGCCGCCACCCAACGTCTTGCCACCGACAGCCTTCTCGCGCCTTGATCGGTCTACGGGGCGGGGATTGTCCGCGAGCTCGAGCGCCAACAGGCAGGAGGACCCATCACAGACCGAGCCAGCCAAGCCACCCACCACGCACCGAGCCAACCGGGCGACCCACCACAGGCCGAGCCCAGCGGCGACCCACCACCTACCGAGCCGACCGGGCGACCCACCACAGGCTTGCAGCCACGAGGCGACCCACCACCTGCCGAGCAAAATCGGCCGTGGTCTCGTCGCGCTCGTCTGCAGGGAAGTGGTGGGTCGCCCTATGTCCGCCGGTAGGTGGTGGGTCGGGCTTCAGGCCGAAGAACCAGACATGGTCTGTTCGTGCAAGGTCAGCAGCAGGTAGGCGGCTGCTGTGGGGCCGTCGGTGATCGTGCCGTTCCGCAGCATCCGCACCACTTCCCGTCGTGGGAACCACTGCTGTTGCATGTCCTGTTCGCTCTGTTCCCGGTTCGGCTCGCCCGGTGTGAGGTTGGTTGCGAGGAACACGTGGAAGCCTTCGCCGGTGGTGCCGTTCGCGCAGCGGAGGTAGCCGAGCTTCTCCAGCCTCTCGGCTGTGAACCCGGTTTCCTCGACCAGTTCGGCGGTGGCCATCTCCTCCGGCGTTCCTGTCCTGCCGTGTGGGAACGAGCCGGACGGGAACTCCCACGACCGTTCCCCGATCGGGTACCGGTATTGCTCGACCAGGTGGAACCCGTCGTTCTCCAGTGCGATGACCACCGCGAAGTCGGGCTTGTCGACCACGGAGTAGATGCCAGGTGATCCGTCCGCGTGCTCGATCCGGTCCTCCCGCACGGACAGCCAGGGGTTTTCGTACACGACCTTGGACGACACGGTCTTGATGCTCATGTCGCGCAGTCTCGCCCCAGGCACGACAAAGGCCGGGCCTTGCGGCCCGGCCTAGTCGGTCAGATGCCCAGGTCGCCTCTCGGCGTGGTGCACAACCCGGCTCCGGCCGAACCGGTATTCCGTGAAGGCAGTTGAGTGGGCCCGGGGGACTCGAAGGCATCCAACGAGCCCTACAACGAGCGAGTGGGCTCAGATGTTCCGGGATGGGTGTGACACGCGTCGCGGGGGTTCGGGTGAAATCATGTGCTGGTGCGCCCAGATGCAGAAGTCGAACCGGGTTCCCTGCTCGTGGCGGCGCCCACGCTGACGGACTCCAACTTCCAGCGGACCGTCGTCTACCTGATCGATCACCGGAGTGAGGGCACGTTGGGCGTGGTGTTGAACCGGCCCAGCGAGGTGGCAGTGCACGACGTGCTGCCTGCCTGGGGTCCACACGTGACGCGGCCGCAGGCGGTCTACATCGGAGGTCCGGTCGAGCAGAAGACGGCGTTGTGCCTGGCGGCGTTGCGCACTGGCGAGGACCTGGCCACGTTGGAGGGTGTGGTCGGCGTGCGTGGGCCGGTGGCGTTGGTCGACCTGGACGCGGATCCGGACGCGCTGGTGCCGAGAGTGCGTGGCATGAGGGTGTTCGCGGGCTACGCGGGCTGGGGTTCGCGGCAGTTGGCCGGTGAGATCGACCGTGGTGACTGGATCGTCGTGCCGGGACTGCCGGACGACGTGCTGACGCCGTCCGGTGTCGACCTGTGGGGTCGGGTGCTGCGCCGTCAGGGGATGCCGACGGCGCTGCTGGCGACCTATCCGCTGGACGTCCACCGGAACTGATGTTTCACATGAAACATCAGGCCTTCGAGAACGGGCTGCAGCCTCCGCCGCCGCAGGCGCAGCCGCCGCAGCCCTTCGGGGCTTCGGGGGCGGGCATGGACTCGGCGGCGCGGTGGCCGACCACGCCGCCGGCGAGGGTGATCGCGACCGCGCCGACGATGCCGACGATGC
>JBDSAJ010000774.1:0-9357 GCA_039922235.1 Umezawaea sp.
CGCTGGACGTCAGCCCGGCGGGCGTCCACGTCGGCCTGCTTGGTCCGCAGCATCCCGAGCGTGGACGAGTCGACGACGTGCAGACCGATCTCCGCGGCCGTCAGGTAGTGCGCGTCCGGCCGGCCGAGTGCCGCGGCGCCCTGGTCGGTGCCGAAGACGGTCCCACCCTTGAGCGAGATCGTGATCGGCGCGGTGGCGAACCAGGTCTCGGCCTTCGCGAGCACCTGCTCGGCGGCGGCGAGGTCCGGCACCCCGAGCTTCCCGACGAGGTCCTGCTTCACCGAGGCTCGGCGGGCCGCGGCGGTGTCCACCCGGTTGGTCCGGATGTCGCGCAGGTGCTCGTACTGGCGCTGGGTCAACGACCCGGCGTGGTCGGAACCCGGCAGTGGCACCGAGGTCGTGGCCGCGGACGGGGTCAGGCCGTTCCGGCCCGTCGTGAGGTCCGCCGCCGTGAACGGCAGCCGCGCCGGCGTGGTCGGGTGCCCCACGGTCGGCGGGACGGCGGACGTCGGCGGCACCCACGCGGACTCCGCCACCGACGCCGGAGCCAGCACGGCCCGCAGGCCGTCCAGGTGGTCGGACGCGGCCTTCGTGAGCACCAGGTCCTTGTTGTTCCACTCTGGCTCGCCCGGCTTGTCCCACTTGAGGGTGTCGAAGAAGCGCTGCGAGGTCGTCTTGCGCAGTTCGACGGCATGGCGGTAGTACCCCGGCGCGATCTCGCCCGGCAGGTTCGCCAGGTCGAAGTTGCCGTTCGCGTTCGCGTCCCGGTCCAGTTCGCCCTGGTGGATCTCGGACATCGTGTAGGACAGCATCTCCGCCTCGTAGCGCCTGCGCAGGAGGTCGAAGGTCGTCTGCGGGTCCAGCCCGGCCCGCTGGGCGATGGCCTCGACCCTGGCGGCCACGGCGGGCAGTTCGACGTCCCCGCGCATGAACGAGGTGAGCGGGTCGTCGGACACCAGCGCGCCGGCCAGCCGGATGGTCTCCGGCGACATCGACGAGGTCGCGTCGCCGTCCCAGCGGAGCCGGTCGGCCTGCGACTCGATGATCTTCCGTGCGAACACCGGCTTCAGCAGCGGGTCGTTGAACGACTCGGACATGTCCCTTGCCACGTTGTCCACGACGGAGGCCAGCGCGATGGCGTCGTTCCTCATCTCGGCCTCCGGCCCCTGCGCGGTCACCTCGGTGATCTTGGGCAGGAACCGGACGAGCCCCGGCAACGACCGTGGCGCGGGCCGTCCGAGTACCTCCAGCACCCGCCGCACGTGCTCGCGCGTGCTCTGGCCCTGGCGGATCCGGGCATCCGGATCGTTCATCGCCAGGTCGACCAGCGGCATCCGAGCGGCCCAGTCGAGGACGTCGGTAGGACGGCCGGTCGACGGGGTGGAAGCCGCAGGGACGGTGGAGTCCGTCACGGCCGGCGGCGGGGAGCCCGCGACCCGCTGCTGCTCGGCCAGCACGTCGGCGGCCTCCTGGACCGCCTGCGTCCGCCTCTCGGTGTCGGCGACGGCGGTGGCGCGCTCCTCCAGTGCCGTCTGGAACTCGGCCATGAGCACGGCGCGCCGCTCGTCGTCCTGGGTGGCGAACAACGCGTCCGCACGGTGGTCGACCTCACGGTCGGCCCGCAGGTTCGCCGCTCGCGCGGCTGCCTCGGCCCGTCGGGCCTCCGCCAGCAGCGCCTCGGCGTCCACCGCTGCCGGAGCGTTGGGCGGTGCGGCGTCCGACTCGAAAGCGTTGGGCGGCAACAGGTTCGGCGAGGCCAGCGCGTTCGACCGGGTCTCGATCAGCCAGAGGTTCCTCGGCTTGATCTCCATGGTCGGCGAGTCGATCCCGGCGGTCATCGGCCCGTTGTCGGCTACGACCCGGCCCTTGCCGTCCTGGTGCTGGAAGACCGGCTTCGCCCGACCTGGTTCCACGTACTCGTCCTGCAGCCCGAGGAAGTGCCCGACCTCGTGCGCGAGCCGCCGGGAGTCGGTGTCGACCGGCCAGCTGAGCTGGTTGGCCCGGCCGTCCGGACCGGTGATGGCGATGTGGCCGTGGGCGTCGGCCGGGTTGTCGGTGAACTCCACCGTGACGTGCAGCTGGTCGTTGCTGGGCAGGCGGTGGCCCTGGTTGAACAGGGCGTCCACGCCCTCCAGGGTGCGGGCCTTCAGCGCGTCCACGTCGGGACCGGACGCGTCCAGGTGCACCTTGACGGTGTAGTCCTGCACCCGCACGCCGTCAACCTCGAAAGTGCGCTTGTCGTAGGCGATCGGGCCGCGCCACGCCTTGAGGTCCACCTTGTCGGGGGTGATCGTGCTGGTGGTCAGCACTCCCCCGTCCTCGGACCGCACGGTGCTGATCGGCGCGGTGTCGCGGGCCGCCCGGATGTCCTGCGAGGACACCGGGTTGCTCGGACGCGACCAGTCGGAGGAAGCCGCGTCGCTGTGCCGCCACGACTCGTCGGACAGGATCGGGTGCGCGGCCTGCGGACCGTCAGCCGTGATCACCGTGTCGGTGACCTTCACCGACTTCGGCGCCTCCGGCGGCACGTAGCCATCAGGGCGTTCGAGGTCCCAGTCCACCATGACGTCAGCGCCGTCGGGACGGCCGCCTTCGGCGATGCCGATCTCCACCGACCCGCCCAGTTCCGCCGTGAGGACGTCCTTGACGGCCTGGGCGTTGGCGCCCGAGACCTCGACCTTCGGCGGGAGGTAGCCCAGGTCCGCGCGCTTGGTGACGGCCTCGGCGAGGTCGTCGACCAGCGAGGTCACCGAGGCGGACTGCTGGGCGTCCAGCGTGGTGCTGCCCGGTGCGAAGTCGAACGACCGCTCCGGCGCCGGTCCACGGCGGACGGGGGCGTCCGACGAGGGCGCCGTCCACGGCGACGGCGTGCCCGCGGAGGACGCAGGCGCGTTGGGCGGCTGGACCGTCCCGTCGGGTTGCCAGCCCGCGACGAGGCCGTCGAGGAACGCGAAGCGCTGCGGCGCCTGGGCCCGCAGCCTGTCGGGGTCGAGGAAGTAGACCATCGCGGCCTCGGACAGGTCCTCGTCCGGGTTGGTGGCGCCGTAGTTCGTGATGGGTGGCTCGGCGGCGAAGTTGGGCTTGCCGTCGGGCGCCCAGGTGCCGACCTTGCCGCTGAAGTCCCCCAACTCGGCCGACAGTGCCTTGGCGATGCGCTTGGCCCTCACCTCGGACAGCTCGACGCCCTGGCGCTCGAAGACGTCCGGGTGCCTGTCCGCGAGGTCGGCGATGGCCGCAGCGTGCTTGGGCGCGGTCTCGGCGAAGGTCGAGCCGCCCAGGAGGTGCGACTTGATGGACTCCTTGAAGTCGTCGGCCGCGTCCTTGGTGTTCTTGTACGGCCGCTCGGCGCCCGCGGCGAGCACGGGCTTGCCGTCCGCGTCCCAGGTGCCGAACTTGGTGCTGTACTCAGGGAGTGCGTACTTGAGCAGGCCGTGCGCCAGCTCGTGGGTCGCCGTGGCCTCGACTTCCTTCGCGCCGCCGCCGAAGGAGTTCCCGATCATCGCCATCGGGTAGATGGTGAAGGTGTTGTGCGAGGCGATGTACTCGCCGGTGGCCAGCAGGAACGGCGTCGTGCCCTTGATGGCGCGGCTGACCGCGCCGACGTTGGTCAGCTCCTGCGCGTGGCCGGCGCGGGTGGAGTTCTCGCGCGCCGCGCCGAGGATCGGCTCGTAGTGGGTGAGGGCGTCCTGGAGCCCCTTGAGCTCCTTGGGGTCCCACTTGCGGGCCGTGACCTTGTCCAGGTTGGCCTGGCTCGCGCCGGGATGGCTTTCCTTGATCGCGGTGGCGCTCGCGGTGGAGTCGACCTCGATGCCGTACTTCTCGGTGATGTCCGCCATGGCCTGGCGGGCCTCGGTGGTCACCACCTCCGGGTCGGCGTCCTTCGGGACGGCGACCTGCTCGGTGGCGGGCGCGTTGGGCGGCTGCGGGTACGCCTTGGTGGGCGCGTTCGGCGGGGTCACCTCGTGACCGGTGATGCGCGCGTGGTGCTCGGCGACGGTGGCCGGGTCGGCGAACATGGCGGCCAGGTCGCGCATCTTCTGCGCGGCCTCGTGGTTGCCGGCGTACTCGAAGTGCCTCTTGTCGCCCGTCAGCTCGATGCCGTCCGTACCGGTGTGGAAGCGGTCGGTGAAGGCGTTCGGGCCGTTCCTGGTGTCCCCGTTCCGGTCGACGTACGTGCTGTCGGGCGTGTAGGAGGAGAAATCCGCCTGGTAGTACTGGTGGAACTCGTCGAACAGCTTCTTCGGGTTGTCCGGGTTCGTGTCGTCGATCTTGCCCGCGAGGTCGTGGATGAAGCTGAACGCCTCGTCCGCGGTGATCTTGTTGCGCAGGTAGAAGCCGAACGGGTCGGAGTCCACGATCGCCCTGGCGGCGGCGAACTCCCCCGGCTTGTCCCACAGGCCGCGGTAGCGGTCCATCATCTCGACGGCGAGCTTGTGCTCGGGCTCGCGGTCGTGCCTGCCCTGGCCGTCGCCGAACTGGTTCTTGGCGTTGTTCTTCTCGATGTCGTGGAACAGGATCGCCTTGGCCAGCGCGTCGACCGGGATGAGCCGGGTGTCCGCGTTCTCCGCGGCGGTGAGCTTGAAGTACTGCCCCAGCACCATCTGCGAGTGCTCGTAGAAGGTGAACGGGGTGGTCGCGCCGGGCGCGCGGAAGGGAGTGGTCTGCGGAGCGGTGGCGACCTCGTCGAACTTCCTGTCCAGCTCGCCGAACTGCTTGATCAGCTGGTCGACGACGGCGTGCGCGTCGGGCTCGGGGACGTTGATGCTCTCGCTGAGCTTGTCACCCGCCACGAGCTGGTCGTCGAAGACCTGGCTGCGCTCGGCGTTCCACTGGAAGTAGGAGTTGAGGAACGGGTCAGCGCCCTCGGTCCGGGTGTTGAAGTCCATCGCGATGCGGTCGGAGTCGGCGGCGATGAGCGCGCCGATCTCCGCCTGCGTGGCGATCTCGGGCACCTTGGCCATCAGCGCGTCGACCTCGGCCGGGTTGACCGGGTCGAACGTGAACGTGGCCAGGGCGAGTCCGGCACGGGCCTGTGCGTTGTTCGCCACGGAGTCGGCCATCGTGTTGCGGAAGGACTGGTCGGCCAGCGCCAGCGCCGGGTCCGTGCGCAGCGCGGTCCTGATGTTGGTGGACAGCTCGGGCAGCACGTCGGTGGACACCACCGACTTGAGGTCGTCGGGGCTGCTGGTGACGAGGTCCTGGCCGGTGAAGGCGTCGAGCGCATCGGTGACGACGGGTGCGAGGACCTTGTTCTCCGCCACGTCGGCCAGCAGGCTCGGGTCGATGGCCACCGGCGTGGTCGGCGCGGGACGCGCGGCCATGTTCGCGGCCACCCGACTGCCGAACTCGGCGGACCGGGGACCGCTGAGCCAGCCGCCCTTCTTGCCGCCCTTCGGGGTCGCCTCCAACCCGTTGAGGTTCCGGAGCTCCTCGCTGACCGCGGTCTTCATGTCGTCGCGCAGGTGGTTGGCGACCTGCAGGCGGCTGGCGGCGTCGAGCAGCGCCAAGCTCGGGTGCGCCTCGACCTTGGCGGCGAAGTCGTTCGCGACCTTGACGGCGACCTCGGCGGTGAAGTCACGGGTGATCTTCCCGGTCTTCGGCGGGATTCCGTCCCTGACCAGTGCCTCCAAGGCCGCTTGGTCGGCGACCGGCCCCTTGACCTGCTTGATGGCCAAGTCGACGGTCTTCGCCGCGTCCCGGACGGCATCGCGGACGGTCTGGTCGAGCGCCCGCTGGTACGCGGCCTGGTCGACGGCCGGGACGCCGTTGACCGCGAGGTGGGTGCGCAGCGCGTCGGGGCCGGTGGACAGGACGTCGTCGGTGATCTTGCGGACGTTGACCGACGCCGGTCCGATCTCGTTGAGGAACTGGTTGAGGCGCTGGACGCGAGCGTCGTAGCCGAGGTCCTTCGGCCCGCCGGCCTGCGCGTCGGGGCGGGGGTGGGGGATGGACTCGTGGTCGGGCTCGATCCGCGCGTCGTCGGTGCGGTTCGCGGGATCCTGCCTGACCTGCTGCCAGGTGACGTCGTGCTCGCGCAGCTCGGTAGCGATCTCGTGCAACCGGTGCGCGTCGTTGCGGAAGGTGGTCTTCCACGAGCCGTCGGGCTCCTGCTTCCAGTTGAACCAGGGGTCATACGCCTTGCCGAGTGCGTCGCTGCGGAAGTCCGGGCTCAGGCCCACCTTGCCGTTCATCTCGGTGAGCGGCGTGATGCGGCCTGCCAGCGGCTCGTGGGCGAACCCGGCCGTCGGGTTCGCCGGGTAGCTGGTCAGCGAGCCGGGTTCGGCGTTCTTGATCAGCTCGGTGAGGTGGTCGCCGCCGATGCCGAACTGGTTGGCCTCCCCGCGCTGGTCGACGTTCACGGTTGCTCCGGGGACGCCCTCGATCTTCGTCTCGGTGGTGATCTTGTTGAACGTGTCCAGCGGGACCAGGAACGACCGGAGCACGGGGCGCTTGATGATCGCGGGGTTCTGCAGGTCGGGCTTGCCGCCATCGGTGTGCTCGTACTTCGTCAGCCACTGCAGCGCCCGCTGCGGACGGCCCGCACCCGCCCACAGCGGGCCCTCGCCCTTGCCCGTGGAGAAGGTCAGGTCGCCGCTGTTGGGGTCCTGCTGGATGTCCTTCCACTGCGACGTCGGCTTGCCGTCGGCGTCCGGGGTGATCGTCTGGGGGTTGACGATCGCCGTGTAGATCCGGACCTGGTGGCGGCCCGCGATCGTCTCGATCTCGAACTCGCCGCGGTGGACCGTCTTCAGCTCGCCGTCGTGCTTGATGGTGGTCGGGCCGGGGTAGGACACCCCCGACCGTCCGATGTGGACGTTCTCCTTGGTCGCGTGGTAGCGGGCGTCGCCGCCGGTCTTGCCGTTCTCCACCACGTGCACCGGGACACCGGTGATGGGGCCGTGCGAGGTGAACTTGCCGTCCGTCCCCAGCACGTGCACGCGCACATCCGCGGCTGCGGCCACGTCGGCGATCGTGGCCGATGACGTCGCCGCGTTCACCTTGTCCGCCAGGGCCCGCTGGGCGTTCGGCGAGTCCGGTGCCAGCGTCACGGCGATCGACTCGACCAGGCTGGTGCGCGTGTCGGCGGCCTTGACGTCGAAGGCGTAGCCACCCTGGACGTTCAGCGCGTCCTGCTGCGCCTGCGGGACCTTCACCCCGTCGGGCGACGGCGCGTTGGGCGGCGCCAGGGACGAGTCGATCGAAGCCGGGGGCGTCAGCGGCGCGGCGTTGGGCGAGGCCAGCGCGTCGGCGCGGGTCTCGATCAGCCACAGGTTGCGCGGCTTGATCTCCATCGTCGGCGAGTCGATGCCCGCGGTCATGGGGCCGTTGTCGGCGACGACCCGGCCCTTGCCGTCCTGGTGTTGGAAGATCGGCTTGGCGGCGCCGGTCTCGTGGTACTCGTCCTGGAGGCCGAGGAAGTGGCCGACCTCGTGCGCGAGCCGCCGGGAATCGGTGTCCACGGGCCAGTTGAGCTGGTTGGCCCGGCCGTTGGGATCGGTGATGGCGATGTGGCCGTGGGCGTCGGCCGGGTTGTCGGTGAACTCCACGGTGACGTGCAACTGGTCGTTGCTGGGCAGGCGGTGGCCCTGGTTGAACAGGGACTCGACGCCCTCGACCGTGCGCGCCTTGACCGCGTCGACCTGGGCGGGCGTCGTGGAGGTCGACGGGTTCAGGAACACCTTGACGGTGTAGTCCTGCACCTTCACGCCGTTGACGTCGATGCTGCGCTTGTCGTAGGCGATCGGGCCGCGCCACGCCTTGAAGTCGACCTTGCCGGGGGCGACCGTGCTGGTGCTCAGCAGACCGCCGTCCTCGGACCGCACGGTGCTGACCGGCGCGGTGTCCCGTGCCGCCCGGATGTCCTGCGACGACACGGGGTTGTTCGGGCGCGACCAGTCGGCGCTGGGGGCGTCGCTGTGCCGCCAGGACTGGTCGGACAGGATCGGGTGCGGTGCCTGCGGACCATCCGCGGTGATCACCGTGTCGGTGACCTTGACCGACTTCGGCGCCTCCGGCGGCACGTAGCCCTCGGGGCGCTTGAGGTCCCAGTCGACGTTCACGTCGGCGCCGTTCGGCCTGCCGCCTTCGGCGATCGCGACGTCGACCGAGCCGTTGAGCTTCGCGTCGAGCGCGGCCTTGACCGCCGGGGCGTTCGCGCCGGACACCTCGACCTTGGGCGGCAGGAAGCCGCGGTCCGCGCGCTTGCCCACGGACTCGGTGAGGTCGTTGGCCAGCGCGTCCACGGTGGCCGACTGCTGCTCGTCCAGGGACGTGCTGCCCGGCGCGAAGTCGAACGACCGCTCCGGCGAGGGGCCGCGCGGGGCGGGCGCGGGTGCCGCGGACGGCGACGGGGTGGCGGTCTCGATCGGCGGCACACCACCGGTTGGCGGTGCGGGAGGCGCAACCGAGCTGTCCGCAGGCGGCGGCGCGGGGGTGTTGAAGGCGTCGACCTGCTGGTCGACGGCGGTCTTCGCGTTCCACCACGCCTGCTGCTGGACGTCGGCGGCGTTCCTGGCCTGCTCCAAGGCCTGCTCGGCCTGGGTGATCTGGCCGGCGATGTCCTGCTGGGCGTCGACCGCGGTGTCGAGGTCGGTGTTCGCCTGGTCGAGCAGGCCCTGCAGTCGCTGTGCCTCGTCCTTCGCGGCTTGCAGCCTGCCGTTCTCGGTGTCGAGGGTGTCCTGCGCGGTGGTGAGGTCGGCGACGGCCTTGGCGTGGTCGATGTCGGCCTTGGTGACGGCGGCGGCTGCGGCGTTCACCTCGACGTCGGCCAGGCCCTGGTCGATCACGGCCTGGTCGAGCTTGCCCTGCGCCTCGGTCAGCTCGGTGGTGAGCTCATCGAGCTTTCCCTGCTCGGTGGCCAGGTCGCTCTTGGCGTCCGCCAGGTCCTTGACCAGTTGCGGCCCGACCAGGTCGGGCTGGGCCTGCTGGCCCTCGACCGGCGCGGGGCGCGGGGTGTTCTGGTGGGTCACCAGCGCCTTCTGGGCGTCGGCGACCGTGGCGGTCGCGTCGTCGACGGCGGTCTGGGCGTCGCCGACCTCGGTAGTGAGGTCGTTGACCGCCGTGGTGTTCGTGTTCACGGCGTTGTCGGCGTCGGTCTTGGCGTCGGCGGCGAGGTCGGTGCGGGTGGCGGCGTCGGCTTGGGCCTTGACCTGGTTGTTCACCTCGGTGGTCACGTCCGTGACGCCCTGGGTCGCGGTGTCCACGTTCGTCTGGAGGTCGGGCAGGGTGTCGCGGACCGCGGTGAGGTTGTCGTCCGCCGTGGTCACGGCGGCCTCATTGGTCTCGACAGCGGTGTTCGCGGTGGCCAGGTCGGGTGCGAGCCGGTTGATCGTGTCGTCGGTGGCGTGCCGGACGTTG
>JBDSAJ010000775.1:0-18475 GCA_039922235.1 Umezawaea sp.
GGCCAGACGTGCACCTGCTTGGGCGCCTTCACGCTGCCGATGCGCGCCTTGACGAACGCCACCAGCTCGGCGGGATCGGCCGTGGCGTCGGGTTGCGCCTGCACCACGGCCACGACCCGTTCGCCCCACTTCTCGTCCGGCAGGCCGACGACACCGCAGTCGCGCACGGCGGGGTGGGCCATCAGCGCCTGCTCGACCTCGACCGAGTAGACGTTGAACCCGCCGGTGATGATCATGTCCTTGGCCCGGTCGACGATGAACAGGTAGCCGTCGTCATCCAGGTAGCCGATGTCGCCCGTGTGGTGCCAGCCGAACCGGGACGCCTCCGCCGTGGCCACCGGGTCGCGGTAGTAGCCGCGCATCACCAGCGAGCCGCGCACGACGATCTCGCCACGCTCACCGGTCGGCAGAAGGCCACCGCTCTCGTCCATGATCCCGACCGTCACCAGCGGCCCAGGTCGTCCGGCCGACGCGAGGCGCTCGCGGGCGACCGTGCCATCAACGTGGAAGTGCTCGGCCGGGGCCAGCGTCGACACCATCATCGGCGCCTCGGACTGGCCGAAGAGCTGCGCCATCACCGGCCCGATCGCCGTCAGCGCCTGCTCCAGCCGAGCCGGTGACATCGGCGCGGCCCCGTACCAGAAGCACCGCAGCGAGGTCAGGTCCGAACCGGCCAGCCGCTCGTGCGCGAGCAGCAGGTAGATCAACGTCGGCGGCAGGAACGTGTGCGTGACGCGGTGCCGTCCGATGAGGTCGAGGAACAGGCCGACGTCGGGCGCGGGCATCACGACGACCTCACCACCCATCGCCATCACCGGGAAGCACAGCACGCCAGCGGCGTGCGTCAACGGCGCCATCGCGAGGTAGACCGGCCGGTGCCCGAACGGATACCCGATGAGCGTCAACGCCGTCATGGCCTCCAGGTTGCGATCGGTGAGCTGCACACCCTTGGGCCTGCCGGTCGTGCCACCGGTCCCGACGATCATCACGGTGTCGTCCGGTGGCGTCGGGTCGTACTCGACCTCGTCACCGTCGAGCCACACGCCCAACTCGGCCAGCGGCACGATCGTCGTGAGCTTCGGCAGGTCCGGGGCGATCTCGGCGACCAGCTCGGCGTAGGCGGGCGCGTGGATCAGCGCGACGCAGTCGAACAGCTCCAGCAGTTCCCGGTTCTCCCCCGCCGCGTTGCGCGGGTTGATCGGGCACCACACCGCGCCGCGCCGGGCGATGCCGAACACGCAGGCGAACGCCGTCGGGTCATTGCCCGACAACACCCCGACCTTGTCCCCCGCCCGAACACCCGCGCGGGCCAACGCGCGGGCGACGGCGTGGGACAGGTCCTGGACGTCGCCGTAGGAGAGCGACGTGCCGTCCATCGTCAGGCAGGGGGCGGCGCGACCGAGCGACGCCCCCTTGTCCAGGTAGGCCGTCAGCGACATGTCAGGTGTGCGCTTCCACGACGGGGTTGAGGACCAACCCGAAGTTGCGCAGCACGCCGAGCAGCTCCCGGTGCCCGAACGCCTGACACGCCGACGCGAACCCCGTGCGCCGCGGCGCCTGCTGGAGCAGCGAGTACGCGGCGAACGCCTGGAGCAGACCGGTCTGCTTGTAGTTGGAGTTGCCGTGGATGGCCACGTGCACCCGCCCCAACGGCCCGGACGCGTGCACCGAGTCGATGGAGGTGTTGACCCGCGGGTTCTCCCGCGGCGGCATGTCGGCCTGAAGCCCGGAAGCGATCTCGGACAGCGCCGCCTCCTGCGCCTCCGGTTCCAAAGGACGGATCTGCTCCTCGAACATGCCCGTGGTGGCCACGACGCCATCCATCACCGCGCGGTCCATGACGCCGCCGGTGACCACGCAGGTCGCGACGCGCGGGTCGTCCTTGAACCACACCGGGTGCAACGTGCCACCCCACGGCACGGTCAGGGCGGTCCCGTGCTGACCGGGCACGACGCACTCACGGGTCGCCCGGTGGTCCCACGCCACGTACTGGTTGTTCTGCAGGTGGAACCAGTCGGCCTTGAGGATCGTGAAGATCGTCTGCGTGGACGCGTAGGTCGGAAACCCCTTCCACAGCACCAACATGTCGAGCGTGTCCAGACCGGGCACGGTCTCCAACGCGATGTTCGCGGCGATCTCACCGGTCGTGTACATCTGCGCCACACCCGGAGACAACAGCAACCCGGCATCGGCAAAACCCTGGCCCCACTTCTCCTTCGCCGCCAGCGCCCAGTCCTGCTCACCGGTGGTGTCGAGGTAATGGCAGCCCGCCGCAAGACTGGCCTCCACGGCCTCCGGACCGAGCTTGATGAACGGGCCAACGGTGTTGCAGACGACGGACGCACCGGAGAACAACGAGGTGAGCGCACCGACGTCGTGGCTTACCTCGACAACCTCGCAGTCGGCCGTCTCGATGCCGGGGATCCGGTCGACGACCTCCTGCACCTTCTTCCCATCACGGCCCGCAGCGATGAACGGCACGTGGTACTCACGCAGGTACTCGCAGATCAGCCTGCCGGTGTAACCGGAGACTCCGTAGACCACAACGGGCTTGGCCATGTCACATCCCCATTCCGCCATCAACCGGCAGACCCGCACCGTTGACGAACCGCGACGCGTCGGACGCGAGGAACACGACCGCGTCCGCCATGTCGGACACCTCACCAAGCCGCCCGGACGGCGTGAGCCCGACAACCGCGGCCACAGCCGCGTCCGGACTCTCGAACAGGCCGATCCCAGCGGTCTCGACGGCGAGCTTGACCCCCATGTCAGTCGGAACCAGTCCGGGGTACAGGCAGTTGACCCGCACGCCGTAACCGAGCTTGCCGGACTCGGCAGCCGCCACGCGGGTAAGCCGGTCAACGGCGGACTTGGTGGCCGAGTAACCCGCGATCGCGGGAAACGCGATGGTCGCCGCGACCGAGGAGATGTTGATGATCGTGCCACCGTTGCCTGCCAACCCACCGGGCCGCATGGCACGCATCCCGTGCTTGAGACCGAGCAACGTGCCCAAGATGTTGACCTGCAACATCTTCAGCGTCTCCTCGGGATCAACGTCCACGATCAGCGACGTCACCTCGATACCCGCGTTGTTCACCACGACGTCCAGCCCACCGAACTCACGGACCGTGTGCGCCACCGCGCTCTCCCACGCCGCATCGTCCGTCACGTCCAACTCGACGAACCCACCCCCCTCCAGCCCCGCCGCAGTCTGCTCACCCGCGTCCTTGAGCACGTCAGCGATCATCACCCGCGCCCCAGCCGCCGTCAGCGCCTGCGCCATCCCAGCACCGAGGCCACGCGCGCCCCCAGTCACCAGAGCGCATCTACCGGAGAGATCCATTCGGCTCATCCCGTGCCGCCTTTCGCCATCAACAGTGATGTGGACCACACGCTAGAAATCCTTTGGACGACTGTCAAGTTTTCCTTGGACACCCGTCAAGACATTGCCCGATCAGCTACTCTGAGCCGCGATGTCCACCGCCGAGAAGCTCGACCGCGTCTCCCGACGCCAGGTCGACAAGTTCGAGGAGCGCCGCCGCGAACTCGCGGACGCGGCGCTCCAGACACTGTCCGAACTCGGCTACGCCCGCACCAGCCTGCGCGAAATCGCCCAGAACTCAGCCTTCTCCCACGGCGTACTGCACTACTACTTCCGCGACAAGGTAGAACTGATCACCTACTGCGTGCGGAAGTACAAGACCGAGTGCGCCCACCGCTACGACAAGATCGTCGCCACAGCAGACACACCAGAGGACCTGGCAGCAGGCTTCCTGGAAGCCCTGACCACAACCCTCGTAGACGACGCCACCATGCACCGCCTCTGGTACGACCTCCGCTCGCAGGCCCTCTTCGAACCCTCGTTCCGCGAGGACGTGCTGGAAATCGACGCCATGCTGGAACGCATGATCTGGCGCGTACTGAGCCGCTACGCCGAACTGGTCAACGCGAAAATCGCAGGATCCTCCCCCGCCGTATACGCGATGTTCGACGGCCTCTTCCAACAGGCACTACTCCGACAACTAGCAGGACACCCCAACGTGGACGGAACGCTGCGCGACAACGTACTGCGCCTCGTAGCCATCCTGGTCCCCACCGGGTGAAATTCCACTCGTCCGGGTGACACCACAAACAACAACACCAAGCCGGTGACCCACCACAAACCCGAGGCAGGGCCACGAACGTGGCCGATTTTACTCGGGGGATTTGACCCTTGAACTTGTCATCGGGCAGGGCTCTACCACCTGCCCTTTTTGCCCGATGAAGGGTCAAATCAAGGGGTCCCCGAGTCAAATCGGCCACCCACGCTGGAAGTCGCAGACGCCTGCTTCAGCGCCCTGCAACTCGCAGACGGCTGCTTGAACGGCGTCAGCCCTCCCCAAGCACCTCCCGCAGCCGCACCTCAAAACCGGCCGGGTCATGGGCAAACCCGATGTGATCCCCAGGGAACATCGTCGGCTCCACGCCGAGCAACTCCGCCAGAGCCCTGGACGTGCGATCACAGATCTGCCCAGCCGACTCCTCCCCGATCCCGACCACAACCCGAGTAGGAATCGAGCGCAGCACACCAGCATCCGGCATCCACTGGATCGTCGGCCGCATCATGTGCTCGTGCTGGAACCGGTCATCCGCGACCTGCTGAGCATCACGCTCCCCCGCGAACATCATCTCGAACACCCCCTCGGGCAACACGATGTTCGCCTGCGCCAAGAACTTCCGCCACGCCCCAACGACGTCACCAGCAAGGTGCGTGGCGATGATGTCCTCAGTGCCCGCGTGCAACTCCTCCCGATCCTCCAGAAGATTCAGCGACGGCGGCTCATGCGCAATGACCGTGCCAACGAGGTCAGGACGAGCCTCAACAAGCGCCAGCGCACTGACCGCACCACCACTGGAGCCGAGCACAACAGCCGGACCCGCATCAACGTGCTCGATCAGCCGGGCGAGGTCATCGGCCCGCATCTCGGCGGTTGAATCCTGGTCGGGGTCGTCAACCTTGCTGCGGTTGATACCCCGCGGATCCGTGGTGAGCACGGTGTGGTCGGCGGCGAGCAGGTCGGCGAGCCCTTCGAACGACCTGGCGTCCATCGGCGCACCGACGAGCACGACGAGCGGGCCGCTGCCGCGCACCTCGTAGTGCAGCAGGGCGTCGGGGACGCGCAGGGTCTCGACGGTGACGGTCGACGGGTGGTTCATCGTTCCTCCTGGTACGGGGCCTGTCATGCGTGTTCGGAAGTAAGTGACCGACCCAGTGGGGCACAATCATCGGTCGTGGGCGAACTTTTGTCGGAAACCACCGAGGACCCCGACCTGGCCAAGGCACAGGACGGTGACGACGCCGCCTTCACCAGGCTGCTGGAACCCCTCCGCCGCGAACTGCACGCCCACTGCTACCGCATGCTCGGCTCCACCTACGACGCCGACGACGCACTGCAGGACGCACTGCTCCGAGCGTGGAAGGCCCTCCCCCGATTCGAGGGTCGCAGCTCACTGCGCTCGTGGCTGTACACCGTGGCGACCCGCACCTGCCTGGACTCCGTAGCGAGCCGTGGCAGGCGGGCGCTGCCCATCGACCTCGGCCCGTCCAGCGACCGCGCCGTGGTCGGCGCGGCTCCGCTCACCGACGTCGCCTGGCTCAGCCCCTACCCCGACACCGGCCTAGCCTCCGGCCCGGCCGCCCCGGAGGCGCGGTACGAACAACGCGAGGCCGTAGAACTGGCGTTCGTCGCCGCCCTCCAACACCTACCCGGCAACCAGCGAGCCGCGCTGCTCCTGTTCGAGGTCCTCGGCTTCTCCCCCGCCGAGATCGCCACGACCATGGACACCACCGTCGCCTCGGTCAACAGCGCCCTGCAACGAGCCCGCGCAACCGTGGCAGGCAAGATCCCCGCCCGCACCCAGCAGCGAACCCTGCGGATGATGGACGACACCCGCGTCCGCGAAATCGTCGCCTCGTACTCGGCAGCGCTGGAACGCGGCGACGCGGACGCGCTAGTCGCACTGCTGACCGAGGACGTCACCTGGTCGATGCCGCCACTGCCCCACTGGTACCACGGGATCAAGGCCGTCATGGACTTCGCCGTGACGATCCCCCTCACATCGTGCGGCACCTGGCAACACCGCCCGACCACCGCCAACGGCCAGCCCGCCGTCGGCTGCTACCTGTGGAACGAGGCGGAGGGCGCGCACCGCGCCTGGTCACTCAACGTGCTGACCTTGCGCGACGACCGGATCGCCGAAGTCACCTCGTTCATCGGCCAGGAGCACTTCACCGCCGTCGGCCTGCCGACGTCCGTCTGAAACACCAGAACGCCCACCGACGACAAACAGGGTGAACCCGTTCGAAGGGGGACACCGTGGACGACGTGGTGAAGTTGGCGCTCACCGAAGAGGGCGCCGACGCCGAGCGCCTCGACCAGGTGACCGGATTCCTCCGCCAGGAACTGCGAGAACTGGACGTGGAGGACGTCACCCCCCTACCAGCAGGCGAAGCGCCCGAAGGCACCCGCGGGATCGACGTCGCCGCGATCGGCGGCCTGCTGGTCACGCTGGGGCAGTCCACCCAGGCCGTGCAGACGATCCTCATGACGGTCCGGGCCTGGCTCGGGCGCGGCGGCGCGGCGCACCGCTCGGTGCGGGTCGAGATCGGTGGCGACGTGCTGGAACTGACCGACGCGTCCACCGAGGACCAGGACAAGCTCGTCGACCTGTTCCTGCGCAAGCACGGGTGATCCCGTGGCAGGCCGCCGCACCGCCCTGATCGTCGCCAACGACGTGTACGAGCACGCCGGGCTGCGGAGCCTGCGCTCGCCGGGGGCCGACGCGACGGCGTTGGCGGACGTGCTGCGGGACCGGCGGATCAGCGACTTCGACGTGCGGATCGTGCACAACGAGACCACGCCAGTCGTGCTGCGCCACGTCGAGGACCTGTTCGCCGACAGCCGCCCGGACGACGTGCTCCTGCTGCACTTCTCCTGCCACGGCCTCAAGGGCGAGTCCGGTGAGCTGCACTTCGCCATGCGCGACACCCGCCCGGACCGGCTGCGGTCCACCGCCGTGTCCGCCGACTACGTGCAGCGGTGCATGGCGGCGAGCCGGTCGCGCAGCATCGTGCTGCTGCTGGACTGCTGCTACGGCGGCGCGTACCGGCAGGGCGTCGCGGTGCGCGCGTCCGGCGATGCCCACGTGCTCGACAACTTCTCCGGCGGCCGGGGCCGCGCTGTGATCACGGCGTCGAGTTCGATGGAGTACGCCTTCGAGGGCGACCACCTGGCCGACGACCTGGCCCCGCGCCCCTCGGTGTTCACCGCCGCCGTGGTCGAAGGGCTCGCGACCGGCGCGGCCGACCGCGACGAGGACGGCCTGATCGGCCTCGGCGAACTGTACGACTACGTGTTCGACCGGGTCCGCGACCGCAACCCGAACCAGACACCCAGCCGCGACGTCGAGATGCAGGGCGAACTGTTCCTGGCCCGCAGCGGCCGCAAGCGAATCCGCCCGCGCCCCATGCCACCCGACCTGCTGGCCGCCACGACCGACCCGAACATGTTCACCAGGCTCGGCGCGATCGGCGAACTCCGCACCCGCCTGGGCAACCGCGACCTCCAGGTCGCCGTCGGCGCCCACGAGACGCTGACCCGCATGGCGGGCAACGACATCAGCACCGTCGTCGACGCCGCCACCACCGCGCTGGCCGACGCCGCCATCACCCCGACGGCCCGCTGGGGCCCCGACGGAACCGGCACGATCCACCTGTCGGGCCCACCGCTGGCCCGCGCCTGCACCTTCACCTCCCCGCAACAGTGGATCAGGCTCACCGAGGTGGACGGCGGCGTGGACGTCACGGTCACCGGCACCTCCCACGAGACCCGGCACGGCACCGTGGTGGTGCAGGGCCCGACCGGCCGCGTGGACGTGCCAGTGGTGGCACCCGCCACGGCTCCGCCGGAGGCCGACGCACCACCGACCCCAGTCGCGGAACCCACCGGGGCCGAAGCCGCCGCCCGCACAACACCGGACCCCGCAGCTTCTCCACCGGTCTGGGCGAACACCACAGCAGAATCCGCCTCGGACCAGTCCACTGCCCCACCGGCGGACAAACCGAAGCCTGCCGTCATGCCCGCCCAGAGCACACCAGCCGCCCCGGCCACGAACCCCGCCGTAGCCGAGCCGCGCGTCCCGCTCGTCCAGCCCGCGACCGTCACGACCCCGCCGGAGCGGATCACGCCTCCCGCCCGGCCGCGCGCGACGGCCGTGGCAGGCGGTCTGGCAGTCCTCAGCGGACTGGTCCTGTTCCTGGGGATGCTGCTCGCGAGTTCCTACGACGACCGGTTGGACGAGGACCTGCCCTTCGCGCTGTGGTACCTCATCCCGATCGCCTGCCTGACGTTCATCACCGGCGCGGTCCTCCTGTTCACCCGTGGTGGGGCGGGCTTCTTCGCCGGAATGGCGGCCACGTCGCCCTGGGGTCTCGCGGTGCTCATCGCGGCCTCGGTGGAGGGGGATGTCAACGACAGCTACCCCGGTGTCTGGACCTTGTCAGCGGGTCTGACGCTGCTACTGGTCGCGGGCTGCGTCGCCGCGTGGTCAGCGCACCGCTCCGGAGCGGCCCGAACCGCGTGGCGACGCCCGGACCGGTGGAGCGGTACCGCTTTGGCCATCACGGTGGTCGGGGCGGTCTGGCTCTACGGCTGGAGCTTCGACCGGCCTTCGGACCTGGTGTTCGCACTCGGTGTGATGCCCCCGATCCTGGCCGTCGTCGTCGCGGCCCGGACGGTGTGCCTGCACCCGCGCCAGTTCGCGCTCGCGGTGGCCGTCGGCTGGCTGGTGGGTGGGCTGTTCGTCGGCCTCGCTCTGACGGAAGCGGCGATCGAGCAGGAAGGAGGCACCTGGATCGGTTCCCTCGGCTTCTTCGCCGCGCTCCTGGCCGTGGTCGCGTCCACCGGCGTGTCCCGGAACCCGTCGGATCAGCCCCTCACCCGCTGATCTTTGTTACGCGCCGAACCCCCTTCCTGTTACCTGGCGAAACCTGCCGGACATCTCGCAACGCTGTCTCCGAAACACGGTGTTCTTAGGTTCCCGCAAGTGAATACAGCCGTGTCGACAGGGCTGTATACAGCTGCTGGGGGAGGCCGACCGTGTTCGACGCAGTCCTCATCGCCAACCGGGGCGAGATCGCCTGCCGGGTGATCCGGTCGGCCAAGGCGCTCGGCCTGCGCGCGGTCGCCGTCTACACCGACCCGGACGCCGGGGCTCCGCACACGGCGCTGGCCGACGAGGCGGTGCACCTCGGCGCGCCGGACGGCTACCTCGACATCGACAAGATCCTCGCGGCCGCGAAGGTGGGCGGCGCGGGCGCGATCCACCCCGGTTACGGGTTCCTGTCCGAGAGCGCGGAGTTCGCGCGGGCGGTCGCCGCAGCGGGCCTGGTCTTCGTCGGGCCCACGCCGGAACAGCTGGAGCTGTTCGGGGACAAGCACACCGCGCGGGCCGCCGCCGCTGAGGCGGGCGTGCCGATGCTCGCGGGCAGCGGCCTGCTCGACAGCCAGGACGCCGCCGCACTGGCCGCCGCGGAGATCGGCTACCCGGTGATCCTCAAGGCCACCTCGGGTGGTGGCGGCATCGGTCTGCGGGCGTGCGCCGACGAGGGCGAGCTCCGGTCCGCCTACGACCGGGTGCGCAGGCTCGCCGACGCGCACTTCGGGTCCGGCGGCGTGTTCGTGGAGCGGTACGTCACCCGTGCCCGGCACGTGGAGGTGCAGGTCTTCGGCGACGGCGCGGGTTCGGTCGTCAGCCTCGGCGACCGGGACTGCTCCGTGCAGCGCCGCAACCAGAAGGTCGTGGAGGAAGCGCCCGCGTTCGGGCTGCCCGACGACGTCCGCGCGCTGCTGCACCGGACCGCGCGCGAACTGTGCGCGTCGGTGTCCTACCGGAGCGCGGGCACGGTCGAGTTCGTGTACGACGTCGACCGGGACGAGGTGTCGTTCCTGGAGGTCAACACGCGCCTGCAGGTGGAGCACCCGGTGACCGAGGAGGTCACCGGGCTCGACCTGGTGGCCATGATGCTGCGGCTCGCACGGGGTGAGGACGTGCTGGTCGAGCCGGTCGTGACGGGGCACGCGATCGAGGCCCGCGTCTACGCCGAGGACCCGGTGCGCGACTTCCGGCCGAGTTCCGGCCTGCTCACCGGGGTCGAGTTCCCCGACGGCGTGCGAGTGGACGGGTGGGTGGAAGCGGGACAGACCGTGTCGTCGCACTACGACCCGCTGCTGGCCAAGGTGGTCGTGCACGGCGTCGACCGCGCGGACGCCGTGGCGAAGCTCGCCCGCGCGCTCGCCTCGACGCGGATCGACGGCGTGCAGACGAACCTTGGGCTGCTGCGCGGTATCTGCGCCGACGACCGCTACCTGACCGCCGGGCACACCACGTCCGACGCCTTCACCGACGACGAACCGCGGATCGACGTGCTGCGCGGCGGCACGTCCACGACCGTCCAGGACTGGCCGGGCCGCACCGGGTACTGGCAGGTCGGCGTTCCGCCGAGCGGTCCCATGGACGACCGGTCGTTCCGCATCGGCAACACCGCGCTCGGCAACCCGGAGGGCGCACCGGGTCTGGAGTGCACCCTGGAGGGTCCCGCGCTCCGGTTCGGCGTGCCCACCACGATCTGCGTCACCGGCGCGCCCGCCGTGGTGACGGTCGACGAGACCCCCGTGCCGCAGTGGGAGCCGATCGAGGTCGCGGCGGGCTCCACAGTGGACATCGCTGCCCCTCCCGGACCGGGGATGCGCACGTACCTGTTGGTGCGCGGCGGTTTCGACGTGCCGGACTACCTCGGCAGCGCGGCCACGTTCACCGCGGGCGCGTTCGGCGGCCACGGCGGGCGGGCGCTGCGCACGGGTGACGTGCTGCGCCCCCGCCCCGCCGGGGCGGTCGAACCGGTGCTGGTCGCGGAGAAGCCGGAGTTCTGCACCTCCTGGGACGTCGAGGTCTCCGAGGGCCCGCACGCGGCGCCGGAGTTCCTCACCCGAGAGGGCCTGGAGCAGTTCTACGCCACCGCGTGGACCGTGCACGCCCAGTCGGCCCGCAACGGCGTCCGCCTCAACGGGCCCAAGCAGCTGTGGGCGCGCCAAGACGGCGGTGACGCCGGGCTGCACCCGTCGAACGTGCACGACACCGCGTACTCGATCGGCGCGGTCAACATCTCCGGCGACACCCCGGTCCTGCTCGGCCCCGACGGCCCCAGCCTCGGCGGTTTCATCTGCCCCGTCACGGTCGTCTCCGGCGCCCGCTGGAAGATCGGCCAGCTGCGCCCCGGTGACACGGTCCGGTTCCGCCCCGTTCCCGAGGCGACCGCGACCGCACTGCACCGGCCCACCACGTCGACGCGGCCGCTCGCGGTCGGCAGCGACGGCGACGACGGCGTGCTGGAGGCCCACGACGGCGAGCCGTCGGTGACCTACCGCCGCAGCGGCCACGACAACGTGCTGGTCGAGTACGGCGACCTGGTGCTGGACCTCGGCCTGCGGCTGCGCGTGCACGCCCTGATGGAGGCGCTGGCGGACCTGGCGCCGCCCGGAATCGTCGACGTGACACCGGGTGTGCGGTCGCTGCACCTGCACACCGACCCCGACGTGCTGCCGCTGCGCACCCTGCTCGGGCTGCTGCGGGAGGCGGAGGCGGCACTCCCCGCCGTCTCCGCGCTGGCGGTGCCCAGCCGGACCGTGCGCCTGCCGCTGTCGTTCGACGACCCGTCGATCCACGAGGCGATCAGCCGCTACACCACCGGCGTGCGCGATGACGCGCCGTGGAACCCGGACAACATCGAGTTCATCCGCCGGATCAACGGTCTGTCCACAGTCGATGACGTCAGGAACACCGTGTTCGCGGCCTCGTACCTGGTGCTGGGCCTGGGCGACGTGTACCTCGGCGCGCCTGCCGCGACCGCGCTCGACCCACGCCACCGGCTCGTCACGACCAAGTACAACCCCGCCCGCACCTGGACGCCGGAAGGCGGGGTCGGCCTCGGCGGCGCGTACCTGTGCGTCTACGGCATGGAGAGCCCCGGCGGGTACCAGCTGATCGGCCGGACCGTGCCGATCTGGTCGGGCCTGAGGCAGTACGGGCCGTTCGAGCCGGGCGTGCCGTGGCTGCTGCGGTTCTTCGACCGCATCGAGTTCTACCCCGTCGAGTCCGACGAGCTGCTCGACGTGCGGGCGGACCTCAAGGCCGGGCGGGCGGAACTGGCGATCGAGCCGGGCGAGTTCGCGCTGGCCGACCACGAGCGGTTCCTCGCCGAGCACGCGGGCGAGATCGACGCGTTCAAGGCGACGCAGGCCGCCGCGTTCGAGCGCGAGCGGCAGGCGTGGCAGGCGGCGGGCGAGTTCGACCCGCGCCCCGAGCCGGAACCGGTGCCGCTCAAGGAGATCAGCATCCCGCCGGGCGGCAGCCTGGTGGAGGCCCCGCTGAGCGCCAGCGTGTGGCAGATCGACGCCCGGCCGGGTGACGCGGTGGTCGCAGGCCAGGCGCTGATGCTCCTGGAGGCCATGAAGCTCGAAGTGGTCGTGCGGGCGCCGGTCGACGGGGTCGTCGCCGACGTGCTCGTCACGCCCGGACAGCACCTCACCGCCGGGCAGGCACTCGTCGTCATCGCCGATCGGAGGGCCGCGTGAACCCCGTCCCCGCCCGCGTTCGCGCCGCCTACGCGCGCATCGCCGAGGTCGACCGGCCCGAGGTGTGGATCACCCTGCGCGCCGAGGAGGAGGTGCTCTCCGAGGCCAAAGCCCTGGAGGAGCGCCAGTCCGCGGGCGAGGCGCTGCCGCTGGCGGGCCTGCTGGTCGCGGTGAAGGACAACGTCGACGTCGCCGGACTGCCCACGACCGCCGGGTGCCCCGCCTTCGCCTACCACCCCGACACGACCGCGACCGCCGTGGCCCGGCTGGTCCGGGCGGGCGCGCTGGTGCTCGGCAAGACCAACCTCGACCAGTTCGCCACCGGGCTCGTCGGCACCCGCAGCCCGTACGGCGCCGTGCGCAACGCACTCGACCCCGCCAAGATCTCCGGCGGTTCCAGCTCCGGGTCGGCCGTCGCCGTCGCGCTCGGCATCACCGACCTGGGCATCGGCACCGACACCGCGGGCTCGGGGCGCGTGCCCGCCGCGTTCAACGGGCTCGTCGGCGTCAAGCCGACCCTGGGCCTGGTGCCCAACACCGGCGTGGTCCCCGCGTGCCGCTCCTACGACTGCGTCACCGTCTTCGCCACGACGTTGACGCTGGCCCAGGCCGCCGTGTCGATCATGACCGGACCGGACGACGCCGACCCGCGCAGCCGGACGTGGCCGACCGACGTGCGGCTCTCAGCGGGGCCGAACCCGGTCGTCGCCGTGCCGCGCGACGAGGACCTCGCCCCGCTGTCGCCCGACGCCCGGCGCGCATTTGTCGAGGTCGTCACACGGCTGGAGGCGGCGGGCGCGTCGACGGTCACGGTCGACGTCAGCGACATGCTCGCCGCCGCCACCCTGCTCTACGAGGGCACGCTGGTCGCCGAGCGGCACGCGGCCGTCGGCGAGTTCGTGGACGCCCACCCCGCCGACGTCGACCCCACCGTCCGGACCATCATCACCGCCGCGGCCCAGCACTCGGCGCGCGACCACGTCGTGGACCTCGAACGGCTCGACCAGCACCGCGCCCGCGCCGCCCGCACCCTGGCGGGCACGGTCGCGCTGCTGCTGCCGACCGCGCCGGAGCACCCGACGCTGGCCGAGGTCGCCGCGGACCCGATCGGCGTCAACCTGCGGCTCGGCACCTACACGAACCTCCTCAACCTGCTCGACCTGGCCGCCGTCGCCGTCCCCGGCGGGTCCGCCGACGGCGGGCCGTTCGGGGTCACCGTCGTGACCCGCGCGTTCGACGACCAGGTCGCCATCGACGTCGCCGCGCTGCTCACCGGCGAACAGGCCGACGAGCCCTACCCCGACACCGGGGCGGACCTCGTCGTGTTCGGCGCGCACCTGCGCGGCCAGCCGCTCAACCCACAGCTCACCGCGCTCGGTGCGCGGTTCTCGGGCGTCGTGCGCACCGCGCCCGAGTACCGGATGGTCACCGTTCCCGGCCCTCCGGAAAAACCCGGCATCGTCCACATCGGACCGGAAGGTGGTTCCGCACTCCCCGGCGAACGCTGGGCGCTGTCCCCCGCAGCACTGGGCCGGTTCCTCGCCGCGCTGCCCGCGCCGATGAGCCTCGGCCCGATCGCCCTCGCCGACGGCACCGCCGCCATCGGATTCCACTGCGACCACGCCACCGCGCTGTCCTGCGAGGACATCACGCACCACGGCGGCTGGCTCGCCTACCTCGCGCGCTGAACTCCCCGGTCCCCCTCGAAAGGCGCAACCGTGAACACTGGAACACGACGTGCTCTGCGCGTCACCGCCCTCCTCTCCGCCGCCGTGCTGCTCGTCAGCGCCTGCGGCAGCCGCACCTCCGACACCACGGCAGGCGGCACCTCCGGTGCGGCGTCCTGCGTGGACACCTCCGGCGACTCGGTCAAGATCGGCCTGCTCAACTCCCTGTCCGGCACGATGGCGATCAGCGAGAAGACCGTCAACGACTCGCTGAACCTCGCCGTGGAGCAGATCAACGCCAAGGGCGGCGTGCTGGGCAAGAAGCTCCAGGTGGTGACCGAGGACGGCGCGTCCGAGCCGACCGTGTTCGCCGAGAAGGCGACGAAGCTGATCAGCTCCGACTGCGTGGCCGCGGTGTTCGGCGGCTGGACGTCGTCCTCCCGCAAGGCGATGCTGCCGGTGTTCGAGGGCGCGAACGGCCTGCTGTTCTACCCGGTGCAGTACGAGGGCCTGGAGGCCTCGCCGAACATCTTCTACACCGGCGCGACCACGAACCAGCAGATCGTGCCAGGACTGGACTACCTGAAGGAGAAGGGCGTCAAGACGCTCTTCCTGGTGGGGTCGGACTACGTGTTCCCGCGCACCGCGAACAAGATCATCCAGGCGTACGCCAAGGCGAACGGCATCGAGGTCAAGGGCGAGGAGTACGCGCCGCTCGGCCACACCGACTTCGCCACGATCGTCAACAAGCTCAAGGGTTCCGGCTCGGCCGCGGTGTTCAACACGCTCAACGGCGACTCGAACGTGGCGTTCTTCAAGGAGTACAAGAACGCGGGCCTCACGGCGGCGGCCATGCCGGTCGTGTCGGTGTCGATCGCCGAGGAGGAGGTCAACGGCGTCGGCGTCGACAACCTGGTCGGCCAGCTCACGGCGTGGAACTACTACCAGACCGTCGACTCGCCGGTGAACAAGGCGTTCGTCGAGGCGTTCAAGGCGAAGTACGGTGCGAACCGGGTGACCTCCGACCCGATGGAAGCCGCCTACACCTCGCTGTTCCTGTGGAAGGCCATGGTGGAGAAGGCGAAGTCGTTCGCGCCCGACGAGGTGAAGAAGGCGGCGGGCGGCGTCACCTACGAGGCGCCCGAGGGCTCGGTGACCGTCAACGGCGAGAACCACCACATCGCCAAGACCGCGCTGATCGGCAAGGTCGGCACGGACGGGCTGATCCACACCGAGTGGAGCTCCGGCAAGCCGATCGAGCCCGACCCGTTCCTGAAGAACTACGACTGGGCCAAGGGCCTGTCGAGCTGAGCCGCGCGCGGGGCGGCGCCCACGCGCCGCCCCGCTTCGAAAGGAGACCGGCATGGAAGCGTTGTTCGGCCAGCTCTTCGCGGGGCTGTCACTGGGATCGGTGCTGCTGCTCGCCGCGCTCGGCCTGTCGCTGACCTTCGGCCAGATGGGCGTCATCAACATGGCGCACGGCGAGTTCATGATGGCGGGCGCCTACACCGTGTTCGTCGTGCAGGGCTTCGTCGCCGACGCGGGTCTGGCGCTGATCGTGTCGATCCCACTCGGCTTCCTGATCGGCGGGCTGCTCGGGCTGCTGCTGGAGATGCTGCTCATCCACCGGATGTACCAGCGCCCGCTCGACACGCTCCTGGTCACCTGGGGCGTCGCCCTGATCCTGCAACAGGTCGCGCGCGACGTCTTCGGCGCGCCGAACGTCGACGTCAAGGCCCCGACGTGGCTGTCCGGCAGCGTCGACCTCGGCATCGCCCAGGTCCCCGGCTCCCGGCTGTTCATCCTGGCACTGTCGCTCGCCGCCGTCGGCACCCTCGCCGTGGTGCTCACGAAGACCTCGCTGGGCACGCGCATCCGCGGCGTCGTGCAGAACCGCGACCTGGCCGAGACCGTCGGCATCTCGACCCGCAACACCGACCGGCTCACGTTCTTCATCGGCTCGGGGCTGGCCGGGATCGCGGGCGTCGCACTGACCCTGCTCGGCTCCACCGGTCCGACGCTGGGCACGAACTACATCGTCGACGCGTTCCTGGTCGTGGTCGCGGGCGGCATCGGGCAGATCAAGGGCACGGTGATCGCCGCGTTCGGGCTCGGGCTGATGCAGGCGACGTTCGAGTACTCCACCACCGCGAGCCTCGCGAAGGTGGCGGTGTTCGTGGTGATCGTCGTGTTCCTGCAGCTCCGCCCGCAGGGCATCTTCAGCATCCGGACGAGGAGCCTGGCATGAAACTGAAGGGCGAGTACGCCAAGATCGCCGGGTTCGTCGCCATCGCCGTGGCGCTGCTGGTGCTCGCGCCAGCGGTGCTGTCGGACTTCCGGCTGTCGCTGCTCGGCCGGTTCGTCTGCTACGCCATCGTGGCCGTCGGCATCGGCCTGGCCTGGGGACGCGGTGGGATGCTGACGTTGGGCCAGGGCGTGTTCTTCGGCCTCGGCGCGTACGTGATGGCGATGCACCTCAAGCTGTCCGACGCCGGGCCGACCGGCGTGCCGGACTTCATGAAGCTCTACGGCTCCGGTGTCGTGCCGGGCTGGTGGGAACCGTTCCGCAACCCCGTGGTCACCATCCTCGCCATCGTGCTGGTCCCCGCGCTGGTGGCGTTCGGGCTCGGCATGGCGATCTTCCGGCGGCGGGTGCGCGGCGCGTACTTCGCGATCCTGTCCCAGGCGCTGGCGGCGGCGTTCGCGATCCTGCTGGTCGGCCAGCAGGCCACCATCGGCGGCACCAACGGGCTCAACGGGTTCCGCTCGTTCTTCGGGTTCAACCTGTTCGACCCGGTCAACAAGCGGATGCTGTTCTACATCGCGGCGAGCACGCTGCTGGTGATGCTGCTGGTCGTCTGGCAGCTCTACCGCTCCCGCTACGGCGAGCTGCTGATCGCCGTGCGCGACCAGGAGGAGCGGGTCCGGTTCCTCGGCTACGACCCGGCGAACATCAAGATCGTCGCCTACGTCGTCGCGGCGGCGATGGCTGGCATCGCGGGCGCGCTGTTCGTGCCCATCGTCGGCATCATCTCCCCCGCGAGCGTCGGGGTGGTGCCGTCCATCGCGTTCCTGATCGGCGTGGCCATCGGCGGCCGGTCGACGCTGTTCGGGCCGGCACTCGGCGCGATCGCGGTCGCGTGGGCGCAGACGTCGCTGTCGGAGAGCTTCCCGTCGTTCTGGATCTACTTCCAGGGCGCGCTGTTCGTGCTCGTCGTGGCGTTCCTGCCGCGCGGGTTGTCCACCGTGGGCTCCATGTTCACCCGGCGCAGGGAGACGGCGTGAAGACCGACTACCTCGAACTCACCGACGTCCGGGTCACGTTCGACGGGTTCGTCGCCGTCGACAGCGTGACCATGACCGTGCTGCAGGGCGACCTGCGGTTCCTCATCGGCCCGAACGGCGCGGGCAAGACCACACTGGTCGACGCGATCACCGGGCTGGTCCCGGCGACCGGGTCGGCGACCTTCGGCCGCACCGAGCTGCTCAACCGCAAGGTGCACAAGATCGCCCGGCTCGGTGTCGGGCGGACGTTCCAGACCGCCAGCGTGTTCGAGGAGCTGACGGTGCTGCAGAACCTGGACATCGCGGCGGGCGCCGGCCGTGGCCCGCTCACGATGCTGCGGCGGCGCTCGTCGACACCGCCGGAGGTCGAGTCGGCGCTGGAGGTCATCGGGCTCACCGACCTGCGCGACCAGCAGGCTGGCGTGCTCGCGCACGGGCAGAAGCAGTGGCTGGAGATCGGGATGCTGCTCGTGCAGGACTCGAAGGTGCTGCTGCTGGACGAACCGGTGGCGGGCATGAGCGCCGAGGAACGGCAGCAGACCGGCGAACTGCTCCAGCGGATCGGCGAGAACTGCACGGTGATCGTGGTGGAGCACGACATGGACTTCATGCGCTCGTTCGCCACGTCCGTGACCGTGCTGCACGCGGGCAAGGTGCTCAGCGAGGGCACCGTCGCCCAGGTGCAGGCCGACCCGAAGGTCCAGGGGGTCTACCTGGGCCGCGCGGAGGTGAAGGCGTGAAGCTGGAACTGGTGGACGTCAACGTCGGCTACGGCCGTTCGACCGTCGTGCACGGCGCGACGGTCGAGGTCCCGTCCGACTCGGTGGTCGCGATCATGGGCCACAACGGCGC
>JBDSAJ010000776.1:0-2969 GCA_039922235.1 Umezawaea sp.
GGATGGACGGCAGGCAGGTGGCGTGAGGCTTCAGGTCCGTGAGCGGGCGGGAAAATTAGGGGTTTTCACGACCGCTCACGGACCACGGAGAACTACAGCGAGGAACCCACGTGCTTGGCGGCCTCGGGGTGGCGCTTCACCTTGACGAGGCTGGCGACGGTGGTGATGGCCAGCACGCCGACGATCACGCCGAGCGAGAGTTCGATGCCGATGGTCGGCACCGGCAGGCCCTCACCGCCGTTGAGGAACGAGAACGTGTTGGTGTGCAGGGCTTCCAGGATCAGCTTCACGCCGATGAACCCGAGGATCACCGACAGGCCGACCGACAGGTAGACCAGCTTGCTGAGCAGGCCGCCGAGCAGGAAGTACAGCTGCCGCAGGCCCATCAGGGCGAACGCGTTGGCGGCGAAGACGAGGAACGGCTCCTTGGTGAGGCCGAAGATCGCCGGGATCGAGTCGAGCGCGAACAGCAGGTCCGTGGTGCCGATCGCGACGATCACGATGAACATCGGGGTCACGAACCGCTTGCCCTGGATCTTGATGAACGACTTGGCCTCGTGGTAGTCGTCCGTGACCGGGAAGATCTTCCGGACGATCCGCAGCGCCGCGTTCTCCTTGTACTCGTCCTCGTCCTCGTCGTGGTTCGTCTTCGCCAGGTTGTAGGCGGTGTAGATGAGGAACGCGCCGAAGATGTAGAAGACCCAGCTGAACTGCTCGATGACCGCGGCGCCGACCGCGATGAAGATGCCGCGCATGACCAGCGCCATCAGGATGCCGATGAGGAGCACCTTGTGCTGGTGGATCGACGGCACCTTGAACGCGGTCATGATGATCAGGAAGATGAAGAGGTTGTCGACGCTGAGCGAGTACTCGGTGATGTAGCCGGCGAAGAACTCGGTCGCGGGCTGACTACCGGCGAGGAACCAGAGGCCTGCCCCGAACGCGATGGCCACGGCGACGTAGAACGCCACCCAGCGGCCCGCTTCGCCGATGGTGACCTCGTGCGGCTTGCGATCGACGATGACGAGGTCGATGGCCAGGAGGACGAGGAGACCGGCGATCGTGGCGATCCACAGCCACGCGGGAACTACCATTATTCAACCTCCGGACAGGCGCACGCCAATGCCCGGAGGTCTCCTCCACCAGGCGATCGTTCTGCCCGGCCAACGGCACCGGGTGCTCTCAGGTCGAGCACCGTGCTGACGACACCGCTGCGTTGGGAGTACTCCCCTCCACGCTCGCCTTGAGTCTGTCCCACCCAGGGTCCCGCGCGCTACACGTCGTGACCAGACCCACCTGTCCCATTCGATTTCACCCGAACGAAGCTCTGGTTCTTCCACCAGCCGAAATGCCGTCCGCCTCGCGGCGGCGGACGCTGAGACGCCGCCTGTACACCTTCAGCCCGTTCTCAGGAAACCTCCAATAAGGTCAACACGTGTCCCACCTCTCCCGCCTCCGCGGCAGGTGGTCTCTCCCCATCGCGCTCGTGGTGCTCGCCCTCATCGGCGGCACCGTGTTCTGGACGCGATCGGAAGACGCCCCTCCTCCGGTGAGCACCCGTGACGCGGTGATCGACGTCTCGGAAAGTCCGGGTAGCTCCCAGACGATCCAGATCGACACCACGCTGTACCTGCCCGCCCAGACACCCGCGCCCGCCATCCTGCTCCCGCACGGCTTCGGCGGCAGCAAGGCCAGCGTGTCCGCCCAGGCCACCGAACTGGCCCAGCGCGGGTTCGTCGTGCTCGCCTACTCGGCGCGCGGCTTCGGCCGCAGCACCGGCAAGATCGCGCTCAACTCCCTCGACTACGAGGTCAAGGACGCCCAGAAGCTGCTGGACTGGCTGGCCACCCGCGAAGAGGTGCAGACCGACGGCCCCGGCGACCCCAGGGTCGGTGTGACCGGCGGCTCCTACGGCGGCTCGCTGTCACTGCTGCTCGCGGGCGTCGACCCCCGCGTGGACACCCTCGCGCCGGTCATCACCTACAACGACCTGTCGCAGGCGCTGATCCCGAACGCGGGCGCCACGACCACGTCCGACACCACCACGCCCGCGGGTCGCGAGTTCGGCGACGACGGCGTGTTCAAGCGGTCCTGGGCGGGCATCTTCTTCTCCGCAGGCATGTCCGGCAGCGAGGGCGCCAGCCCTGGCCAGGAAGCCCCCGAGCCCGGCCAGGAGGACGACGCGGTCGGCAATGCCACCGCGGCGGCCGGTTCCGTGGCCGCGGCGGGCCGTCAGCCAGGCGGCGGCGCCCCGCCGACGCTGGACGCGTGCGGCCGGTTCACCCCGGAGGTGTGCGCCGCCTACACGGAGGTCGCGACCACCGGCAAGGCGAGCCCGGCGACGCTGAAGCTGCTGCGCGACGCCTCCCCCGTGTCGGTCACGAACAAGATCAAGCAGCCGACGCTGCTGGTGCAGGGCGAGCAGGACACCCTGTTCGGCCTCGACCAGGCCGACGCGAACGCCCGGCAGATCAGCGCGAACGGCGCCAAGGTCAAGGTCGTCTGGTACGCGGGCGGCCACGACGGCGGCAGCCCCGGCGCGTCCCTGCGCGGTGAGATCGCCGACTGGATGGCGTTCCACCTCCAGGGCAAGGGCACCGACCCCGGCACCGGCTTCGAGTACGCCGTGCAGGGCGCGTTCCGCACCAACGGCACGTCGTCGCTGCGAACCGTGACCTCGGCGAGCTACCCCGGCCTCGCGGGCGGATCCGCCACCGAGCGGACCGCACTGCCGCTCCAGGGCCGTGAGCAGGTCGTGGTCAACCCCGCGGGCGGCAACCCGGCCGCGGTGAGCAGCCTGCCGGGCTTCGGCTCGGTGCTCAGCGGGTCGAGCTCGGTGTCCAGCAGGCTGTCGATCGACCTGCCCGGCCAGGCCGCCGTGTTCAGCTCCGAGCAGCTCACCTCGCAGGTGCTGGTCGCGGGCTCCCCCACGGTGAAGCTGCGGGTCGCGGCGGTGCCCGGCCAGCCGG
>JBDSAJ010000777.1:0-5554 GCA_039922235.1 Umezawaea sp.
CCGAGCGCGTTGGCGGCGGCGGTCACGTCGGTCACCGCCGCCGTGATGTCCCGGCCGGGCTGGCGGGTGGAGCCGCCGTAGCCCGGCCGGTCGTAGCTCAGCAGGCGAACACCCTGCACGGCGAGCAGAGGAGGCAACGGGTCACCGGTGCCCGGTGAGCCGTGCAGCCAGAACACCGGCAGGCCTTCGGAACCGCTGTCGCGCACGCGCAGCGTGCGCCCGTCGGGCAGGTTGATGTCCACCCGGCGAGCCTACTCAGAAGATCACGCGTCGCGACGGCGGAGCACGAGGAAACCACCGAGCAGCGCGGCCACCGTCCACGCGAGCAGCACGAGCAGGCCGGTCCACGGACCGACCACCGGATCGGCCTGCTGCCCCACCTTCATGATCGACATGCCTGCCTGGTCCGGCAGGTAGCGCCCGAACTCCCGGATGCCTGGAACGGCAGCCGCCAGTGGTGACAGGGCGAAGACGAACGAGAGCATCACGGTCAGCGCCAGCGCGGTGTGCCGCATCATCGTGCCGACGCCCAGCGCGAACAGGCACAGCGCGGTCAGGTACAGCGGCAGGCCGAGCACGGCCCGCACCGCGCCGTCACTGGAGAAGGACGGGCCGTACTTGCCCAGAGTCCAGTGGGCGGTCAGGAAAGTGGCGAAGACGGTGACGTACGAGAGGACGAGCGCGACCGCAGCGCAGGCGGTGATCTTGCCCAGGTAGAAGGTTCGCCGATCGGGGGTCGCGGTGAGCGACGCGCGGACCAGGCCGCTGCCGTACTCGCCGCAGATCGCCAGCACACCGAACGCCACCAGTGCCAACTGCCCGTAGAGCACGGTGACCAGACCGTCGGTGACCGGCTCGAAATCCGGTCGCACCACCGGACTTCCGCGGTCCAGTGCGATGCGGACCGACGTGAGGCTGACGACGCCGAGCCCGACGCTGATCAGGAGCACCAGCGCGAGCGTCACCACCGTCGACCGCAGCGAGCGGATCTTGGTCAGTTCGGACCGGACGACGGCGCTAAACACCGGAACCTCCGGACGTGAGCCGGAAGAACGCGTCCTCCGGGGATTCCTGGCGGTCGACGAAGTCGGCGACGGCGGTGTCGGCGAGCAGCCTGCCGCGGCCGATGACGACCAGGTGGTCTGCGGTGACGGCCATCTCGCCCATCAGGTGGCTGGAGACGAACACCGTCCGGCCCTCCGCGGCGAACGTCCGCAGCAGGGTCCTGATCCAGCGCACGCCCTCCGGGTCCAGCCCGTTGACCGGCTCGTCCAGCAGCAGGACCTCGGGGTCGCCGAGCAGTGCCGCGGCGATGCCGAGGCGCTGCCCCATGCCGAGCGAGAAGCCGCGGGTGCGGTTGTCCGCGACGGCGCCGAGGTCGACCAGGTCGATCACCTCCCCCACTCGGCGGAGCGGGATCCGGTTGGCGTGCGCGAGCCACGTCAGGTGGTGGCGCGCGGTGCGGCCCGGCTGGACGGCGTTCGCGTCCAGCAGCGCGCCGACGTGCCGCAGCGGCTCCCGCAGGTCGCGGTAGTGCTTGCCGCCGATCAGGGCTTCGCCGCGCGACGGCCGGTC
Source organism: Umezawaea sp. (assembly GCA_039922235.1). GTDB lineage: Bacteria > Actinomycetota > Actinomycetes > Mycobacteriales > Pseudonocardiaceae > Umezawaea. The sequence continues at coordinate 1,576 of JBDSAJ010000777.1, forward strand.
GAGGCCGAGCAGCATCCGCATGGTCGTCGACTTGCCCGCGCCGTTGGGGCCGAGGAAACCCGTCACCCGCCCCGGTTCGACGGTGAACGTCAGGTCGTCCACCGCCACGGTTCGGCCGTAGTGCTTGGTCAGTTGTCGCACATCGATCACCCGACGAGCCTCCTGTGCAGGACCGGTGGCGCACATCGGTCTCGTGGGCGATCGGGCAGGCCGGAAATCCACCCGTGGGACGTCATTCCCCAGGATGAGGTGGCCGGTGCGCCCGCCCAGTACCGTGATCCGGTGGCTGACTTCCGGCACCTGCGGCCCGGCGAACTGGTGGCTCTGGACTGCCTGGCGGCGCTCGCGCTCGCCGCGCTGTACCACGGCCTGTCCGGCCTCCCGTGGCTCGCGGCGGCGCTGGCGGGCCCGGTCGCCGTGCGACGGCTGTGGCCGGTGCCGGTGTTCGGGGTCGTCGCAACGGTGTCGGTGGTGGCCGCGCTGGCGGGTCTGGTGCGGGAACCCTTCCTGGCGGCGGCTTTCACGCTGTACTGGGTGGCGGCGACGCGGCCGGGGACGTGGCGGGCGCCCACCGCGAAGATCGGCCTCGGCAGTGTCGCGGTGCTGCTGGCGAGCCTCGTCGTGGGGTCGCCCGTGGAGAGCGGGGTGTACGCGTTCCTCGGGGTGGCGCTGCTGGGGATGGCGTGGACGGTCGGGCGGGCGGTGCACGAGCGGCGCGCGTTCGCGGCGCGGTGGGCACAGCAGCTCACGGCCCGCGCGGTGGCGGACGAACGGCTGCGGATCGCCCGTGAGCTGCACGACGTCGTCGCCCACAGCATCGGCGTGATCGCGGTCAAGGCGGGGGTCGCCAACCACGTGCTGGCGGTGCGCCCGCAGGAGGCGGGGGAAGCCCTCCAGGTGATCGAGACCGCGAGTCGGGCCGCGCTGGCCGAGATGCGGCACCTGCTCGGCGCGCTGCGGTCCGGGACGGTGGACGAGGCCGTCGACCTGCGGCCCACGCCGGGGTTGTCGGACGTCGATGAACTGGTGGAGCGGGCTCGGGTGGCCGGGGTCGAGGTCGACGCGCGGATCAGCGGTGTGGCGGGTCTGCCCGAGGGGATCGACCGGTCGGCGTACCGGATCGTGCAGGAGGCGCTGACGAACGTGATCCGGCACGCCGCACCGGCCCGCTGCGTGCTCGTCGTCGAAGTGGACGGTGGCGAGCTGCGGATCGACGTCACCGACGACGGGCGGGCGACCGAGGCGTTCGCGGACGGGCACGGCCTCATCGGGATGCGGGAACGGGTGGCGCTCTACGGCGGGGTGTTCGATGCCGGGCCGCTGGCGGACCGCTGGCGGACCGCGGTTTCGCCGTGCGGGCACGACTTCCTTGCGGGGCACCGTGATCCGGGTGCTGATCGCGGACGACCAAGCGTTGCTGCGGGGCAGTTTCCGCGTGCTCGTGGACGCCGAGCCGGGGCTGACCGTGGTGGGCGAGGCGTCGAACGGGGACGTGGCGGTGTCCCTCGCTCGGGCCCATCGGCCGGACGTGGTGCTGATGGACGTGCGGATGCCGGTGCTGGACGGCATCGAGGCGACGCGGATCATCCGCGGCGCAACGGAATCGCGGGTCGTGATGCTGACGATGTTCGACGTGGACTCGTCGGTGTTCGCCGCGCCGCGGGCGGGAGCAAGCGGTTTCCTGCTCAAGGACATCCCGCCCGCCGAGCTGCTGCGCGCGATCCGCGTGGTGGCCGACGGCGAGAGCCTGCTCGCGCCGACCGTGACGCGGCGGCTGATCACGGAGTTCTGCCGCGGGCCGGAGAACCCGCGGCCCGCGCCGGAACTGGCCGGGGTGACCGCGCGGGAACGCGAGGTGCTGGTGGAGGTCGCGCGCGGCCTGGCGAACGCGGAGATCGCCAGGAAGCTGCACATCAGCCAGGCCACGGTGAAGACCCACCTCAGCCACCTGTTCGACAAGCTCGACGTCCGCGACCGGGTGCAACTGGTGATCGTCGGCTACGAGACCGGGCTCGTCACGCCGGGTCGCAGGCCCTGACCAGTTGCTTGCGGTACCAGACCTCGGCGTATGGACCCCCGGAGTACGGCGGGACCTCGACGTAGCCGTGCTTGAGGTAGAGCGCGCGGGCCTCGGTCAGGTCGAGCCTGGTGTCGAGCTGGATCCGTTCGGCGCCCAGGTCGCGCGCGGCGGCTTCGACGGCGGCCATCAGGCGGTGGCCGCCGCCCGTGCCGCGGCACTCGGGCCGGACGAACACCCTGGTCAGCTCGACCGTCGTGGCGTCGACCACCTTCAGACCCGCGCACGCGGCCGGAGCGCCGCCGCAACGGCCGATCAGGAAGACGCCGGTGGGTGGCGCGAGGTGGTCGCTCGGCGCGGCGGCGAGGCCTTCCTCGATCTCCGCGGGCGTCGAGTCGCGGCCCTCGTGGTGCTGGTAGTAGCGGTCGGCGACGTCGACGAGGTACATCCGGAGCAGGTCGAGCGCCTCGGCGGAGTCGACGGGCGCCAGGTCGATCGCCCAGGTCGGGCCAGTGGTCATGCGGCCCAGTGTGGCCGGACCGCCGGTCCGTGCGCGCGCCATTTTCCACCACCCGGACCGGTGCTATTCGTCGATTCCCAACGGGGTGGAAACCGCCGAAATCGTGGCGAATTAACTCGTTCGGGTCTACTAACACCAGGTTAATTGCGTTCGGTAACGCAGGCGGCGGCATCCGCGACATAGCGCTCAGAGCAGAGGCGGGATTTCCAGGATGAAAGCCTGCCAGCCACCTCGAAACGGCGCGGTATCGACTGACGGACCGCGCGGTCCCCGCACGGAGGGCTGATGGCCACTTCACCGAGCACGCTGATGTCCGAACTCAAAGCACTGCGCCGTGGCCGCGGAGTGCAAGCACCGGGTATCGACCGGCAGGTCGGGCCCGCATTGCGCGAAGCGTGCGGAATCAGCGAATTCGACGGCGCGGAAGTCGTCAGGGAAAAGCTCCACACCTGGGTCTCCTCGCTGGTCCACACCTTTCCCGAAGACCTCCGGCTCGCCGTCACGACGCCGCTCGCCCTGCACGACGAGGCGCGGCACGCCTTCCTCGCGCACCGGATCCAGTGGCTCGCCGACCTGGCCGACCGGGACTCGCGCACCATCCGTCGCCGCATCGACGACGGCCTGACGCGCCTGGTGGAGGCGGCGTCCCGGCATACCGTCCGAGATGCGCCAGCCGCCCCGGACGGGTGGCACATCCAGCAGCTCCACGTGCTGCTGCGCCTCGACGGACCGGTGCCCGCGTGCACCGAGCGGTGGACGATCGCGGCCGAACGGGGCGGCGTCGACGAGATCCCGTGGCCCGTCGCCGCGCGTCGCGACGAGGCCGGGTTCGCCGGCGGCAACGACATCCGGGTGGTGCACGGGGTGCTGCTCACCGAGGGCGGCCTGCGCCTGCCCCGACCGCTGCGGGCGGGGGAAACGCAGGAATTCTCACTCGACGTGCGGATTCCTCGAATTCAACCGGTCCTCCCCGTCTACCAGTTCCGCACATCCCGCCGCTGCGACCGGTTCGACCTCGTCGTGCGGTTCCACCCGGACCGCTTGCCGGTCGAGGTGAACGGGATCGGCGACGAGATCAGCTCACCCGCGGTGAACTCGGTCGGAGAAGTCGAGATGTCGTTCCGCGACCTGATTCCCGGCCACGATCGCGGAATCCGCTGGACACCGCGGCCGACCGATACCGATATCCACCGGCAGGCGTCGGTAATCGGTCCGCGAACCGGTTCACCGAGCACTTCCGCCGACCGCGCGGACGAGAACGCCGTGGCCACTGTCCGGCGGTCGTGGACGGCGCACCTGGAGCAGACCGGCACCTGACCCACCTTGACATGCACCCTTCCGGCTGCCTACGGTTCAGGCAGCCGGAAGGGTGCATGTTCTGTGGACGAGGTGTTCAAGGCGTTGGCCGACCGAAGTCGGCGCAGGCTGCTGGACAGCCTGAA
>JBDSAJ010000778.1:0-2765 GCA_039922235.1 Umezawaea sp.
GAGGTCGTCAACTTCGACGGCAAGAAGTTCGTCAGCGTGTCGGTGTAAGTGCCAGGTCGCACCGCTTCCGCAAGGGGAGCGGTGCGACCACCTGGTGTGCGTGCCGCTTTTGCAGGGGGAGCGGCACGCACACCGGGGCCTCACGGCTTCAGCACCACTTTCCCCACCGTCTCGCGCCCCTCCAGCGCCCGGTGCGCCCGAGCGGCCTCCGCCAGCGGGAACGTCGAACTCACCACCGGCGTGACCCTCCCGGACGCCGCCGCGGCCAGCGCCAGCTCCTCCAGTTCCCGCAGTCGGGCGCGGATCTTCGGCCCCAGCGCCGCGACCGCCGTCAGGCTCTGCGCGAACAGCTCGTCACTGGTGAACTTCGTCGGCTCGGACCCCAACGCCCAGCCGAACAGGACCACCCGCCCGCCGGGCACGAGCAGCTCGAACGCGGTCCGCCCCACCGCGCCACCGACGGCGTCCAGCACCACGGTGACCCCCTCGATCCCCTTGTCCCAGCCGGGTTCGGTGTAGTCCACCGCGAGATCGGCCCCCAACCCCCGGACGAGGTCGACCTTCGCCGGACCACCCGCAGCCCCCACCACCCGCGCCCCGACAGCGCGGGCCTCCTGCACGGCCAGCGCTCCGATGCCGCCCGCCGCCGCGAGCACCAGCACCACGTCGTCCGGCCCGATCCCCGCGGCGTCGAGCACCCCCAGCGCGGTCCGGCCGGTGCCGATCATCGCCACCGCCACGTCGTCGGACACGTGGTCCGGCACCGCGTGCAGCGCTGAAGCGTCGGCCACGGCCAGTTCCGCGTACCCGCCACTGGCCTGGCCGAGGTGCGCCACGACGCGACTGCCGAGCCACGCCGGGTCCACGCCCTCGCCCAGCGCGGTGACCACCCCGGCCACCTCGCGGCCCGGCGTCATCGGCAGGTCGGGCGGCGGGAACGGCCCGCGACTCTCCCCGGCCCTGATCGTCGTGTCGACCACGTGCACCCCGGCGGCGGTCACGGTGATCCGCACCTGGCCCGCGCCGGGCGCCGGGTCGTCGACCTCTTCGAAGAGCAGGTTCTCGGCGGGGCCGAAGGTGTGCTGGCGGATGGCGTGCACGGGCTTCTCCTCGGTTCGGTGATCACCCGAACGTAGGAGCTCCAGCTAACTGGAGGTCAAGATCTCCACCAGCCGCGACCGCACCGCGGGGTGGCGCAGCAGGGCCAGGTGGGTGAGGCCGCCGAGCACGTGGCGGTCCGCTTCCTGCCCCGCGTCGGTGGCGCTGGCCGTCGACACGAGCAGGTCGCCGACGAGCCTGCCGGGCACGCCAGTGGGGTTCGAGGCGACCGTGGCGGCGAGGAAGTGTTGGCGGACATGGGGTGCGGCGGTGTACGGAGTGCCGTGGGCCAGGTCCTTGATGCCCGCGCTGCGGCGGTCGACCAGCGTGCCGAGCGGCGCGGTTTCGGGGAAGGCACCGAGTGCCCAGGCGACGGCCGCCGCGCCGCGTTCCACGGGCGAGCCGAGGTGCGGGCTGCCCAGGCAGACGACGTCGTGCAGCAGCGGCAGCCAGTACCCGCTGGCTTCGACGGCCTCGTGCACGGCGGCGCGGGCGACCAGGCCGCCCATGGAGTGGCCGACCAGCGACAGCCGGGTGATCGGGTGCGCGCCGACCAGGTCGTCCAGCAGCGCGGCCAGGTCGCGGCCGTTGGTGGCGATGTCGAGCCCCGAGTTGTAGCGCACGTGCAGGGCGGAAGCGGAGACCTCCTCGGCCACGTCCCGGTGGCCCCACTGCAGCTCGGTGTGGACCAGTCCGTGCAGGAACACCACGACGTGCCCGTCCAGCGGGCCGTCCACGACGGCGTGGAGCCGGGTGGCGAGCGCGGGGTAGCCGGACGCGAGCCGGTCGCCGACCGCGCCGTTGAGGACGCCGGTGAGACCGACCGGCAAGGTCCGCGTCGAGCCGTGCAGCACGGCCTCGGCGACCACTCCGCCAAGAACCAGCCCTGCCCGCACGGTCGCGTAAACCGGTGCGGCGAAAGAACTCTGCAGCACGCCCACCGCGCCGAGTCCGCGGGTGGCGATGGCGCGGTGCATGTCCTGCACCACGCCGACGACACCCACCAGCGCGTCGAACGCCAGCCTGGCCCCGGTGCGCAGCTCGCCGCTCATGGTCAGGCCGCGCTCAGGACGCCCACGCGCCTGCTCGTGGTCAGGGTGCTGTTCGGGGTACCGCTGTAGCTGCCGGACGTCGGCGGCACGTCGGCGTAGTCGCGGCCGGTCGCGACGGTCAGGTAGTCCGCACCCGCCCGGCGGCCGTTGCACGGGTCGAACGGGATGGCCACGGCCGCGTCACCGTCCGGCACGACGACCTCCATCCAGCCGTGGGTGCCGCCTTCGCCGAGCAGGTGCCCGGACACGTACCGCGCGGGCACGCCGACCAGGCGGCACAGCGTGATCATCACGTGCGCCGAGTCCTGGCAGACCCCGCGCCCACCTGAGAGCGCCTCGGCGGCCGTCGTCTCGACCGACGTCACGCCGTACTCGTAGTGGACGGCGTCGTGCACCAGCGCGCAGATCCGCTCGGCCCGCTCCAGCGGCGTGCCCTCGCGCACCCCGGCGGCCAGGTCGCGCAGCCGCTCGTCGGGCGTGGTCAGCCGGGTCGGCCGCAGCAGGCGGGGATCGTGCAGCGCGGATGCGGGCAGGCGGACCGGGCCGTCGTCGCGCACCCGTTCCAGCAGTGCCACGACGCCGAAGCGCACGCCCTCCTCCACCCGGTCGGCCCGG
>JBDSAJ010000779.1:0-3192 GCA_039922235.1 Umezawaea sp.
GATGCGGGCGTTGATCACGTGGTGGTTGGTGATCAGGAGTCCTGGGCCGATCATCCAGGCGGTGCCGTCCCCGACCTCGGGAGCACCTCCGGCGACCGTGGACGGCACGCCGTCGAAGTGCCGTTGCACGACCACCTTGGCCACCGATCGCGACACGTCGGTGCCGGTGTGCAGGAAATCGACCTCGAGGGTGTCGTCCCGCAGGATCACGACCTCGAGGTCGCCGTTGGCCGACGGCAGCGCGGCGACCTCGTCGGACACCTCGCGCCGCATGTTGGTGGGCGCAGTGCCGGAGTCCGCCGCTCCGTCCGGGGAGATGATCTCCAGCGCGCGGCGGAACACCATCTCCTCTGGGAGGCCACCCGACAGGGGAATGGCCTGGTTGAGCCATTCCCACAGCGGTATCTCGCCCGACACCAGTGCGCGGGTGGTGTTCATCCGGTTGAGCAGCGAGATCAGCCGGGCCAGCGGGTTGCCGCCCTGGGTGGCCGCCGCCACGTAGGCGCGCGGCATGGTGGAGGTCAGTGTCCTCAACTGCTCGTCGTCGGCGAACCCGATCGCGATGGCCGCGTCGCGGACCTCGCCGAGAGCTTTGGGGCTGAGGTGGGAGAAGGTCATGCCATCCTCCTGGTGCCGGGGGCGCGGACAAGGGTTTCGACGACCAGGCGGGGCATGTCGACGCCGTCCTCGGCCCAGTCCAGGCCGATCACGACGGCTCGGCCGGTGCGGCCGGACCGCAGGACCTGCCGGGCCAGGTCCAGGAGCGCAAACCGCTTGCTGTGCAGGCCGACCTCGTCGACGAGCCGGGCCAGCGCGGTGTCCGCGCCGGAGGTGTGCTCCAGCATCTCGGCCACGGCGTACGGATCCGCGTTGAACACCCCGGTGTCGACCTCGGAGTGGTCACCCACCTCGGTCGCGGCGTGGTAGATCACCGATTCCTGCACTGGGCCCGCCACGCGCAGCACGCGGCGGACGAGGTTGGGGTCGGCCACCATCTCCGCGCGGGTCATCTCACCGAACCGGGTGGCGAGTTGGTCGCCGAGGCCATCGGCGGGCTCGCCGAGGCCGTGCAGCCGCTGGATGGCGTCGGTGAGCACGCCGACCGCGCGGGTCCGGTCGCCGAGCAGGTCGCAGGTGCGCACCGCCCACTGGGCGGCCGTGACCACCCCGGACGGGTTCTCCTGCTGGGCACGAACCTCGATGGCGAGTTCCGCCAGCGCAGCCAGGGTGGTGTGGTCGCTGTCCACCGTGGCGGCGATGCCGTCCCGCAGCGCGGTCTCAGCGCCGTCGACGTCGCCGGCCATCAGCCGGGTGCGCACCGCCACGGCGTGGAGCGCGCTGCCGGGCAGCCGCTCGGGCCGCTCGGCCAGCACGGCCAGCGCCGCACCCGTGTCACCGGACGCCAGCCACGAGTTCGCCCGGACGGAGGCGTCGGCCTCCCAGTCCTCCTGGTCCCAGGCGGTCTGGTCGTCGGGGTCGCCCACACCCATCCGGCGCTCCAGCCACCCCGCCGCGGCGGGCGGCAGCGGCTCGCCGAGCGCGGACGCCAGCAGGCGGCGCAGGTCGGGGTGCCACAGCCGGTCCAGCCCGCGCGGGTCCTCACCGCTCATCAGCCGGTGGTAGACCTCCTCGGCGCGGTCCTCGACCGAGTCGCGGCCGCCGTAGTACTCGATCGCCAACTGGTGCACCCTGGCCACGGTCGCCGCGCGCAGGGGTTCGTCGCGCATCGTCCGCAGCATCAGCATCCGCACGTCCGGCCGGTGCCGCAGCACGTCCGGCCCGTCGGCCTCGAACAGGCCCGCCTCGGTGCGCAGCCGTTGGAACAGCGACTCGGCGTCCTCGGGGTCGAAGCCGCACGGCTCGGCGAGCACCCGGCGCAGCACGTCGACGGTCACCAGCCGCACCGCGAGGCCGGGGTAGGCGACGCGCCGCACCTCGGGGTCGCGGATGTGGGCGAGGACGCGGTCGTAGAGCAGCCCGAGCACCTGCTCCCCCGCGATCCCGGCGACCGCGTCGGCCTGCCCCACGATGTCGTCGATGGCACCCGCCCCGATCTTGCGGACGACGTCGGCGGCCAGCCGCAGCGTCAGCGGGTTGCCCCCGAAGCGGCGCACGACGGTCTGGCGCAGCGTCGAGTCGACGACGCCGAGGTCGCCGAGGACCTGGTCGGCGGACTCGGCGTCGAGGTCGCCCAACGTCAGGGTGTAGGGCTTGGCGAAACCGGGGAACGCGGGCGGGTCGCCGCGGCTGGACGACACGACCCGCAGCCCCGGCACCTTCGCGCGCAGCAGCAGGAGGAAGTCGGTCAGGTCCCGAACCGCGCCTGGTCCTTTCAGCTGGACTTCCTCCACGGAGTCGAGGAACAGCACCAGCGACACCGGCGGCTCGCTGGTCAGGACGTCCTCCAGCAGGGTGCCGAGCTGGTCGGCGAACAGCCCCACCAGGTCCGGGAGTTCCCGCTCGCCGGTGAGGTCGAGGTCGAGGATCTCGGAGGCCAGGAAGAGGTCGGACCCGTCGGACGCGCTCTCCACCGCGGCGAACAGCCGGGCGTCGTCGGTGGCCGCGTACTGCAGCCGCACCTGGCGCGCGATCTGCCGCAGCAGGCCGGCGCCGTCGCGGGGGTCGTTGCGCACCCGGTCGAAGTCGAGGTAGGCGAACGGCACCGCCGACGTCGCCCGCAGTTCCAGGTCGAGCAGCGCGCTGCCGAGCAGGCTCGACTTGCCCACCCCGCCGGGCCCGCGCACGGTCAGCAGCGTGAACGGCGAGCGGCCGCCGATGAAGTCGGCGACGACCTGCCGCTCCCGCACCCGGCCGCGGAAGTGCTCACCGACCAGCGCGCGCAGCGGGTCGAGCAGGGCCCGCCGCTCCAGCACGGCCTCCACCGCGACCCCCACTGACTCGTCGATGACCCCGACCGGCTCCAGCCACCGGCACACGGCGGCGTACTCCAGCAGCTCGTCGGTGCTCTCCCACGCCGGTCCGGGGATCCCCGGACCGAAGGCCAGCTCCCGCACCTTGTCGCGTCGGGCGTCCGGCAGGTCGGCGTTCGCGTCCAGCGCGTCCCCCAGGAACCCGGTGCGGGACAGGAAGGCGAGGCACGCCGCCCGGATGTCGTCCAACAGCACCCACTTCCCGTCGGGGCGGGTCCGGGACATCCCGGCCAGGGTGACCCGCGCCGACGTCGTCGTGGCG
>JBDSAJ010000780.1:0-10607 GCA_039922235.1 Umezawaea sp.
CCGTGGTGGACGATCCCGCCTGGGTCGTGGAGCAGGCCGTCGACGACTACCGGACCAGATCCGCCCCCGAACTCCTGCTCAAGCGCGAGACCTTGGACAACGCGGTGTCCCGGATGGACGCCGACCGCACCCTCGACCTGGCCACGCGGGCGGCCAAGCTCCGCTCCGAGATCATCGACCCGTTCCGCGACCTCCGCCGTGATGCCGGTGCCTACCGGCCGCCCAACAATGCGGTGCGTGAAGTCCACCAGCACTGCCTCGCGGGGCTCGACCTGCGGATCGAGGGCCTCGACGGCTACGCGTCCGCGTGGGAGAAGAAGGACGAAAGCCAGCTGGCGCAAGCGAAGGAGACCCTCGTGGCGTCCAATGCGGAGTGGGAGGCGTGGACGAAGGGCGTGCTGGCGCTCTGAGGCAGCGCCCGACGTGGCCACGGTGGAGCGCTTCCGGAAGTGAATCGGGGGCAACGATTTCAACGGCTGAGGACAGGTGGCGCATACACAGGCGGCCGGGATGAGGTGTGATCGTGTGCTCGGTCGATGGGCGACCGATCAGAAGGTCGTCCTCGGCGTCTCCAGCGGCGGGATGAACTCCGCGTGCTTGCGGTGCAGGTAGTCACGACTGGTCTGGTCAGTGGACACCAGTTCCAGCGCGGTGCGGAACGCCTGCTGGCTGGCCTGGTTTCACGACTGCCACGCACCAGCCCACTCATCGCAAGCGCGCTCCGCTACTGGATGTGCCCCCAAGGGCTGCGGTAAGCACGTGCTGCGGGTATCTCGTCCGGACAGCCGTGGCGGACCCGCATCTCGCGTCAGTTCCGCAGGAAACGGGCCTGGATGGTCGTGCCTGCCGTTGTGCTGTGTACGCGGACGAGATCGGCGAGGTGGTCGACCACGAGCAGTCCCCGCCCGCCGATCTGGACCGGGTCTGCCGGTGTGCGCCCGGCGAGCGGGTCGGTGATGTGTCCGGAGTCGCCAGTCTGGACTACCAGGTGCGTGTCCTCGTTCCACAGGTGGACGGTGACCGCTCCGCCGCCGTGCACGATGCTGTTGGCGGCCAGCTCGCTGACCGCCAGCGTGAACCTCGTCCAGCCCGCCGGTCCTCCGCAGCGCGGGCGACGGGCAGCGGCACCGGCAGGAAATTCCTCCCCAGCTCGCCAGGGTCATGCGGTCGGAACTGCCCGCACTGGTCGAGGGGGTCACGCGCGAGGTGCGCAGAGCCGTTCCCGGCTACTCGCGATCGGCGAACGACGCCTGCGGCCAAACGACCCGGCAGGCCGTCGAGCGGATCGTCACGCTCTTCGTGGACCTGGTCGAGGACCCGCGCACCTCGCGGGAGCAGTTGCACGGGATGTGCCGCTGGCTCGGCGGCGCAGAGGCGAACGAGGGTCGCACGCTGGACGACCTGCAGGCGGCCTACCGCGTGGGAGCACGGGTCGACTGGCAGTGGATCATGCATGTCGGCATGCGGCACGCCATGTCGTCAGCCGTCACGTCCCGGTTGGCGGAGATGCTCTTCGGCTACGCGGACGAGCTGGCGAGGCTGTCGTTCCTGGGACACCGCGAGGCGGGAGCGAAGTTCAGGGGCACGCAGGGCGAGTTCCGCAGGCAGCTCATGGGGCTCGTGCTCGAACAGCCCGCGGTTCCGGCCGACACGATCACCGAACTCGCACGGGCCACCGGCTGGCCGGTGCCGGACCGGGTGGCGATGGTCGCGGTGGAGGTGACTCCGCGGACAATGCCGGAACCCACCTCGTCCTTGGGCCCGGACATCCTCGCCGACCTGCGGTTACCACTGCCACGCCTGCTCCTGCCCGCGCCGGTGGAGGGAGCACTGCGGCATTCTGGTGGCGGCGAAGCTGGGTGGTGTGCGGATCGCGATCGGTCCCGCCATGCCGCTGGAGGGCGCCGCCAGTTCGCTCCAGTGGGCCCGCAGTGCGCTGCGCCTGGTCGCCGAAGGGGTGCTCCCGGACGTTCCCGTGACCTTCTGCGCCGACCACCTGACGACCCTGTGGCTGTTGGCGGAGGAAGAACTCGTGACACAGCTGGGAAAGCACCGACTCGCCCCGTTGGACGAGTTCCCCAGCAAGGTGCGGCGGCGACTGGAGTGCACCCTGCTGTCCTGGCTGGAGACCAAGGGGAACATCCGTGAAGCGGCCGCCCGGTTGGAGGTGCACCCCCAGACCGTTCGCTACCGCCTGCGCCAGCTGGAGGAGGCGTTCGGCGAGCAGTGGAACGATCCCGAGGCGCGCTTCGCCATGGAGGCGGCACTACGCGCGTCGAGGCTCCGCTGGGTGGCGCACGACGGTTGAGCGGGATCCGAGCTGGGTCAGCCGACCCGGCGCGGTGTCGGTGCCCATCACCGGGATGCTCAGGCGTCCAGTTCGTCGAACCGACCGGTTCCAGGTGGGCGATGTCACCACCTGAGTCCAGTGCGGCTTGTGACGTGGACCATACTTCTCAATAGTCACGTTGAGGTAACCGGTTACCGGCGGAAACCATGTGCCAACGCCCATGGGAAAGCGACCGACACACTCGCCGTCACCAACACCACGTCGACGTGGTGTCCGCACAGGACTCCACCACTGTCACCGGGCGATCGCGCAGGACGGGCCGCAGAATCATGGACGACAGCCGGACGGGAGAGGTGCTGATGGGCGGCGGAGCAGCGGGAGCGTCGGCTGGGCGGGAGGCGCGCGTCGGCGATCAGCCCCTGTCGATCGAGGTGCGCGGGGCGCGGGTCCACAACCTCCGGAACGTCGACGTGACGGTGCCGCTGCGCAAGCTCGTCGCGGTGGCCGGGGTGTCCGGTTCGGGCAAGTCGTCCCTGGCGATGGGAGTCCTGTACGCGGAGGGGTCCCGGCGGTACATCGAGGCGCTGTCGACGTACACGCGTCGGCGGATGTCGCAGGCCCCGCGCGCGGCCGTCGACAGCGTCCGGCACGTCCCGGCCGCACTGGCGCTGCGTCAGCGCCCTGGCGTTCCGGGGGTGCGCAGCACGTTCGGCACTTCGACCGAACTGCTCAACGTCCTGCGGTTGCTCTACTCCAGGCTCGGGTCCCACTGCTGCCCGAACGGTCACCGCCAGGCCCCGACGATCGATGTCGCCCTCAACCTCAACCTGACGTGCCCGGTGTGCGGCGTCTCGTTCTACCCGCCGGGTGCGGAATCGCTGGCCTTCAACTCCGACGGCGTGTGTCCGCACTGCACGGGGACCGGGGTCGTCCGGGAGATCGACGAGGAACGCCTCGTCCCCGATCCCTCCCGCACCATCGAACAAGGGGCCGTCGCCCCGTGGTCCATGTTCGGGCTGACGGTGATGCCGCAGGTCGTCGCGGAGTTCGGGGTGCGCACCGAGGTGCCGTACGCGGAGCTGACCGCCGAAGAGCGTGACATCGTGATGCACGGCCCGGCCGAGAAACGTCACATCAGCGTGCCGTCCAAGAGCGGCAAGCTGTTCGAGCTGAACTTCACCTACCGCAACGCCCGCATGGCGGTGCGGGAGGCGATGGACAAGGCCACCAGCGAGCGCGGGCTCAGCCGGGTGAACAAGTTCATCAGCGCCCAGGTGTGCCCCACCTGCCATGGCACCCGGCTCAGCGAACAGGCGCGGGCCACGCTCGTCGACGGGGAGAACCTCGCCGACGCCACTGCCAAGACCCTCGACGAGCTGGTCTCCTGGGCGCCCGCGATCGGGGATTCCCTGCCGCGGGACATGGTCCCGATGGCGAGCAGCATCGTCAGCACGCTGCTGGGGAACGCGCGGCGCCTGGTCGAGCTGGGCCTCGGGTACCTCAGCCTTGACCGGGCGTCCTCGACCCTGTCCACCGGTGAGCGGCAGCGCGTCCAGCTGGCGCGTGCGGTGCGCAACCAGACGACGGGCGTGCTCTACGTGTTGGACGAGCCATCCATCGGCCTGCATCCGTCCAATGTGGATGGACTGCTCGGCGTCATGCGGGACCTGCTCCAGGACGGGAACTCCGTCGTCCTCGTCGACCACGACGTCCAGGTCCTGCGCGAGGCCGACTGGCTCATCGAGATCGGTCCCGGTTCCGGCGCCGATGGTGGACGCATCCTGGCCACCGGTGATGTGGCGAGTCTCGCGGAGAATCCGAAGTCCTTGCTGGGTGGGTTTCTCGTCGGGCGCGAACCGGTCGTCGTGCGGCCCCGAGTCGACAGCGACGAGGTGTTCGACCACGGGCGCGTCCACCTGTCCACGAGCCCGCTGCACACCGTCCACGCCCTGGACCTCGACCTCCCGCAGGGGCGCCTGACCGCGGTGACCGGTGTGTCCGGGTCCGGGAAGACCACCCTGATCCTCGAAAGCCTCGTTCCGGCGCTGGAGGCGAAATCCTCCGGTGGCAGGCTTCCCGCCTGGGTCACGGCGGTGGACGCCGGGGGGATCACGCGGGTGAACGTGGTCGACGCCACCCCGATCGGCGTCAACGTGCGCTCCACCGTCGCCACCTACAGCGGCGTTCTCGACGAACTCCGCCGCGCCTACGCGGCCACCCCGACGGCACAGGAGCGCGGACTGGCTGCCGGTGACTTCTCCTACAACACCGGATCGCTGCGCTGTCCCCGCTGCGAGGGCACCGGCCAGGTGTCGCTCGACGTGCAGTTCCTTCCCGACGTCGACATCGTCTGCCCGGAGTGTGCGGGCTCGCGGTACGCGCCGGCGGCGAGCGACTACCTCCGCGCGGCTCCCGGCGAACCGGCAGAGGACGGGATCGCGCTACCGGACCTGCTCGCCCTCACGGTCAGGCAGGCGATCGGGAAGCTCCAGGACATCCGCCGGGTCCGGTCCCGGTTGCAGGTGCTGGTCGACCTCGGGCTCGGGTACCTCGCGCTCGGCGAAGCCACGACGGCGTTGTCCGGTGGCGAGGCACAACGCCTGAAACTCGCCTCGGAACTCGACCGGGATCAGGCCGACGCCCTGTTCGTCCTCGACGAACCCAGCGTCGGTCTCCACCCGCTCGACGTCCGCACGCTCCTGTCGGTCATCCAGCGCCTCACCGACAAGGGCGCCACCGTCATCGTCATCGAGCACGACCTCGACATGATCGCCAACGCCGACTACGTCGTGGACATGGGTCCCGGCGGCGGGGTCGAAGGGGGGACGATCGTCGCCACCGGAACGCCGCAACTGCTGGCCGACAACCCTTGCAGCCCCACTGCCCGGTACCTCCGGAACCACCTCGCCACCACTTCCCCGGAGTAGCACGGGACCTCGTCAGTCCGCCTGGGGTTGGGTGCGGCGGGCGTAGGAGCGGGCGGCTCGTGCGCGGTCGCCGCAGCGGGTGGAGCACCACTGGCGGCGGCCGTGGCGGAGCAGGTAGCGGTTGCAGGGACTGGAGTGGCAGGCGGTGAGCCGTTCCCCATCGGGGCCTGTGAGCAGGTCGGCCGCGTTGGCCGCGAGGATCGCGAGGGCGTGGTCGACGATCTCGGTGGTGGGGTGAGGGGTCGCCCGGTAGGGGCCGTTCTTCTCGTCCCAGTGCAGCAGCGGCGCCGTGGGAACCCTGGTCAGCGCGTCGTTGACGGCGGACAGGGCGGCCGGAAGGGCGGGCAGCCCGGCCACGCGGGCGTCGAACAAGGCCCTGACCTGTTCGCGGAGTGAGCGCAGCTGCGTGGCGCACATTTCCCGCATGCCGATGTCGACCGGAGCGAGGTCGTGTTCGGTCAGCCAGTGATTCGTCCGCGCCGGAGTCCCGAGGAGGTCCACGAAACGCCCGCCCGGCAAAGCGATGGCGCTGTTGGCCAAAGCGAGCGAGGAGTACCGCTCCTCACCCGGCACGGGCGGCCAGGCCGCTTCCGTCATCACGCTCTCGTCCACAGACCTCATGGTACGGCTTGCCCTGATCCGTGAGAATCGCTACCGTGTTCTCACGGATAACGCACATCGAAACCGTGAGGAACTCTTCTTGTGACTTCCGCTCCCCCGCCCGTGGACCAGTTCCCCGTTCACGTCTTCGGCGGCCCGACCGCCCTCTTCGAGTACGGCGGCCTGCGGTTCCTGACCGATCCGACCTTCGACGCACCCGGCGACTACCCGTCCGGCGGAGGCCCGGTCCTGACCAAGACCGCGCCCTCGCGGGTCGCA
This sequence comes from Umezawaea sp., assembly GCA_039922235.1. Taxonomy (GTDB): domain Bacteria; phylum Actinomycetota; class Actinomycetes; order Mycobacteriales; family Pseudonocardiaceae; genus Umezawaea. The sequence goes on from JBDSAJ010000780.1 coordinate 6,097, forward strand.
CCCGCCGACCTGGGCCGCATCGACGTGGTGCTGCTGTCCCACGACGAGCACGCCGACAACCTCGACAACGCCGGACGAGCCCTGCTCGCCGACATCCCGCTCACGCTCACCACTCCCGGCGCCGAGCAGCGCCTCGGGGGCAAGAGCAGGGGGCTGGCCGACTGGGAGTCCGTCCAGCTGGACCGCCCCGTGGGCGGCACGGTCACCGTGACGGGCGTGCCCGCCATCCACGGCCCCGGCAACCGCGAGGACATCGAGCCGTTCACCGGCCAGGTCGTCGGTTTCGTCCTGACCGGGGACGGCCTGCCCACGGTCTACGTCAGCGGTGACAACGCCTCGCTCGACGCCGTCGAGCGGATCGCCGAGCGGTTCGGCCCGATCGACACCGCGATCCTCTTCGCAGGCGCTCCGCGCTTCGCCGGTCTCTTCGACGGCCAGCCGCTCGTCCTGGACAGCGTCCAGGCCGCCGAGGCCACCAAGATCCTCCGCGCTAGCCGGGTGGTTCTGGTCCACTACGAGGGCTGGGCCCATTTCACCGAGGGCCGCGACCAGCTCGTGGTCGCCTTCGCCGCCGCAGGGCTGACCGACCGCCTGGAGTGGACCTGAGCGAACCACCGCCGGCGGGGTCAGGGAACCGGCCCGCCGGCGGCGGGCCGGTCAGGCGTTGGTGTTGGTGTTGGTGTTGGTGTTGAACGGGATACCGGACGGCTTGGCCCTGTCCAGTTCGAGCGGCCACCTGCTGTCCTTCAGCGGGAAGTTGGCATTGCCCCCACGACGAGCCGTTCAGCTTGTTCCGCAGATCGCCGCGCAGGTTGTCCCAGCTGAGCAGGGCGGGCTCGTCCCAGCCTCCGTTGCCCCAAGCCTCCGGCCTCTCACCGGACCGCGCGAAACGCATGATGTGCGTGCTGCCGCCGTCCTTGTGGTAGACGGCCCTGGTGCGGACGCCACTCTTGTTCGGGACGTCGTTCCACCGCTTGGTCTCATAGTTGCCGTGCCGGGACACGGACACGTAGGAGGACGTTCCCGCACCCTGCCGCAGCCAGATCACGACGCCTTCCCAGTCGTGGCGGTGTGACGTGGGGACGCAGTCGGCGCAGCTCATGTCCTTCTCGAAGTACAGGGCATAGCTGATCGCGCACCAGCCGTTGTTGCACTTGGCCCGCGAGTAGGTGTTGACCTTGCCGAGGTGGTTGCTCCGGCATTGACCGGTGACGGATCCGCTGTCGTCGAGGCCGCCGTTGAGGTTCCCGTTGTCGTCGATGGCAGCGACGGGGAGGCAACTGTTGCCGTCATAGTCGAAGTACGGCTGAAACGCCTTCTGGAACGCACTGGCGTTCTGGGGCAGGGGGTTCGGCACAGAGGCTGACGCGCTGTTCGTCAGGCCGACGGTCAGGACGACGGCACTGCCCCCGACCAGGAGGGCCTTGGCAAGGCGGGAGAACGTTCTGGACTTCGTCGCACGGAACATGCGCTGTGTTCTCCGACCGCTCGGTGCGCCGGAACTCCTGGCCCGGCGAGACCGAGCCTGGGGAGCGTGGAGTTGTTGCACGCCCCTGTCCGGTCCGGGAATCAACTTCGGGAGCCTCGACGGGAGTTGATGCGCGACCGCCGCACGCCGACGATGCCTGTTTCGTCACCGAGTGAGCAGGCGCACCACGGCGAAGCCCGAGACCAGGTCCGCCACCAGGACGACGGGGAGCAGGGCGACGAGGAACCGGGTCCGTCGAGCGGCACGATTCGCGGCACGTTTCCCTCCTCCTCCGCCTCGATCGACGCGGTGAGGAACTGCCTCTCCGTGGTGGTCAGGGCGCGATCGCGGGCGAAGCACGGGAACAACTCCACCGAGCGGAGGAGATGCGTGCCCCGGTACAGGTCGCCGGGGTCGTGGCCGGACTCCGACCAGGTGCGGGCGGCTTCGGTCAACCGCCGGTGGTGGCACAGCCGTTCGCGGTCCTCCTCCAGCCAGTCGGCGAGCCGGGGCCGGCAGGTGATCAGCGACTTGTGGGCGAGTTGTATGCCATCCTCGTCGATGGTCAGCAGCCGAGCGCGCGTCAGCCGCTCCAGCACGCCGGGGACCGAGGAGTCCGGCCACGCTCGCAGTTCTTCCCAGCAGAGCCTGCGGAGGGTGTCGGGGACGCCGCGGCGGAGGTCGACCATCCGCGACAACAGCGCGCGGGCGGCGTGGGCCTGATCGGCGGTCAGGTCTCCGAACACATTCTCGGCCGTCGACGCGATCGCGCGGCCCACTCCGCCGATTGACTCGTAGGTGGCCAGGGTGAGGGTTCTGGTCCTGCGCCGCCGCCAGGTTTCCCACAGGGTGTGCGACAGGACGGGCAAGCCGCCGGGTTCACCGATGACCTCGTCGACCAATCGGGCGGTGAGCTTGCGCTCCACCAGGACGCCGACCGCGGCAGCGGGTCTGACGACGGCGTCGCGCAGTTCGTTCGCCGCCATCGGGCCCAGCCGGAGTGCGGCTCCGCTCAGCACGTCGGCCAGACCTCGGTGTTCGGCGCAGCGGCGGTGGAAGTCGGCGCGCACGGCGATCAGGACCCACAAGCGCCTGTCACGTTCACGGGCTGCCAGGAGGAAGTCGATGAAGCGGTCGCGGTCGGCGCGGTCTCGGCAGAGGGTGAAGACTTCGTTGAACTGGTCCACGACAACCCAGGCGTCCGGCTCGTCGTCCGCGGGATTCAGCAGTCGTTCATCTGTCGCGGCGGGCCGAGTGCCGGGGGTGAGGACGTCCAGCACAGCCGGCCTGCGGCCCACTCCCTGCTCGATACAGATCCACAAAGGACGGATGAAACCTCGCCCGATTTTCGTGTACAGGGAACCGGCTTCCTCGAATTCGGACTAATGCGCCCTCACATCCGGCCAATGTGGCCCGAGGTTGAGCCGCTGTCCGACGCACCACGTACCACCCCAGTGAAGCGAAGTCCTCGCTGATGAAGGTGGTAACAGCATGACTCGACACAGTGGACGCCATCGCATCCTCCGGAGAACCACGATCGCCACGAGCGCGTTGGGACTCGTCGCCGCGGGGGTCCTCGTCGCGACGACGATCACCGCAGACTCGGACTCGGCGTCCGCCGACGGCGCGGACAAGTCCCAGTTCGTCGACATCACCAAGGTGGCCGTGAACGTCCAACAGCCCGCACCCCGCGACGGTGCCACCACCGGGACGTTCACCGTGGACTGCGGGCGCAACGAGAACAACCACTTCAACCCGGACAACTTCATCGCCCAGCCCGGTATCCGCAACGGCGCCGAACACCTGCACGACTACGTCGGCAACCTCTCCACCAACGCCGACTCCAACAACAAGTCACTCCTGCAGGCCGGAACCACCTGCAAGAACGGCGACAAGTCGACGTACTACTGGCCGGTGGTGCGCATCGACCGCGAGGACGACGAGCAGAACACGCCGCCGAAGAAGCAGGAGCGCAAGCAGCAGCAGGCACAGGACGTCCAGGCGAAGCAGGCCCCGAGAGCCGATTGCCCGGACGTCGCGAGCGGGCTGCCCGACATCCCCGACCAGGCCCAGGCGGAGGTGGAGCGCAACCTCGCGCTGCTGGACACCCAGGTCGAGGAAGCCGACGAACGGCTCGTCACGTCACGGGGAGAGGGCGGCCCGAACTTCGTGCAGAACGCCATCATCGGTCCCCTCAAGGACAAGCGGGTCGCCACCATCGACCGGATCGCGATCGCCATCGGCCGGGTGGTGGCCAAGCCCCAAGGCCTCGAACGACTGGCGCCCTGCGCGCTCAAGGACCGCGACAACAACGGTGTGGACAACGGCGACGAGTACAGCGATCAGGATCCCGGCGCGGGCAAGCCGCTCCTGGAGGAGAACGACGCCAACGAACTGCCCGGCAACGACGGCGAGGTCCAGCGCCCGGAGCAGGTCGAGCTGACCTTCCGCGGCAGCCCCACCGGCAAGGTCACCGCGATGCCCAGGTTCCTCCGCGTCCTGTTCGGCGAGTCCAAACCGTCGGTCAACGGCCCGACGAACGCGCGCAACTCGTGGACGTGCGGCGGTTTCGAGGACAAGGTGCAGCTCACCAAGTACCCGATCTGCCCGCAGGGCTCGAAGGTCAAGCGCCTGCACGACTTCCCGAGCTGTTGGGACGGCAAGAACATCGACTCGAAGAACCACCGCGACCACATCGTCTACCCGGACGCGAACGGCAAGTGCAAGAAGGGCTTCAAGGCTGTGCCGCAGCTGCGGATCACCCTCACCTACGACATTCCCGGCGACGTGCAGCTCGCGGGCGAATACAAGGTGGACTCGTTCCCGGAGGAGGAGCACGACCCGTTCTCCGACCACAACGACTTCGCCAACGTCATGTCCCAGAAGATCATGAGCCGTGTGGTCGGCTGTATCAACAAGGGCAAGGTCTGCAAGGAGTGACCTCGCCCCGCCCGCCCTGCTGTCGACGCGGAAGCAGTGCGTTCAGCGTCGACGCTTGGTAGTCGGACCTCACGCGTTCCCGCACAGCCCGCCGGCGGTCCTG
>JBDSAJ010000781.1:0-15624 GCA_039922235.1 Umezawaea sp.
GGGCGAGCTTGCGCTGCTCGGCGGAGATGGTCAACGACGTCACGGTGGCGCCGCGCCGCGCCGCGCGCACGGCCAGCGCGCCCCAGCCGGTGCCGATCTCCAGCACGCGGCTGCCCTCGCGAACCCCGGCGTAGTCGAGCACGCCGTCGATCTTGCGGAGCTGGCCGGGGACCAGGTCGCGGTCGCCGCCCTGGTCGAACAGGGCGGACGAGTAGCTCATGGTCTCGTCCAGGAACGTCGCGAACAGGTCGTTGGACAGGTCGTAGTGGCGGTGGATGTTCTCCCGCGCGCCCTCGACGGAGTTCGCCTCGCCGTCCGGGTGGCGCAGCTCGACCCAGCGGCGCATGAGCTGCAGCTTCGGGGGGATCAGCGTGGTCAGCTTCGCGGCGAACGCGCTGAGCAGGTCGGCGAGCGCCGTCGAACTCCAGTCGCCCACCATGTACGCCTCGCCGAAGCCGATCTTCGCGTCGGCGCCGAGCCGGTGGAAGAACGCTTCCGGCCGGTGGACGCGCATCACCGACGCGTCCGGGCCGCCCGCGCCGAACCGCTCGCCGTCGGGCAGCACCACGCGCACGGGCAGCGACGCGACGGCGCGGCGGAACAGTGCCTCGGCGACGCGGGCCTTGAACGGCGAGTTCGGCGGGGTGGTCAGGCCCGGCCACACACCCTGGTTGGGGCGGGGCACCGCGACGTCGATGGTGCTCATCGGTTACTCCTGGGGGTGATCGGCAGCCCGCGCAGCCACAGCGCGATGCCGTGGGCTCGGATGAGGGTGGAGACCCGGAGGGTCATGAGCGGTCGCCGGACGAGCAGGCGCGCGAGGTTCGCCGGGGTGACCGGTGTGCGGCTGCCGTGCAGGCCCGCGGTGAACGGCGTCTTCCCGTCCTGCCGGAGCGCGATGGTCACCGACAGCCGCTCGTCCGGTTCGGGCAGCCGCATCAGGTAGCGGCCACCCAGGTCGAGGAACGGCGACACGTAGAACGCCTTGTCGACCTGCGCGCGGCCTGCGCTGTCGGGCTGGAGGAGGTACGGGTGCCGCTCGCCGTAGGTGTTGTGGACCTCCGCGACCACGCACGCCAGCGTGCCGTCGGGCCGGTGGCACCAGTAGACCGACAGCGGGTTGAACACGTGGCCGAGCAGGCGGGCGTTGGCGAGCATGAGCACCCGACCGCCCGCGAGGTCGACGCCGCGCCCGGCCAGCCACTGGTCGAGGTTTTCGCGGATCGTCCCGTTCCGCTCGCCGGGCGCGTGCGGCCCGAAGTGGTCGCGGGCCTCGAAGCGGGCGAACGGCCGCAGCCACCACGGCAGCCTCGGCAGCCGGTCGAGGTCGACCAGCCACAGGTAGACCCGGTGGCTGAACGCGCGGTGGAGGCGCTCGCGCCGGGTGTGGCTGACCTCGGCCTCGTAGAGGGCCGTCACCACCTCACCCCGAGGCTCTCGGCGGCCCGGACGCCGGACGCGCAGCCGTCCTCGTGGAAGCCCCAGCCCTGGTAGGCGCCGGCGAACGCGGTGACGCCGGTGTTCAGCCCGTGCACGCGCCGCTGCGCGGCAACCGACTCCGGCGTGTAGACCGGGTGCTCGTAGACCATCTTGGCGAGCACGGTCCGCTCGTCGACGCGGTCGGTCGCGTTGAGCGTGACGACGTAGTCGAGCGGCTCGACCAGCCGCATCAGCCGGTTCATGTGGTAGCTGACGACGACCGGGCCGGAGCTCTCACGGCAGGAGGTCTTGAGCAGGTTCCACGACGCCCTGGCGCCGCCGGCGGTCGGCAGGACGCTCGGGTCGTTGTGCAGCCAGGTCTCGTTGCGCGAGTACTCGAACGCGCCGAGCACGGCCTTCTCCTCGGCGGTGGCGTCGGTGAGCAGGCGCAGCGCCTGGTCGGGGTGCGTGGCGACGACGACCTTGTCGGCGGTGTACCTCTGGTCCGCGTCGTCGCGCAGTTCGACGCCGTCGGCGGTGCGGACCAGCGAGCGGACCGGGGTGGACACGTGCACGGCCGTCAGGCCCTTGGCCGCGCGCTCGACGTAGGTGCGCGAGCCGCCGACGACGGTGCGCCACTGAGGGGTGCCGCCGATGGCGAGCATGCCGTGGTTGGCGAGGAACTCGAACAGGTAGCGCGCCGGGTAGCGGGTGCTCAGACCAGGCCCGGACGACCACACCGCGGACACCACCGGGACCACGAAGTGGTCGACGAAGTAGCGCGAGTAGCCGCCGATGGCGAGGAACGCGCCGAGCGTGACGTCGTCGGCCTCCGGGGAGGCGATCAGCCTGCGGGCGTGCCGGTGGAAGCGGATGACCTCGGCGAGCATCCGCAGGTACGCCGGCTTGGCCAGGTTGCGCGGCTGGGCGAACAGACCGGGCAGCTTGCGGGCCCCGGCGTACTCCAGGCCGCAGCCGTCGCAGCGCACGCTCATCGACATCTCGGAGTCCTGCGTGGCCACGCCCAGCTCGCGGAACAGGCGCAGCAGGTTCGGGTACGTCCGCTCGTTGTGGACGATGAACCCGCTGTCGACCATCGCCGTGTGCCCGTCCGGTGTGGTCAGCTCGTGCGTGTGGGCGTGGCCGCCGAGCCGGTCGTCCGACTCGAACAGCAGCACGTCGTGCTGCCGCTGGAGCAGGTAGGCCGCGGTCAGGCCGGACACGCCGCTGCCGATGACGGCGACTCGCCGACGTCCGGTCTCCTGTGCCACGGGGGTGTCCTCTCGTCAGTGTGCTGTCCGGAGCGGCACGTCCAAGCCGTCCGGCGTCCGCTCCCGCATGGCGTTCGCGATGTCGGGGGCCCGCGGTTCGAAACCCAGCTCGCCCAGCACGAAGTCGACGACCAGCCGGGTCCAGTCGCCCGCGCGCCTGAGCATCGCGTGACCATCGCCCCGCACGGAGAACCTGGCCACCCGGCTCGCCACCGCCCTGGCCGCGACGGCGTACCGGTAGGACTGGGCGGGGTCCGTCATCCGCTCGCGGTCACCGTGCGCGATCAGCAGCGAACGGCCCGCGAGCTGCGCGAACGGCTCCCCCGGCTCGATCCACGGCGCCAGCGCGCACACGGCCACCACGTTCGGGTGATCCGCGACGTGCAGCGCGGCGCGCCCGCCCATGGAGTGCCCGACCAGCACGACCGGGACTCCGGGGTGCTCGCGCCCGATCTCGCCCAGTGCCCACCGGGCGTCGCGGACCGGGTCCAGCTCGGGGGCGTTCCAGCCGCGGACGCGGTAGCGCAGCATCCGGACCTCCAGCCCGTGGCGGCGGCCCGCGGTGTGCAGCGCGCGGCCGAACGGCACCATCCGCAGCACGGCGAGCTGGTAGCGGCGCACCGGACCGTGGCCACGCGACCGTCCGCCGTGCAGCACGAGTGCCACGGCGCGCACGTCGGCCGACGCCTGGAACACGTCGACTTGGGGCTCCATGGAAGGACGTTCGGTTCGGCGGACGTCCGCGGATGCCCAGTGCGACGCAGATCACTCCGGGCTCAGTCGACGGCCTCCTTGGCCCCCAGCTCGGCGAGCACCGCCCGGATGGCCGGGCTGGCGTCGGCGCTGCGCCGCCACGCCGCGGCCACCTCGCGCTCGGGTCGCCGGAGCAGCGACCTGGCGACCAGCCCCTCGCCCAGTGGCGGGCGGGCCAGGCGGGGGATCAGTGCGACCACGTCCCCCGAGGCGACCAGCGACAGCTGGGTGGCGAAGTCGTCCACCAGGTGCCGCACGTCCGGTTCCCCCGGCACGTCCGCGACCAGCCGCCGGAACCACTGGTGGCACACCGAGCCGGGCGGACTGGTCACCCACGCGTGGCCCGCGAGGTCGGCGCTCGCGAGTGGCCGGTCGGACCGCGCGAGCGGGTGCGCCCGGCTCACGACCAGGTCGCCGACGTCGGTGTGCAGGTGGCGCCGGGTCAGCGACGACGGCAGCGGGGCGGGCACCCCGTCGGCGTCGTGGACGAGCGCGAGGTCGGCCGCACCGGCATCGACGCTGTGCAGGGCCTGGTCGGGGTCCTGCTCCACGATGTGGACGCGCAGGTCCGGACAGCGCACCGACAGCCGGGGGATGACCGGTGCGAGCAGCCCGCGAACGGCGGTCGAGAAGGCCACCACGCGGAGCACCCCGCGTGGCACGCCACCGGAGACCGACCTGGCCGCTTCGGCGCAGCGCTCCAGTGCTTGGAACACCTCGGACGCCGAGTCCACGACGGCCTGTCCCGCGGGTGTCAGCACGACACCGCGGCCCGCGGTCGCGAGGACGGGCACCCCCACCTGGCGTTCCAGCCTCTTGATCTGCTGCGACACCGCCGAGGCCGTGAACCCGAGTTCCTCCGCCGCCCGCGACACCGTCCCGAGGGCGGCCACCGACCGCAGCGCGCGCAAGGTCTCGACGTCAATCATGAAGCCACGCTACGCAGTACTGGCGAAAAAGCATCGCTGGACCGCACCTGTCGACCGGGACAGCATCGGACCATGACCGAGCCCCGCGACTCCCCAGACCTGATCTTCGGCTCCAACGTCGTCGCCGCGGTGACCCCGATGCGGCCCGACGGCGCGATCAGCGAACCGGGGCTCACCGCCCTGGTCGACCACCTGCTGGCCACCGGGTGCGACGGCATCGTCGTCGGCGGCACCACCGGTGAATCGCCGACCCTGTCCGCCGCCGAGGCGACCGGGCTCGTCCGCGACGTGGCGGCCCGCTCGAACGGCCGCGCTCGGGTCATCGCCGGTGTCGGCACCTACGACACGGCCGTCAGCGTGGACCGGGCGCGCGCGGCCGAGGCCGCGGGGGCGGACGCGCTGCTGCTCGTCTGCCCCTACTACTCCCGGCCGACCCAGGCCGGGGTGCTGGCCCACTGCGCGGCGGTGGCCGACGCCACCGACCTGCCCGTGATGCTCTACGACGTGCCCGCGCGCACCGGCACCGCGTTCGAGGAGTCCACGCTGGTCGAACTCGCGGACCACCCGAGGATCCTCGCGGTCAAGGACGCCAAGGGCGACCTGTTCGAAGCGGCGTCCGTCATGGCCCGCACGTCGCTGGCCTACTACTGCGGCATCGACGAACTCGCCCTGCCCTACCTCGCGTGCGGCGCCACCGGGGTGGTCAGCGTCGTGGGCAACATCGCCGCCGACCGCAACGCCGAACTCGTCCGGGCGGTCCGCGAGGGCGACCTCGACTCGGCGAGGGCGGTCCAGCGTTCGCTGATCCCCTTGGTGGACGCCGTCATGCGGACGTCCCAGGGTGCCGTCATGGCCAAGGCCGCCCTGGCCGAGCTCGGGATCATCCCGCACGCGTCGGTGCGCCTCCCGCTGGTCGAATCGCCGCCATCCCACCTCCGGGGGCTCGCGGACGCTCTGGCGGCCACCGCCGGGACTTCCCGCGCCGGGGCGGGTGTCCGGTCCACGCACTAAAGTCCGGCCCGTGGTCGAACACCTGAGCATCCCCACCCCGGCGGGCACCTTCGACGCGATCGGGTCGGGTCCCGAGACCGGCCGCCCGGTGCTGCTGCTGCACGGGTTCCCGCAGGGCGCGTCGTGCTGGGACCACCAACTGGAGGTGCTCGGCGCGCAGGGCTACCGGGCCGTCGCGCCCGACCAGCGCGGCTACTCCCCCGGTGTGCGGCCGACCGCGCCCGCCCAGTACGGCATCGGCGAACTGGTCGGCGACGTGCTGGCCATCGCGGACGAGCTGGCGTGGCCGGTGTTCGACCTCGTCGGCCACGACTGGGGCGCGGCGGTCGGGTGGCACACCGCCGCCGACCACCCGGACCGGCTGCGGTCGCTGACCGCGGTGTCGACCCCGCACCCCGCCGCGCTGGCCGTCGCGATCCGCACGGACGAGGACCAGCACGCGCGGTCGCAGTACATGACCGAGTGGCGGAACTCGAACACCGAGCAGCGGATGCTGGACAACGACGGCGAGGCGCTGCGCAGGCTGTTCGAGTGGAAGGTGTCGCCGAGCAAGGTCGACGAGTACGTGCGGCGGCTGTCCGAGCCGGGCGCGATGACGGCGGCGCTGAACTGGTATCGCGCGGGCCGCGGCGGCAGCCGGGTCGACAAGGTGTCCGTGCCGACGATGTACATCTGGAGCACGGAGGACACCGTGTTCGGCTCGGCGGCGGCGTTCGACACGGAGAACTGGGTCAGCGGGCCGTACCACTTCCAGATGGTCGAGGACGTGTCGCACTGGATCCCCGACGAGGCCTCCGAACTGCTGACCAGCCTGTTGCTGGCCCATTTGTCCGTTAGGTGAGGATTTGGGTTCCGCAGGCGAATTCCCGATTGGCCAAGTTCCGCCACACGTGAACCGTTGAAGCTTCTACAGCGTGATCAGTGCATGACGGAGTTGACCTACTCGGAGTGGCGGGTCGCGACCCTCGCCGCTGGTGGCCACACCAACCGAGCGATCGCGAAGAGGCTGCACATCACGGTGAGCACGGTTGAACAGCACTTGACCAGGGTGTATCGCAAGCTCGGCGTGGGCCGCAGAGCCGACCTGATCGGGCACGAAGCCCTAGTCTGACCGCATGTCGATCGCCGGGTTGCTGCTCGCTGCCGGAGGCGGGCGCCGGTTCGGCTCACCAAAGGCGCTGGTCACCCACCGCGGTTCGCTGTTCGTCGAGTCGGCGGCGGAGGTGTTGCGGCAGGCCGGGTGCGACCCGGTCGTCGTGGTGCTCGGCGCGTCCGCCGAGCAGGTGCGCGAACGGGCCTCGCTCGGCACGGCGGTCGTGCTGGACAACCCGGACTGGGCGACCGGGATGGGGTCGTCGCTGCGGGTCGGGTTGGCCGCGGTGGCGGCCACCACGGCCGTCGCGGTGGCCGTGCTCCCGGTCGACACCCCCGGTGTGACCGCCGTCGCCGTGCGACGGCTAGCGGCACTCGCCGCTCCCGATGTGTTGGCACGGGCGGTGTTCCACGGCGAGCCCGGCCATCCAGTGCTGATCGGCCGGGCCCACTGGGCGGGTGTGCTGGAGACCTCCACCGGTGACGCGGGCGCCCGCGACTACCTCCGCGCGCACGAGGTGCTCGCGGTGCCGTGCGAGGACATCGCCGACGGCATGGACGTGGACCGGCCCGAGGATCTAATCCGCTGGGCGGAGTGACCTGGCGGCCAGCGCGATTCCCAGGCAGCACAACGGCAGCACGGCCAGCGCCAGTGACAGCGACGTGGCGTGCGAGACGAGTCCGATCAGCGGCGGCCCCAGCAGGAACCCGGCCCAGCCCGCGGTCGCGACACCGGCGATGGCCTGGCCCGCGTGCGCGTCGGACTGCGCGGCCGCGGAGCTGAACACCACCGGCACGATGCACGCGATGCCCAGGCCGAACAGCGCGAAACCGAGCAGTGCCAACCAGAACTGGCCCGCGATCAGCGCGACGCCGAAGCTCACGCCACCCAGCGCCGCCAGCACCCCGACCACCCGTGCGGGACCGAACCGCGCGACCCAGCCATCACCGCCGACCCGGCCGACGAACATCAGCACCGCGAACACCGCGTAGCCGAGCCCGACGCGTTCGACCGGCACGCCGACCGTGTCCCGCAGGTAGACCGCCGCCCAGTCGCCGATCGCGCCCTCGCACAGCAGGCCACCGAACATGATCGCGGCCAAGATCAGTATCCGGCGGTCGCCCCACGGCAGGCCGAGCTTGTGGTCGTCGACCGCGCGGTCGTCGCCGAACATGCCTCGGGTCAACGGCCACGCCGCCAGCACCAGCAGCACCATGACCGTGATCATCTGGGCCCGCAGGTCGACCCCGAACGCCACGGCCAGCCCGCCGAGCCCGACGCCGACGAACGCGCCCGCGCTCCACCACGCGTGGAAGCTCGACAGGATCGGCCTGCCGTAAGCGGATTCGACGGCGATCCCCTGCGAGTTCATGGCGATGTCGAGCGCGCCCTGGAACCCGCCCCAGAACGCGAGCGCGACGAACAGCCACACCGGTGAGGGCGCGAACCCGAGCGCGGGCGAGACGAGCGCGTAGGCGAGGAACGTCAGCAGCACCACGCGTTTGCTGCCCCAGCGCGCGATGGCGCCACCGACGGCGAGCATCGCGATCACCGACCCGACGGGCGCGCCGAGCAGCGCGAGCCCGAGCGTGCCGTCGTTGAGGCCGAGCCGGTCCTTCACCTCGGGGATGTGCGGGGTCCACGCGGCGAACACGGCGGCGTGGACCGCGAACACCAGCGCGGTCGACACGCGCGCGACCTTGGGCCGCGACGTGAGCATGGCTTCAGACAAGGTGCACCTCGACTCCGGCGTCGCGCAGGGCGGCGACCTCGTCGGACGGGGCGTCCTCGTCGGTGACGAGGACGTCGATGGCCTCGACCGGGCAGACCCGCCCGAAGGCGGTGCGGCCGAACTTCGAGCTGTCCACGGCGGCGATCACGCGGGCGGACGCGGTCACGGCCGCCTTCTTCACCGCGCCTTCCTGCAGGTCGTGCGCGGAGATGCCGTTGCGCACGCTGAGCCCGCAGCTGCCGAGCACCATGGTGTCGAAGCGCATGACCTGGAACGCGTACTCGGTCAGCGGGCCGACGAACGACAGCTCGCCGGGGCGCAGGTCGCCACCGGGCAGCACCAGCCGGACGCGGTCGGCGCCCTTGAGCGCGTTGGCCACGTGCAGGGTCAGCGGCAGCACGGTCAGCCTGCGGTCGGTCAGCAGCCGCGCGGCTTCCAGCGTGGTGGTGCCGCCGTCGATCACGATGCTCTCGCCGTCGTCGATCAGCTCGGCGACGCCGAGCGCGATGCGGCGCTTCACGTCGACCCGGTGCTTGCCGCGCGCGGCGTACGGGGTCTCCTCGCTGGTCAGCATCCCGACCGCCGCGCCGCGCACCCGCCGGAGCAGGTCGTCCCGCTCCAGCGTGTCGAGGTCCCGCCGGATGGTCATCTCGGAGCAGCCGGTCAGCTCGGCCAGCGCCGCCACGGTCACCCGGTCACCGTGGCGGAGGCTCTGGAGGATCAACTCATGCCGTTTCACACTATCCACGTGTTCATACGAACATGCCCCATGTTCGTATTGCAACACTTTCGCGAACACCGTCCATCGGGTAGGACTAGCCGGAGCCCAGTGGTGTGGACCACTCGGGCGCCCGAGCTACGGAGGACGACCGCATGACGAGCGAGACCGTGACCGGATCCGACTACGGCAACGTTGTGCGCGACCACCTCCTGCGGGTGGAGCAGCAGAACGCGTCCGCGCTGGACGACGTGGCCGAGCTGGTGCTGGCGAGCGTGCTCGCGGACGGCATGATCCTCACCGCGGGCGCGGGCCACTCGCTGGCGGCGGTGGCGGAGACGTTCTACCGGGCGGGCGGCCTCGCCTGCGTGCGCCCCGTCTACCACCCCGAGCTGCTGCCGATGCACGGCGCGATCAGCAGCACGGCCGCCGAACGCCGTTCCGGGCTGGCCGCGGAAGTGTTGCGGGACACCGGTTTGGCCGCGCACGATGTGCTGTTCGTGTTCTCCACGTCCGGCGTGAACCCCTACCCCGTCGAGCTGGCGACCCTGGCCGTCGACGCGGGCTGTCCGGTCGTCGCGGTCACCTCGGTCGCCGCCAGCGCGCTGGCCCCGCGCCGCGCGGGCACGACCCTCGCCGAGGTGGCGACCGTGGTGCTGGACAACGTGGTGCCGCCCGGCGACTCCACCTACCCGGCCGACGAGCCGGTGACGGCGGCCATCTCGACCGTCGCCACGGCGTTCCTGTGGAACCTGCTGATGGTGCGGCTGTTCGACAAGGCCGCCGAGCAGAACGTGCACCTGCCGCTGTGGCGCAGCTCGAACGTCGAAGGCGGGGACGCGGCGAACGCCGACCTGCTGCGCCACTACCAGACCCGGATCCCGCAGTTGGGCTGACCGCTCCGACGAGATCATCGCCGAATCGACACTGAACCTCCACACTCCCCGGCTACGTTCGGGTACCAGGGGCGGCACCACCGGTGCCACGAGTGGGGGAGTTCAATCTCGATGAACGCGAAAACGCGCCGGATCGTGCTGATCACCGGCGGGCTGACGGCGGCCGTGGTGATCGGGGTCGGCGGAGCCGTGGTGTGGGCGGGCACCGGACCGTCCGGCTCGCCGGGGTCGGGGGCGACCTCGGCCGAACCGGCGGCGGACCCGCCGGGCACCGTCGTGCAGGCCTTCGTCACGGCGTTCACCACCGGTGACACCGCCAAGGCCGCGGCCACCACCGACGCCGAGCCGGTCGCGGCGGCCGCGCTGGCCAAGACCAAGACCGGGATGGCCAAGGCGGAGTACCAGGCACGCCTCGATCCCGTGCCACCCGTCGCCGCGGGCACCACGGAGACCAAGGTGACCGCCGACGTCTCGTGGACGCTGCCCGGCGGCGCACCGTGGCAGTACCGGACGACGTTCGACGTGAAGCGCGACAGCGGGAAGTGGCGCGTGCACTGGACCCCGGCGGTCCTGCACCCGAGCCTGGTCGACGGCCAGGCGCTGGCGTTCCTGCCGCAGTCGGGCGACGGCGCGCTGATAGACCGCGACGGCCGGCCCGTCCCCGCGGACACCGGGGCCTACGCCGCGACGGTCATGCCGGGTGTCCGCACCGCCGTCGGCAGCCTCAACGGCCAGCCGGGCTGGAAGGTCGCGGTCGTCGACGCCGCGGGCGCACCCGTGACCACGCTGGAGGAGAAGGCCGCGGTCGTCACCAAGTCCGCGACCCTCACCCTCGACAAGGCGGTGCAGGACGCCGCCCAGGTCGCGGTCGACGGCGTGCCGCAGCAAGCGGCGATCGTCGCGCTGGACACCACCAACGGCGAGATCCTCGCCGTGGCGCAGAACGCGCCCGCCACCGCCACCGGCCCGATCGCGCTCGGCTACCTGCACGAACCGGGCTCCACGTTCAAGATGGTCACCGCCGCGGCCGCGCTGGAAAGCGGCAGCGTCACCATCGACACCCCCGTGGAGTGCCCCGGCGAGGCCACGATCGGCACCCGCCGCATCCCCAACGAGGGCAAGTTCGACCTCGGCACGGTCCCGCTGCGCAAGGCGTTCGCCCAGTCCTGCAACACCACGTTCGGCAAGCTGGCGGCCGACCTGCCCGGCTCCGCGCTCACCGACACGGCGCTCCAGTTCGGCATCGGCGCCGACTTCACCGTCGCGGGCATCACCACGAACACCGGCAAGGCACCGGCGGCCGCGGACGTGGCGGAGCGGGTGGAGAACGGCATCGGCCAGGGCAAGGTGCAGACCACGCCGTTCGGCATGGCGCTGGCGGCGGCGACCGTGGCGACCGGCAAAACCCCGGTGCCGCAACTGATCCGCGAGATCCCGACGGTCGCGAACACCAATCTGCCCGGCCTCCCTGCGGGTATCGCCCAGTCGCTGCGGCCGATGATGCGCGAGGTCGTCACGAGCGGTACCGCCACCGCGCTGGCCCCGTTCGGGCAGGTCTTCGGCAAGACCGGCACGGCCCAGTTCGGCGACGGCACCCACTCCCACGGCTGGTTCGTCGGCTACCGCGGCACGATGGCCTTCGCGGTCCTCGTGGTGGACGGCGGCTCGTCGAAGGCGGCGGTCGCCGTCACCGGGACGTTCCTGGGCGCTCTGTGACCAGCGACAGCATCGGCGTCTCGACCACGCTGACCTGCGGCTTCTCGTCGAACTGGGTGTGGTACAGGTCCGCGTAGCGACCGTCGGCGGCCAGGAGGTCGTGGTGCGTGCCGCGTTCCACGACCTCCCCGTCCTCCACCACCAGGATCTGGTCGGCGGCCCGGATCGTCGACAGCCGGTGCGCGATGACCAGCGCAGTCCGCCCGCGCAGCGCCTCGGTCAGCGCCGACTGCACCGCGGCCTCGGACTCGGAGTCCAGGTGCGCGGTCGCCTCGTCCAGCACCACCACGCGGGGCCGGGCCAGCAGCAGCCGGGCGATGGTCAGCCGCTGCCGCTCACCACCGGACAAGCGGTACCCGCGCTCCCCCACGACGGTCTCCAGGCCGTCGGGCAGCGACTCGATCAGCGTTCCCAGCCGGGCCCGCCCGATCGCGTCCCACAGCTCCTCGTCGGAGGCTTCCGGCCGCGCGTACACCAGGTTCGCCCGGATCGTGTCGTGGAACAGGTGCCCGTCCTGCGTCACCACGCCGACCGCGTCGCGGACGTCGTCGAACCCGAGGTCGCGAACGTCCACACCGGACAGCCGAACCGAACCGGACTCCACGTCGTACAGCCGGGGCACCAGCGACGCGATGGTCGACTTGCCCGCGCCGGACGACCCCACCAGTGCGACCAGCTGCCCCGGTTCGGCGACGAAGCTGATGCCGTGCAGCACTTCCTGGCCGCCGCGGGTGTCCAGCGTGCTCACCGACTCCAGCGACGCCAGCGACACCTTGTCCGCCGACGGGTAGCCGAACCGCACGTCGGAGAACTCCACCGACACCGGCCCCTCGGGCACCCGCTTCGGCGAGGCGGCCTCGGCGATCATCGGCTTGAGGTCCAGCACCTCGAACACCCGCTCGAACGACACCAGCGCGGTCATCACGTCGACGCGGGCGTTGGCCAGCGCGGTCAGCGGCGAGTACAGCCGTGACAGCAGCAGCGCCAGCGACACCACCGTGCCCGCCTCGAGTCGGCCCGTCAGCGCCAGGTACCCGCCGAGCCCGTACACCAGCGCCTGCGCCAGTGCCGACACCAGCGTCAGCCCGGTCATGAACCACCGGGTCGCCATCGCGGTCTTCACCCCGATGTCCCGCACGCGCAGCGCGCGGTCGCCGAACTCGTCGGCCTCCTCGCGCGGCCTGCCGAACAGCTTCACCAGCGTCGCACCCGGCGCCGAGAACCGCTCCGTCATCTGCGTGGTCATCCCGGCGTTCAGGTTCGCGGCCTCGCGCTGGAGGTCCGCCATCCGGTTGCCCATCCGCCGCGCGGGCAGCACGAACAGCGGCAGCAGGACCAGTGCGAGCACGGTCACCTGCCACGACAGCGTCAACATCACCACGAGGGTCAGTGCGAGCTGGATGACGTTGGTGACCACGCCGGACAGCGTCGAGGTGAACGCCCGCTGCGCGCCGATCACGTCGTTGTTGAGCCTGCTGACCAGCGCCCCGGTGCGCGTGCGGGTGAAGAACGCCACCGGCATCCGCTGCACGTGCTCGAACACCGCCCGGCGCAGGTCGTAGATCAGCCCTTCCCCGATGCGGGTCGACTGCCACCGCTCCAGCAGCCCCAGCCCCGCGTCCACGACCGCGATGACCGCGATCACCACGGCCAGCCACACCACGACCGACACCGCTCGGCCTTGCACGATCGCGTCGACCACGCGGCCCGCGAGCACCGGCGTGCTCACCGCCAACACCGACGACACGACCGTGAGCAGCAGGAACGCCACCAACTTCGCCCGATGAGGTCGAGCGAAGGTCACCACGCGACGCAGCGTTCCAGCCCGCACACCCTTGGGTGCGTCGGCGGCGCGCATCGCGCTCATCATCAAACCCCAGCCACCCATTCCACTGTCCACGGTTGGAGTCAACACCAGTGTGGAGTGGGACGTTCCCGTTTCGCCTGATGGCGAAAGGGTGGGGTGGGTCAGGCTTGGGACTTGCCTGCCAGTGCCGCGAACTCCGCCAGCCGCCGCAACTGCGCCTCGCGCTCCAGTGCCAACTGCTCCCCCGGCGAAGTCCCACTGGCCGCGGCGAGCAGGAGCGCCAACGTCTCCCGCACCGCTCCTGGCATCGGCTTCAGCACACCCGCCACCAGTTCCTCCACGGCGGCGTCCAGCCCGTCCACGGGCACGGCCGACAGCGCCAACCCGATCCGGACGGCCTCGGCGGCTCCGACCCGCCGCCCGGTCACGCACATCTCGGCGGCGCGCGAGTAGCCGACCGCTCGCACCAGCGGCAGGGTTCCGCCCAGGTCGGGCACCAGGCCGAGCGACGTCTCCGCCATCGAGAACGCCACGTCCTCCGCCACGATCCGGAAGTCGCACGCCAGTGCCAGCTGGAACCCGGCTCCGATCGCGTGCCCGGCGACCGCCGCCACGGTCACCCGCGAGGGGTCGCGCAGCCAGCGGAACCCCTCTTGGAACTCCGCGATCAAGTCGGCCCCGCCCTCGGGACCACGAGCCAGGATCTCCGCGAGACCCGGCTCCCCTGGCACACCACCGGCGAACATCCGCCGGTCCATCCCGGCGGAGAACGCACGACCAGAACCCCGGACGACCACCACGAGGACGTCCGGGTCCAGGCCTTCACCGATCGCCCGCAACGCCTGCCAGGTGGAAGGCGTCTGCGCGTTGAGCACATCGGGGCGGTCGAGGGTGATGGTCGCGCGCGGCCCGTCCACGACGAGCCGCACACCGCCACGTTCCAGCAGACCGGCATCGATGGGCGTGGCCGACATGCTGGAACCTCCGGGTCCGGACGGGCGCACGCGGTGATCAGCGCCCTGTTGTTACCGGAGGGTAGCTTACTTCTTTTTGGTTCGGGTGGCGCCACCGCGACCGCGCAGCGTGACACCGGACTCGGACAGAACCCGGTGGACGAAGCCATAGGAGCGCCCGGTCGACTCAGCCAATGCCCGGATGCTCGCGCCCTTTTCGTACTTCTTCTTCAGGTCAGCGGCCAGCTTGTCCCGTGTGGCGCCGGTGATCCGGGCGCCCTTCTTCAGGTCAGCCACCATGTCCCGCCTTCCGTCCGAGCAGGTCGGGCCGCTTTTGGGCCCCTGTCGTCGCAATGATCGAACACGACGGACCAGAACGCCAGGCGATCATGCAAAATGATCTGTGCGTGATCGGATGATCACGCACAGTCGACCTTCGTTCACGCGTGCGGAAAAGTGCTGCTTCCCTTTGCTCAGGCCAACTGCACGAGTTCGAGGTAGTCCGCGGACCAATGATCCTCGGTTCCGTCCGGGAGCAGGATCACCCGCTCGGGCTCAAGCGCCTCGACCGCTCCGGGGTCGTGCGTGACGAGCACGACGGCCCCCTGGTAACGGCGGAGCGCGTCGAGCACCTGCTCGCGGCTGGCCGGGTCGAGGTTGTTCGTCGGCTCGTCGAGCAGCAGCACGTTCGCCGCGCTCGACACCAGGCCCGCGAGCGCGAGCCGGGTCTTCTCGCCGCCGGACAGGGTGCCCGCGAGCTGGTCGAGCTGCTCGCCGCTGAACAGGAACGTGCCCAGCAGCTGCCTGAGCTGCTGTTCCTGCGTGTCCGGGGCGGCGTGGCGGATGTTCTCCCACACGCTGGCGTCGTGGTCGAGCGTCTCGTGCTCCTGGGCGAAGTAGCCGACCTTCAGGCCGTGGCCGGGGATCAGCGAGCCCGCGTCGGGGCGTTCCATCTGGCCCAGCAGGCGCAGCAGGGTCGTCTTGCCCGCGCCGTTCAGGCCGAGGATCACCACGCGCGACCCCTTGTCGATGGCGAGGTCGACGCCGGTGAAGATCTCCAGCGAGCCGTAGGACTTGCTCAGGCCCTCCGCCATCAGCGGGGTCTTGCCGCACGTCGCGGGCTCGGGGAAGCGGATCTTCGCGACCTTGTCGGCCACTCGGGTCTCGTCCAGGCCCGCGAGCATCTTCTCAGCGCGCTTGGCCATGTTCTGCGCGGCGACGGCCTTCGTGGCCTTCGCCCGCATCTTGTCGGCCTGGGCGAACAGCACGCCCGCCTTCTTCTCCGCGTTCGCGCGCTCGCGGCGGCGGCGCTTCTCGTCCGCGGCA
>JBDSAJ010000782.1:0-3329 GCA_039922235.1 Umezawaea sp.
CTGGACCCCAGTGCGGGGGCCGCGCCGTAGTCCAGGCCCTGCAACCCGCTTCGCCTCCCTCACCACCTCGTCGTGCTCGGAAGGACCCGCCATGCCCTCAGCCGCCACGACCGACACGGACGTCGAGCCGATCGACGCGGAACTGATCGACGCCGTGCGCGGCGGGGACCTCCACGCCTACGGCGCGCTGTACGAACGCCACGTCCCCGCGGCCTACGCCCTGGCCCGCCAACTGACCAGGTCCCCCGCCGAGACCGACGACCTGGTGGCCGAGGCCTTCGCCAACGTGCTGGACACGCTGCTGCGTGGTCGGGGTCCGGACTCGGCGTTCCGCGCCTACCTGCTCACCGCGCTGCGACACACCGCCTACGACAAGACCCGCCGCGACCGCAGGGTCGAGCTGTCCGCCGATGTGTCCACCGTGTCCGGTATGCGTGTCGACGCGGTGAGCGTGCCGTTCAGCGACACCGCCGTCGCCGAGCTGGAGCGTTCGCTGGCTGTGCAGGCGTTCGCTCTGCTGCCGTCGCGCTGGCAGAGCGTGCTGCGGCACACCGAGATCCACGGTCGGTCCCCCGCCGAGGTCGCCCCGCTGCTCGGGTTGAACGCCAACGCCGTGTCCGCGCTCGCGTCCCGCGCCCGCGAGGGCCTGCGTCAGGCCTATCTCCAGGTCCAGCTCGCGGCGCCGGTCGCGCCGGGCTGCCGGTCGACGGTGGCCCGGCTCGGCGCTTGGGTGCGCGGCGGGCTGAGCACGCGGGACCAGGCCGCGACGGAACGGCACCTGGCCGCGTGCCCTCGATGCCGCGAACTGACGGCCGAGCTGGTCGACGCCGCCGACGGCCTGGCGCGCACGGCGGCGTGAGGGCGACCGGAACCCCGTCCACACCACGAGGTACGGCCCCGCACCCGACCACCCTTCCCCGCCCGCCGCGTTCGCGGCCGCGCGGGACCCGCTCACCCTGTTCCCCCGATCGAAAGGCACACCCCTTGTCCCCCCGGCAGTTGTCCCTCGACGCGCGCTTCGTGCTCGCGGTGCTGACGCGCTCGCCCATCCCGGTCTCGGAGATCGACGTGCGCCTGGTGCACGACCTGGTCGACGGCCCACCCGAGCACACCGAGCACGTGCTCGACGACCTGCTGGGCGCCGGTGAGCTGACCGAAGGCTGGGCGGGGGTGTGGGCGTTGACCCGCGTCCCGGCCGCCGACGACGATCTGGTCCACGCCCGTCGCGCCCGCCGCGGCCACGACCCGCAGGACGCGCTGCTGCGGTGGCTGGTCGGCCTGGCCGTCGCGGCGGACCGCGCGGTCGACCCGCTGTCGTGGCGGCCGTCCTCCGACACCACGAACTCGTGGCCCTTCGACGGCCGCACGGGCGCGATCGCGTGGTGGGAGCTGCACCGCGCGCAGCTGCTGACGTTGGTGGACCTGCTGTCCGCGCGCGGATCCTGGTCGCTGACGTGGACGCTGGCCGACGCCGTCTGCGGCCTGGCGCAGGCCACCGGCTACGCCCACGCGCAGGTCACCACAGCCAAACTGGGCCTGTGGGCCGTAGAAGCCGACCACCACGACGCGGTCGACCAGGACCACGGCCAGGACCGGCTCGCCGGCTATCTGGTGCGCCGTGCGTGGTTCACCGTCCGGCTGGCCACGGGCACCGGTGACGTCGGCGGGCACGACACGGCGCAGCGGCTCGCCGACCAGGGCGTCGACTACGCCCGCCGCTCCGGGGACCCGGCCGTCCTGTCGAGCGCACTGCGCGCCCGCGCCCGCATCATCCACGCCGCGCACGCGGTGCGCCGGTACGACCACGCGATCCACGACCTGCGCCAGGCCCTCGCGCTCGACCTCGCCCGCGGGGACCTGGCGGCCCAGGGGCTGGATCGCCGTCGGCTCGGCGAACTCCTCGCGGCCGCCGACCGCGGGCCCGAAGGCCTGGCCGAGCTGGAGCAGGCGGTCGAGCTGCTGGGCCGGGCCGGGGACGAGGTCGGCCGCGCCGTGGCGTTCACGGTCGCCGGGCACCTGCTGGTCGACGCCGACCAGGTCGGGCAGGCCCTGCCGCAGTTGCGTGACGCGCTGACCGTGCTCGCGCCAGTCGGCACACCCTGGCAGCTCGCCCGCACTTACCACGGTCTGGCCCGTGCTGCGCACGTCACCGGCGCCCACGAGATCGAGTCGACCTACCGGCGCCGCGCCGCGGCGTTCTACCGCGACGCCAACGCCCCACAGCTGGCCGCCGATCTGGATGCCACCGCCGACGACCACGACTAGGCCCGATCCGTTCCTCTGCACGCCCAGGCCCGGCACCGCATCGCGGTCGCCGGGCCTGGGTCGTTGACGGGCTCGGCTACGGGGCGGGTTCGGCCGGAGGGGTGATATTGGGCCGTGTGAGTGAGCCGGTCACCGACCGTCCCGTCCCGACGCTGGAAGCCGTACCGGCGGTACCTATGCCCCGTGAAGTGGAACACCGTTTTGGTGGACGCGTTGTCGCTGGTCAGACGCGTAGCGTCATCCGTCCTTTCACGACACCGACCCGATGGCGCGGGGCTGGTAGCTCGTGGTGAACCAGGTGGGAGAGGACCGAGATGAGTCAGGAAACGCCCGTCGACAGGGGCGCGGTGCTCGATGAGGAAGCCACTGAATTCGAACACAGGTTCGAGCTGTTCGGTGAGCTGGTGCGGTCCGCGCGCAGCGTCAGCGCCGCGGTGGCGTGGTGGACCGACGAGGGCCTGCCGGAGATCAACGTCATCGCCGCACGGGACCGGGTGCTGACCCTGCCCGAGTACAAGACCCTCGACGGCAAGCACCACAACCGCGGCCACGAACGCCTCGGGCTGCTGCGCTCCGGTGGTCCGCGTCAGCAGGTGGTGGCTTGGACCAGGGCCGTCGTGCTGCCCGATCGTCTGCCCGCCTCGGTGCGGATGCGGCTGGGTATCGCCCATCCCGACAACCCCGGCCCGGCCGCGGCGACGGGTGAACCGATCGGCGTCGTGCTGGCCGAGCTGGGGACGCGCGCGGCGCGGGTGGACACCACGGTCACCTCGATCCTGGGCCGTCAGGACGCCGTGGGCTGCGACCTCGTCTACGCCTGTACCGGTGTGTGGGTGGTCGACGGTGTGCCCGCGGTGCAGGTGGTCGAGGAGTTCCTGCGGTCGGTGATCGAGGACTTCGCCCCACCCGGCCGGCTGGAGCGGTTCCGGCAGCTCGACGACAAGCTGGCCGGCTGTGAGGAAGACTCCGTCGACCGCTGCTTGGTGTCGGCCGACCAGGGCTGCTGAACCTCTCGCCGTGGCCGGTTCCCCGACCGGGCGGTGGCCGACCGCCCGCGTGACCGG
>JBDSAJ010000783.1:0-2727 GCA_039922235.1 Umezawaea sp.
GCCGCTGCGACGTGCTGTTCGCCATGCTCCGCACCAAGACCCACTACCGGCACCCCGAGCCTGTCCCAGCTCCAGCGGCAGCTTGACAAACAACATAGGGACACCCCCCCAGGTGCGCCGACTTCGGCAGGGCACCGAGTCGAAGGACAACAGTGCGGTTGCTCGTGCGGTGTTGGACAAGGCGGGTCGCCTGCTGCTCGCCGCGAACGTGCGCACGTTGACCGACGGCAGTCGTCAGCCGCTCGACATCCCCGAATCGCTGCGGCGGGGGTGTCCAGGCGGGTGAGCATCGCTGGCGACGCAGGGCTGCCTGGTTTGGGGTCAAGCGCCGCGGCGCCGATCTGCGCCCCGACCACGTCCATGAGAGGTGCCTGCCATCCGCCGAAGGGGATCCTTCCGGGTCTTCCTCGGGGCCCTGTGGGCGACGGCTGACTCATCGCTGTGACGGGTCCCCATTCCGCGTCCTGTGGCGCCCGAGTCAGGCGGCCGTCCAGTGCGGGTCGCGGCCGGTGTAGCCGATGACGCGGTCCAGTTGGGGTGCGTCCGCGGGGACGAGGACGGGTGGGCCGAAGGGGCCGCTGGGGTCGCCGTTGGGTTGGGGGGTGACCAGGGCTTCGACGACGTCCAGCAACTGCTGGTCGCAGATGAAGGGCTGGCGGCTGGCGCGGGCTAGGTCCCAGGCGTGGACGACTAGTTCGTCCAGGGCGAAGCGGCCCATGATGGCGGCGGGGAGGTCGACGCCGCCTGCCTGGGTGGTGCCTTCCCAGGAGTCGGGTTTGCCCCAGGCCTCGGCCATGGCCCGCACCTTGGCAGGGACGGTGGTGCGCCAGTTCGGGCTGAGTTCGGTCGGGGTGGAGTCCGGGGAGCCGTTGGTCGCTGGGCCGAGGTCCTTGGCTGCGGCGGCGGTGAATGCCGAGGTGAAGTTGTCGATGTGGAGGACGAGGTCGGCGAGGGTGAACTCCTCGCACGGGGTTCGGGCGGTGAGCTGGTCGTCGGTGATGCCGGACAGCAGGCGCACCAGTTCGTTGGCGGCGGGGGTCAGGTCGACCTGGTCGGACACGGGGTGCTCCTTCGTTGGGTTCTCCCGGTGTTGACCTCCACGGGAGTGAAAACTCATCGGTCGAGCGGTGAAGTAGGCGGAAGGGCTGTGGGCCGGGTCAGTTCGCGTAGAGGGCCGACAGGTGGCTGCTCGCCGGTGGCCTTGAGGCGCGCGTTCCACACGATGCCGCCTTCCACCTCGTCGCGGTCGGGGCGGCGGCGATCAGCGCCCAGTGCTGTTCGGTGTCCACGCGGATCAGGATGCCGGCGGGGTCCGACAAAAACTGGATCGGCGACTCGAAGGTGAACGGGATCAGGTTTCCTCGTGCACCGTTTTGTGCGACGGATACCACTCGGTGCCTGCGGGTTCGCCGGTGAGGTTCCAGCTCCACGACACCGTGGGCGTGATGCGCAGGTAGGTGCCCGGACCGACCATGCCGACCCGTTCGAAGGGCTGTTCGGCGTGGCCGTAGACGCGGATGCCGCGGGCGATGAACGGGTCGAGTGACACGAGGTCGTCGACCACCAGTGCCACCTCGTGGTTCCCGGAGGCGATGTTGCGGAACTTCCGGGTACCGCGCACGGTCGCGCCGCCGCCGATCCACAGGAACGTCCCGTCGAACTCGACGGCCACCGGCACGACGTCGGGTTGTCCGTCCGCGCCCAGCGTCGCGAGCCGCCCGAGCGACTGCGACCGCAGGTACGTGATCTCTTCCTCGGTGAAGGCCACGCCGCCGAGTCTGGCACGGTGGCCGCCGCGCTACTCGGCGATGCGGTAGCCGACGCCCGCGGTGGTGGTGATGACCGGCGGTGTTCCCAGCTTGCGGCGCAGCCTGCCGATCGTCACGGTCACGGTGTTGGTGAACGGGTCGGCGTGTTCGTCCCACACGCGTTCCAGCAGGTCCTCGGTGCTCAGGTGGGCCGGGCTGGCGTGCAGCAGCGCTTCCAGGACCGCGAACTCCTTCACCGACAGGTCCAGTGCGGCTCCGTCGCGGGTGGCCGTGCGGCGCACCGGGTCCAGTTCGACGCCGGACGCCCGGAGTGTGCGGCCGCGGGCGGCGGGGCGGCGGCGGGCCAGTGAGCGCACCCGCAGGACGAGTTCGGGGAAGTGGAACGGTTTGGCCAGGTAGTCGTCCGCGCCGAGGGTCAGGCCGCTGACCCGGTCCCCCGGTGCGCCCGCCGCGGTCAGCATCAGGACCATCGCGCGGTCGTCCCGTTCGGTGACCATCTGGCACAGCACGTCGCCGTGGATGCCGGGCAGGTCGCGGTCGAGCACGACCACGTCGTAGGCGTTCACGTCCAGCTTGGCCGCGGCGGTCAGGCCGTCGAAGGCGATGTCCACCGCCATCCCCTGGTCCCGCAGGCCTTCGGCCACGACCTCGGCCAGCGCCCGCGCGTCCTCCACCACCAACACCCTCACGGCGCGGACCCCAGCAGTTCGTTCATCGGCCCAGGATGCCGTGCCGGGCCTAACAGCGGCATGACAGGTCCAGACGCACTACGCGCCGTCGGACGAACGGGTAGGGCCCGCTGCCCGTTCGTCCACTTGTGATGATCAAATTCAACCAACCAGGGCTCCCATCCGTAATAGGGGAGTGAGCACGAGGTCGCAAAGGCAGCCGTTCCTGCGGCTCGGGACGTTGGCGGTTGCGGTCGTACTGGGCGCGGGCGCCGCTTTCGCCTCCGTCG
>JBDSAJ010000784.1:0-4835 GCA_039922235.1 Umezawaea sp.
TGCCGCTCGAAAAGTCATCGCTGCTGGTCAAGCGGCATGTCTGTACTCGTTGATGAGGCCGCCGAGGATGCGGGTGCGGAGCACGCTGTGGGTGTCGAGGTCGTGTACCGCGGCGGGGTGTTGCCGAGCTTCGGGTGGTAGTTGGTCTCGGGCCTGGTGGGAGCGGTGTCGGTTGTAGTGGTCTTCGTAGGTCTTGAGGACTTGTCGTGCGTGGCTCTCGCCGGTGATCAGGACGTGGTCGAGGAGTTCGCGGCGGATGGTGCCGATGACCCGTTCGCAGTGGGCGTTCATCCGCGGTGCCTGTGGTGCGCTTTTGATGATGCGGAGGTCCTCGGCGTGGAAGACGGCGTCGAACGTCTGACCGTACTTGCCGTCGCGGTCACGGAGCAGGAAGCGCAGGGACTCCATGCGCGTTCCGAGGTCGAAGGCGAGGTTCCTGGCCTGCTGGGTCGTCCACTCCCGCGTTGGGTGGGAGGTGACGCCGGTGACGTGCAGGCGGCGGGTGCCGTGTTCGAGGAAGGCCAGTGCGTAGAGGCGTGTGCCGAGCACGGTGTCGAGGTGGAGGAAGTCCGCCGCGATGATGCCCTCGGCCTGGGCGGTGAGGAACTCGCGCCAGGTCGGGCCGGTGCGGCGTGGCGCCGGGTCGATGTCCGCGTCGTGCAGGATCCGCCAGACCGTCGAGTGGGCGATGCGATGGCCCAGCCGAGCCAGTTCACCCTGTATCCGACGGTGCCCCCATCGCGGGTTCTCCCTGGCGAGGCGCGGTACGAGCGACTTGATCGCGACCCGTGTCGGCGGGCGTCCGGTACGTCGACGCGCGGCGCAGTCCCATTTGCGGGCCACGAGTCTGCGGTGCCAGGCGAGCAGAGTGCCCGGAGTCACCGGAAAGTTCTCCCGCCAACGTCGACGATCCACCAACCCGGACAGGGCGGCGAACCAGAACCGGTCCGCGCGCTCGTAACGGACCGGGCCCGCGAGTTGCCG
Organism: Umezawaea sp.; assembly: GCA_039922235.1. GTDB lineage: Bacteria > Actinomycetota > Actinomycetes > Mycobacteriales > Pseudonocardiaceae > Umezawaea. The sequence goes on from JBDSAJ010000784.1 coordinate 985, forward strand.
ACGAAGGACCGCGTTCTCGTGCCGCAACACGAGCAGTTCGGCATCCTTCGACGACTCGCTGCGAAGCAGCACCGACGGCACGGACAGCAGCTTCCGGGTCACCTCGTACAGCAGGGACACGATCACCCGGACATGCTCTCAAACAGCGTTGGTACTGCTCTACCAGCAGCGATGACTTTCCGAGCGGCACAGCTTCCGGTACCCAGGGCGTAAGCGGCTGGATGACCGCAAAGCGTTGTGCGGCGTCCTGTTCGTGCTCTACACAGGCATCCAGTGGGAGTTCCTGCCGCAGGAGTTGGGCTTCGGTTCGGGTATGACCTGTTGGCGGCGGCTGCGGGACTGGACCGAGGCCGGGGTGTGGCCCCGGTTGCACGAACTGCTGCTGGCGAAGTTGCAGTCGGCAGGGGCGTTGGATTGGTCGCGGGCGGCGTTGGATTCCTCGTCGATCAGGGCGGTGAAGGGCGGCCCAAAACCGGTCCGAGCCCGGTCGACCGCGCCCGAGCGGGCTCCAAGCACCACGTGATCACCGACGGCGGCGGCGTGCCCTTGGCCGTGACGTTGAACGGCGCCAACCGCAACGACGTCACCCAGCTGATGCCACTGCTCGATGCCGTCCCCTCGGTACGCGGCCGGCGTGGCCGCCCCCGGCGCAGGCCCGACCGTCTCTACGCCGACCGCGCCTACGACCACGACAAGTACCGCAAACAGGCCCGCGCCAAGTGCATCCGGCCGTTCATCGCCCGCCGCGGTGTCGACCACGGCTCCGGACTGGGCGTGCACCGCTGGGTCGTCGAGCAGACCCTGGCTCTGCTGGACTGGTTCCGTCGCCTGCGCATCCGCTGGGAGATCCGCGACGACATCCACGAAGCTTTCCTCAGCCTCGCTTGCTCGATCATCTGCTGGCGACGCCTCCAACGCCACCAGTCATTGCGTTAGGACCTCTAAGCCTCCTGGTCCGCGCCGGCGCACATGAACTCCACACTCTCGCGGCTGATCACCGCGGCGAGATCGTCAGGCATGGACAGGAACGGCGAGTGCCCGCTCGGCAGGTGGTGGACCCGGACGGCGTGTTCCGCCATCTGCTCCTGAACGGACGGTGGGATGGTGCGGTCGTTGTCACAGACGATGTAGGTGGTCGGCATGTGGCGCCACGCGGCGTCGGTCAGCGTCGCCTGCGATCCGGTGAGGGACTGGTGGTTGAGCCGAGCGGCACAGGATTCCGCGATGTCCGTGGGCACGTCGTGGTAGAAGACCGGCAGTGGAGTGAGCGCGTCGACGTACCCCTCCTCCGGATGCACCTCCCACCAGGTCGGCGGCGAGCCGCTGAACAGGTCGGACACGCGTTGGCCGACATCGGCCACGAATGCGGCCACGTACACCACGCCGACGACGTGCCGCTGCCCGCACACCGCCTGGGTCGTTGAGAGACCACCTCCCGAGTGGGCCACGACGACGGTGGGCCTGTCGGCGCTCTTCGCCAAGACCGTTCTGATCGCTTCGACGTCATCGGCGAAGTCGCCCAGGGCGCTGAGGTCGGTCCCGCAAGATGGACGATCCACCGTGCGCACGGTGCCGGGGAGTTTCGGGAGCAGCAGGTCCCAGGCCCACGAGCCGTGCCACGCACCGTGAACGAGGAGCAGATCCGGTGAAGTTGTCGGGTCGATGCGGGCAGGCGGCGTCGTCATGGGGTCCGTTCTCTCAGGCTGCGACTCGTGGTGTGGAGCAGCCGGTGCTCTTGGGTGTGGCTCGGCAGCTCGCAGTTGCTGATCAAGGAGGACCAGGTGGTGCGAACGTTCCAAGTCCGGCTGGTGCGGCTGTGACTCACCAGGGCAGCGGACCGTTGGCGTCGAAGTAGCCCCCGGTCGGGCCGTCGGGACCGATTTGCGCCATGCGGACGATGATCTCGGCGCCCTGCTCGACGGTCTGCGTGCCCGTGTTGTCGTTGAGGTCCGTCTTGATGAAGCCGGGCTCGACGGAGTTGATCCGCATGTTCGGGAACGCCTTCGCGTACTGCACGGTGAGCATGTTGACGGCGGCCTTGGACGCCGGGTAGGCAACGCCGGGGTAGAAGTGCGTGGGGTGCTCGGGGTCGGAGAGGTTGGTCAGCGAGGCCAGGCCGCCGCTGACATTGACCACGACCGGTGCGGTCGAGCGCTGCAGCAGGGGCAGGAAGGCGTGGGTGACGCGGACGACGCCGAAGACGTTCGTCTCGAAGGTGTTCCGCGCCTGGTCGGCGGTCACGGTCGCGGCGGTGGGCACGCTGTGGGCGTCGTCCCTGCTCGCGATCCCGGCGTTGTTGATCAGCACGTCCAGGCCGCCGTCGGCCGCGACGATCTTGGCCGCGGCCTCGACCGTGGCGTCGTCGGTGACGTCGAGCAGGACGAACCGGGCGCCCAACTGCTCGGCGGCCCGGCGTCCGCGCTCGGCGTCGCGGGCACCCACGTAGACGGTGTGACCCGCGGCGATGAGCTGGCGGGCGGTCTCGTGGCCGATGCCCTTGTTGGCTCCGGTGACCAGTGTTGTCGTCACGCGTCCAGGTTGCGGCGCGGCGGCACGATCAGCCAGGAGACCCTATCTTCCTGGGACTGCGGGTACCAGGCACGTGCGCGGCGGGCGGTGTTCACTGGGCGCATGACGGCCACGGAGCTCGGACAGGCGCTGCGACGCTGGCGCGACCGGGTCTCCCCGCAGGCAGCGGGGCTGCCCTCCGGCGGACATCGCCGCGCGGCCGGTCTGCGGCGCGAGGAGTTGGCTCTGCTGGCCGGGATCTCGGTCGACTACATCACGCGCCTGGAACAGGGCCGGGCGGCCAACCCCTCCGGTCAGGTCGTCGAGGGGCTGGCCCGTGCGCTGCGGCTGTCAAGGGACCAGCGGGCCTACCTATTCGGGCTGGCGGGGCTGGTTCCGCCCGGCCCCGACCTGGTGCCAGGGCACATCACGCCCGGCGTCCAGCGGCTGCTGGACCGGCTCGTCGACGTACCCGTCGCGGTGTCCGACGCGGCCATGACGCTGCTGCTGGCCAACTCGATGTACGCGGCGCTGATGGGCGACCCGTCCGGCCTGCGCGGCGTGGAGCGCAACGACGTGTGGCGCACCTTCATGGATGTGCCGACCTGGGTGCGACATACGCCCGAGGAACGGAGCGCCTGTGAGATCGGCATGGTCTCCGAGCTGCGGACGACCGCCCACCGGTACCCGGCGGACCGCCGGCTGCGGCGCCTGATCGCGGAGTTGCGCACCAACAGCGAGCGGTTCGCAGAACTGTGGGACGCGGGTGTCGTGGGACGGTTCGACGCCTGGCCCAAGACGATCGAGCACCCGCAGGTGGGCCTGCTGACGCTGGACTGCGACCTGCTCCGGGTGCAGGAGAGCGGCCTGTGCATCGTCGTCTACTCGGCCCAGCCGGGCACCGAGGCCGCCGAGAAGCTGGAACTGCTCTCGGTGCTCGGCACCCAGCACCTGGTCGAGTAGCACCTGCTTGAGTTTCTCCGTCGTCCTGCCGAGCGTCGGGTGTCCGAGCTGGGCACCGCACTGTCGCGAGCGCACGCAGCACCGCGACCACCCCGAACACCATCGCCGTTAGGAGAGCAACATGAGCGATCTCGCGTTCGCGTCGGCGACGCGCCTCGTCGCGACACTGGCCCGCAAGGAGCTGTCGAGCAGCGAACTGCTCGATTACTACCTGGAGCGCGTCGCGCGCCTGAACCCCACGATCAACGCCGTCGTGGTGCTGGACGAGGAGCGAGCGCGCGAGGCGGCTCGCGCCGCCGACGAGGCGATAGCGGCGGGCCGCTCGCTCGGCCCCTTGCACGGGCTCCCGATGACGGTCAAGGAGTGCTTCGAGGCGGTCG
>JBDSAJ010000785.1:0-4066 GCA_039922235.1 Umezawaea sp.
CCCCCGAGTCGAACCTGCTGATCTCCATGAGGTCGTTCACCAGCCTCGTCAGGTTGTGCGTCTCCTGGCTGACGATCCGCGCGGCCTGCGACGCGTCCGGCGGCAGCTCCGCGGCCTCCTCGTCCAGCACGTCCACGACCGCGGTCATGGCCGCCAGCGGGGTCCGCAGCTCGTGCGACACGTCGGCCACGAACCGGCGGGCGTCGGCCTCCATCCGGCGCAGCTCGTCGACGTGCCGCCCGAGCGCGTCGGCGGCGTCGTTGAACGTCACCGCCAGGCCGGCCAGCTCGTCCGAGCCGCGAACGTCCAACCGGGACTCCAGGTCGCCGGAACCCATGCGCCGCGCGGCTTCGCCGAGTTCCCGCACCGGCCGCAGCACGCTCCGCGCGGCCAGCAGCGCCAGCGCCAGCGCGACGACGAGCGCACTGCCGCCGTACGCCCACGCCCTGGTGGACAGGGCGGCCACGCTGGCGGCGGCGGGCTCCAGGTCGCGCAGCGAGTACACCTCCAGCTCGGACACCAGCGGCGCGCCCCCGGTCCCGGTGAACGCCACCCTGGTCCCGCTGACCAGCTGCGTCACGCCGTCCACCGACACCCGCTGCCACGCGACGTGCCCGCCGCGCACGGCCTCCCGCAGCTCCGCGGGCACGACCGACAGCGGCAGGCTGCCCGCGCTCAGGTCGCCGTACACGGCAACGGCGGTGTCGTCGCGGTCGGAGAACCCGGCCGCGATGCCGCCCAGCTGCTCGCGGGTCGGAGGCAGCGAGGTCATCGGGGGCAGCCGGGCGACCTGGTCGGTCAGCGCCAGCGCGGCGGCGTCCTGCGCCTGCTGGAGGATGACGGAGCGGGCCTTGAGGTACATGCCGCCCGCGACCGCCAGCGCGGTGATCACGCCGACGAGCGCGAACGCCACCACCAGGCGCCCGCGCAGCCCGAACGCCCGCGTCACAGCGGCCCGAACCGGTACCCGAAACCGCGCAGGGTCTGCACGTACACCGGCGCGGCCGAGTCGTCCTCGATCTTCGCCCGCAGCCGCTGCACGCACGCGTCCACGATCCGGGAGTCGCCGAGGTAGCCGTGCTCCCACACCGATTCGAGGAGCTGCTGCCTGCTGAGCACCCGCCCCGGCGTGCCGGACAGCTCCAGCAGCAGCCGCAGCTCGGTCGGGGCGAGCGCCACCGGCTCGCCGTCCTTGGTCACGACCAGCCCGGACCGGTCGATGGTCAGCGCGCCGTGCCGCTCGGCGGTCGGGTCCGACCTGGGCTCCCCGGTGGTGCGCCGGAGCACGGCCCGGATGCGGGCCTCCAGCACGCGCGGCCGCACGGGCTTGACCACGTAGTCGTCGGCCCCGGCCTCCAGACCGGCCACGACGTCGATGTCGTCGTCGCGCGCGGTGAGCATGATGATCGGCAGGTCGCCCGCCGCGCGGATGCGCCTGCACACCTCGAACCCGTCGATCCCCGGCAGCATCAGGTCGAGCACCACCACCTCGGACGACGCCCGCGCCAGCCGGTCCAGCCCCTGCTCGCCGGTCTCCACGGCGTCCACCACGTGGCCCTGCCTGGTCAGTGCCAGCCGCAGCCCGTCGCGCACCGCGTGGTCGTCCTCGATCAACAACACCCGTGACATGAGGTCAACTATCGTCGCGCGCGGTCGTGGGCGCCCGGTCGAGGGCGGCGGCGAGGCAGTAGAGCACCCCGGCGACCAGTGCACCGCCGACCAGGTCGCTGAGCCGGTGCCACCCGGTGATCATCGTCGCCGCGGCGATCGCCATGACCAGCACCACGCCCGGCACCAGGACGATCCACCGCGCCACGGGCGGCAGCACCAGCAGGAAGGCCAGCACCAGCGCGGTCGCCACGGCGACGTGCCCGCTGGGGAAGCTGTTGTGCGTCGACGAGCCGGAGACGCCCAGGTCCGGCCGGACGACGACCTCCTTGAGCACCCTGGCCGCCACCACCGAACCGAGCACGACGACCACGGCCGCCACCGACGTCCACAGCCGCCTGCTCAGCAGGACCACGGCGAGCAGCACGCCGCCCAGCACCAGTTCGTCGCCGAAGAACGCCAGCAGTGCCTTGGCGGGTGCCAGCAGCGCGGTGTCCTGCTCGTAGCTCGCCCCGCGCTCGGACAGCGGCAGCAGCGCGGTGTCGAACGCCTGGCCGCCGGGAGTCCACACGAACACCGCGGCGGTCAGGCCGAGCGCGAGCAGGCAGGCGCAGGCGGCCACGAGGAACCGGACGTTCGCGGTGACCGTCCGATGGGCCGGGAGCACTGGGGTGGGCATCACCCGGTCGATGGTCGGCCCGCGGTTCGCGCGGCCGGTGCGCGTTGTGTCCGCGTTCTGTCACAGTCCGCCGCGGAGGCCTGCTTGAATGCTCGACGATGGCGAGGGGGCAGGGGTGGCGGGCAGGTCGCTGGGACGGCGGTTCGGTTGGTTCTGGGGGGCGTACGCGGCCAGCGCGTTCGGCACCCGGTTGGCGTTCGACGCGTTCCCGCTGATCGCCATCCTCGCGCTGCACGCCGGGCCGACCGAGGTGTCGCTGCTGGCGGCCACCGGGCTCGCGGTGGGTGCGGTGGTGGCGGTGCCGCTCGGCTCCTGGCTGGAGTTCCGCCGCAAGCGGCCGGTGATGATCGCGATGGACCTGCTGCGGTTCGCGGCGCTGCTGAGCGTGCCCGCCGCGTTCGCGCTGGGGCTGCTCGGCTTCACCCACCTGCTGGTCGTATCGATCATCGTCGGCACGGCTGACATCGCCTTCGTCGCGGCCAGCGGGGCGTTCCTGAAAGCCCTCGTGCCGCGTGAGGACCTGCTCGTCGCGAACGGGCGGCTGGAGTCGACGGCCTGGACGGCCACCGCGCTCGGACCACCGCTCGGCGGTGTCGCGATCGGGCTGTTCGGCCCGGTGGCGACCGTGGTGGCCGACGCGGTCAGCTACCTGCTCTCGGCGCTGGGCCTCCGGGCCATCGGCGGTGGCGAGTCGCGTCCCGTGCGGACCGGCGCGCCACGGGCGGGCGACCTGCTGGAGGGGTGGCGCCACATCCTGCGCCACCCGGCCCTGCGCCCGCTGTTCTTCAACACGGTCCTGGTCAACGGCCTGGTCATGGCGACCTCGCCGCTGCTCGCCGTCCTCATGCTCGGCGACCTCGGGTTCGCGCCGTGGCAGTACGGCCTCGCGTTCGCGGTGCCCTGCGTCGGCGGACTCGTCGGCGCCCGGTTGGCCCCCGTGCTCGTCACGAGGTTCGGGCGGCACCGGATCCTGGTCGCCGTGGGCACGGCGCGGGCGTGCTGGCTCGGCGGGTTGGCGTTCGTCCAGCCCGGCACCGCGGGTCTGGTGCTCGTCATGGCCGTCGAATTGGGGATCATCACGTGCTTCGGCGTGTTCAACCCGGTGTTCGCCACCTACCGGCTCGAACAGGTCCCGTCCGACCTCGTCGTCCGCACGCTGTCCGCCTGGTCGGTCACCAGCAAGGCTTCCATCGCCGTTCTCACGGCCCTGTGGGGACTGCTGGCGGCCTTCACCGGCCCCCGTGCCGCGATCGGGGTCGCGGGCCTGCTGATGCTGGCGACCCCGTTCCTGCTCCCGCGGCACGAGCACGAGCCGGTCCAGGCACCCTAGTGCAGCCCGGCCGCCTGGTCGGACAGCACCCGCACGGCTTCCTCCACGGCGGCGCAGCGCGCTCGGCGCACGGCCTCCGACAGCGGCCGCAGCGCCTCGTCGCGGGCCTGCATCGCCGACGCCGACCTCGCGTTGCCGGGGGAGTCGTCCTGCGCGACCTCCAGGATCGCGGCGACCTCGGCGGCGCGCTGGAGCACGCGGACCGTCCGCGGCGGCATCCCCGCGGGCCAGTCCAGCTTCGAGTGCTTCGTGGACAGCGCGGCGATCTCCTCGCGCACGTTCGGGCGGTGCTTGGCCACGTCCAGCGTCACCAGCGCCGTCGCGGCCTGGCGCAGGGCGCTGGCCAGGCCGTGCTCCGCCTCGCCGATGGCCACGTGCTCGGCGCCGCCGGTGGACGGCAGGTCGAACACGGTCCAGCGCATCACGCCGTCGGCGACGATCTTGGGCAC
>JBDSAJ010000786.1:0-3893 GCA_039922235.1 Umezawaea sp.
GCGTCCGGCCTGCACGATGACGTGAGGCATGGCTGGAAACAGGGCCGGTTACCGTTTTGATCGGTAACCGGGGTGCGATCGGTAACCCTCTGACCTGCGAGGTTACCGCAGTTACCGCAGTTACCGACCCTGGAGACATAGCCCCGCAGGGCGGCTAGCGCGGTCGGTAGGCGTCTCGTCGGTGGGCAACCGCTACGACCGTGACCGTGCGCTGTTCGTCATCAAGTGTGTAGAGCGCCCGATATTCACCGCGTCGCGTGCTCCATACATCGTCAAAAGGACTTTCGAGCGGCTTGCCGAGTCGGTGCGGATTCTCGGCTACCGGTCCGATCAGATGCTCATAGAGGGCGACAGCAGCAGCCAGTGGAAGTTTGTCCAGACGTCGACGTGCGGCGGGGCTGAACGTGACCGTGTACGTCTGCGGGTGACTCATTCGCCAGCGGCACGACGTGCGGCAAGGTCTGCCGCGATGTCGCCAGAGGAAAAGACGCGTCCTGCTTGAGCGTCCGCGAGGCCTTCCACCAGGTCGCGCACAAGTTCGGTGTCGGAGAGCACTTCAATGGTCTCCCGCAGCCGGTCCAGTTCTCCGGAGGGGACGACGTCGGCCACGTGCTGGCCGTGCGCGATGACGGCGACGGTCTCGCCGTGCTCGGCATGGTTGACGACGTCGGCCCAGGATGGCGATTCCTCGGCCGACACGGAGGTGACAGGCTGCTCGCTCATGCCCTCAGTGTGCCTCGTGCACCTGGCTCATGTCTCGTGAGCCGCGCTCCATCGGCTATGCCTGTAGGCCATCCATGCGTGGACCGGGATGGCGCGGGGGGCCGCTCGTTCGCCTCTGAGATGGCCGTAGGCGCGTCGAATCGAACTGGGTGGTGTGGTTGGACCCGCGTGTTCATGTCTCGGCGACGACCGTCCACAGTGGAGACGTGACGGCCGTGGTCGCTCTGCCACGACATCCCCTGTACCGAGGACGTACCGAAGTGGCCCGCTTGAGACAGGAAACGCCTGGTCAGAGCACATGATCGGAACAGTCTGTAAATCCGTCGGCTTACGCCTACGTAGGTTCGAATCCTACACCCGCCACATTTGGGTAATACCCCGTGACCTGGGAAAACAGGTCACGGGGTATTTTTTGTCCAGGTGTTGTCACCATTCGCTCTCGTACCGGTACCCGACGTGTTCGGCTCGGGTGCGCGTGATGTCGTCCGGCAATGCCGTGGTCCACGAGAGCGGTGACCGGGGAGCGTTCCTAGCGATCCGAGGCGAGTGTTCCGCCGATGGCCCAGTTCTCCGGCTGGACTTCGCGCAGCACGACCCAGACGCCGTCGCGGCGAGCGTCGCACGTTCGCACCATCGCCTCGGTCAGCTCGTGCACCAGTGCGCGCTTCTGCTCTTCGGTCCGGCCGGGGAACAGGTCTACGGTGATCATGGGCATGGGGGGACCTTGAACTGGACGAGGCCTGCGCGCAAGGGCTTCCTCTCCCTTGCGTGCAGGCCCCGCGGGGGCAGCATAACGCACATCGAACACGTGTTCGACTGGTCAGGCCACTCCCAGTGCCGCCCGGCCCTCGTCGGTCAGCTCGGCGGGCACCCGGTGGCCCCACGCCGCGAGCGCGGTGGGGCGGAGGAGGCCCGCGTGGACGAGGTCGTGGGTGGCCGTCTGGTCGCAGCAGGGGAGACCGTCCACGTAGAGGTCCGGTTCGCAGCCGCTGGTGAGTTCGGCGCGTCCGGCGTCGACCGCGCGCAGCATCGCCAGCGCACGGCCGGACAGTTCTCGAGCCTCGGTGGTGGTCATCGGGTCCCCCGCTTCGTTCGGTCGTGCCCCTGTCATCTAGGAGATCGGACCTGTCCCGCGAATACCTCCGCGGGTGTCGCGCACCCCCACCTTGCTCCGGTCGGGCGTTTGGATCATCTCGCCACGCCGATCGGCAGAGCTGTTCAGCCCAACCGAAGTTCGCGTACCGGTCGGCGCTCGGTTCGGACCCGTTGTCGCGCGAGGGCGCGGCCGGGTCCGGGGTGGTGCCGATGGCCAATGCATGAGCGAAATCCTGATTGCACTGGCGGCCCTCGCGATCGGGGTGCTGATCGGCCTGTTCTCGCGTCGGCCGCGGGCTCGCCCGGCCCCGCCCGTGCCGAGACTGGAACGGTCGAGCCACAGGGAACTCCTGAACGCCGCAGACGATCTCGAGTACGCCTTGAACACGGTCCGGAACTTCGGCCCGCTGAGCGCTTCGGAACTCGCCAACGTCGACCTGCCCGCGAAGCTCGAGCGGCTCCTGCTGGCGGGCGCGTCATCGGACGTCTTCGCGCGGCTGCGCGGGCGGACCGAGCAGATCGCCCTGCACCCGTTCCCCGAGCAGCGCGAACTGGTGTCGGCGGTCCGCTCGGACGAGCAGCCGTCGCCGCTGTCGGCGGTGTGGTTGCTGATCCGCGAGGCATCGGGCAGCGGCGCGGCCCAGCACCTCGCGGCGGGTGAGGCGAAGAACTGCCTGGACGAGCTGCGGCGGGAACTGGCCGTCCAGGCGCCGGAACACGAGCGGGCGCTGGTCTAACGTTGAACCGCGTGGAGATCTTCGTCGTGGACGCGTTCACCGACCGCCCGTTCTCGGGCAACCCGGCAGGCGTGGTCCTGCTGCCCGAACCCGCCGAACCCGCGTGGATGCAGTCCGTCGCCGCGGAGATGAAGCACGCCGAGACCGCCTTCGTGGTGGTCGGCGGCGACGAGCCGCTGCCGCTGCGCTGGTTCACCCCGACGACCGAGGTCGACCTGTGCGGCCACGCGACCCTCGCGACCGCGCACGTGCTGGGCGGCTCGGTCGTGTTCAGCACCCGCAGCGGCTTCCTCACCTGCGAGGCGCGCCCGGACGGCTGGGTCGAGATGGACTTCCCGGCCGACCGGCCGGTACCCGTCGGCGCCACGCCGCTGCTGCGCGCGTCCCTGCCCGGCACGACGGTCGTGGCCGTGGCGCAGGGAGGGACGGACCTGCTGGTGGAGGTCGCGTCGGCGGCCGAGGTGCGCGCGCTGCGGCCGGACCTGGTGCTGCTCGACGATGTGCCGGGGCGGGGCGTCATAGTCACCGCCCGCGGCGACCTGCCGGGTGTCGACGTGGTCAGCCGGTGCTTCTACCCGTCGTTCGGCGTGCCTGAGGATCCGGTGACCGGATCCGCGCACTGCACGCTCGCCGCGTGGTGGGCTCCGCGCCTCGGCCGGGTGTCGTTGCTCGGCGAACAAGCGTCCCCACGCGGCGGACGTGTCCAGATGACGCTCCGTGACGATCGTGTCAGATTGGCGGGCCAAGGTGTCACGGTGCTGCGCGGAGAGCTGACCGTGTGACCGGTTTCGTCACTTCACGTGGTATATGCCTCGTCGACCTGCCATTTCATCGCCCAACCGAGGTACATTGATGCTCTTAGAGGGGTCCTGGTAACTGTTCGGGACCCCTCAGTCACGCCGAGTTCGAGGCCGCGATCCGGCCCACCGACACGAGGGCCGACGAGGAGGCTGGATGTCCGACCGCGCGTCGGCCACACTGTCGAACTCGACAGCACGCGGTTCCGGTAGGTCCGCGAACAGGTCGTTGAACTTCAACCTCTTCGCCGCCGTCCTGCTGATCGCCGGGGTTTCCTCGGCGGTCGCGGTCGGCGGCTGGCTGCCCCACCACCCCGTGGACGCCCGCCTGCTCTGGACCGGTCCGCTGCTGGTCATCGGCTTCCTGCTGGCCGAGCAGCTCGCCATCAACGTCGACGTGCGCAGCGGTGTCGCGTGGACGATCTCGTTCACCGAGATCCCGCTGGTGCTCGGCCTGCTGGTGGCACCGTTCGAGGTGGTGCTCGCCGCGCACGTCGTCGCGGGCGTCGGCACGCTGCTCGGCCGCCGCGTGCTCAACCGG
>JBDSAJ010000787.1:0-9618 GCA_039922235.1 Umezawaea sp.
TGAGGCTGTGGCAGAACGCCACAGCCTCGCCCGCGGTGATCTCCAGGTCCGTCTCCTGGTAGCTCACCGGTCCGTCGAAGCCCGCGAACCACTTCGCCAGGCCTTCGACGTCGTGCACCTCGGGTCCGACACGGCGCAGCGGCGGGGCGAGGTCGAACTTGACCGCGTCGGCCGTGTAGCGGGCGAGCAGGCGGGTGACGTCCTTGGCCTCCATGGCGGCCTCCACGTCCGTGACGACGGACTGGATCTGCTCGATGTCGCTGGTCATGATGTGCTCCTCAGGTTCTCCGGATCGCTTTCACCGGAGACGTCGAAGCAGGCGGCCCGGCTTCGACAGGACGGGTGAAGGGATTTTCGAACCACCTCGGAGGCAGTCGTGAAGTACTTGATCCTGATCCACAGCAACCCGAAGTCGCTGGCGCTCTGGGAGACGCTGGACGACGAGCAGCGGTACGCGTTCGGCAAGGGCCACATGGAGTTGACCGAGGCGCTGGCCGAGTCGGGTGAGCTGATCGTCTCGGAGGGCCTGGTCGACCCCGCGCTCGGGAAGATGGTGTCGGTGCGCGACGGCAAGACGCTGACCAGCGACGGACCGTTCGCCGAGGTCAAGGAGCACCTGGCGGGCTTCTACCTGGTCGACGTCGAGAGCTACGAGCGGGCCGTCGAGATCGCGTCCCGCGCGCCCGACGCCGCCTACGGCGCGGTCGAGGTGCGGCCGGTGCTCGACATGAGCACCTACGACCTGTGAACGCGCCGTTCGAGGACCTGGTGCGCGACCTCGCGCCCCAGGTCCTCGGGGCGCTGGTCCGCCGCTACGGCGGCTTCGGCACGTGCGAGGACGCCGTCCAGGAGGCACTGCTGGCGGCGGCGCTCCAGTGGCCCGCCGAGGGCGTCCCGGACAACCCGCGGGCGTGGCTGATCACCGTCGCCTCCCGCCGACGCACCGAACTGTGGCGCAACGAGACTGCCAGGAGGCGGCGCGAAGAGACCGTCGCCGCGCAGACCCTGCCGGAACCCGACCCGCCGCCCGCGGTCGACGACACCCTCACGCTCCTGCTGCTGTGCTGCCACCCGTCGCTGACCAGGGTGTCGCAGGTGGCGCTGACGCTCCGCGCGGTCGGCGGCCTGAGCACCGCCGAGATCGCCCGCGCGCTGCTGGTGCCGGAGTCAACCGTTGGCCAGCGCATCAGCCGCGCGAAGACCCGCATCAAGGCAGACGGCGCCGAGTTCCGCCTGCCGCCACCCGACGAGTTACCCGACCGCGTCGACGCCGTCCTCCAGGTCCTGTACCTGGTCTTCAACGAGGGCTACACCGCCAGTTCCGGCACGTCGCTCAACCGCGTCGACCTCACCAGCGAGGCGATTCGGCTGACCCGGCAACTCCACGACCGCCTGCCGGAGCACGGCGAGGTCACCGGCTTGCTCGCGCTGATGCTGCTCACCGACGCCCGACGCCCCGCCCGGACGCTGGCCGACGGCTCACTGGTCCCACTAGCCGAGCAGGACCGCCGGAAGTGGGACGCCGGGGCCATCACGGAGGGCGTCGCCCTCATCACCGACTCGCTGGCCACGACCCCCATCGGCCCCTACCAACTGCAGGCCGCGATCGCCGCCGTGCACGACGAGGCCGAACGTGCGGAGGACACCGACTGGCACGAGGTCCTCGGCCTCTACGAGTTGCTGAACGTAGCCGCGCCCGGCCCGATGGTCACCCTCAACCGCGTCGTCGCCCACGCCATGGTCCACGGCCCACTGCCCGCGCTAGCCCACCTGGCCGCAGCAGAGGCCGGCCCCGCGCTGAGCGACCACCACCGCGTGCACGCCGTACGCGCCCACCTGCTCGACCTAGCGGGCGACCACGACTCGGCGCGCGAGCACTACCTCAAGGCCGCGCGCACCACCCTCAGCCTGCCAGAACAGCGCTACCTGGAGGCCAAGGCCCGGACTCGGGCCGACTAGCCTGACCTGGCACGGCTGATCAGACGAGGTCCTCCGCGTACACCGCCAGCCACCGGTTGTAGCGGGTGAGGTGCGAGACGAACGCCAAGGCCACGGCACGGAACGTAGCCGATTTTGCTCGGGGGATTTGACCCTTGAACTTGTCATCGGGCAGGGCTCTACCACCTGCCCTTTTCGCCCGATGAAGGGTCAAATCAAGGGGTCCCCGAGTCAAATCGGCCACAGCACGCTGGGAATCGAAGTCGCCAAGCGAGCCGCCGAAAGTCGCAGTCGCCGAGCGAGCCGCTAGCAGCCGAGCCAGCCGCCGACAGCCGAAACCGCTGCCCCCAGCCGACGTCTTCCACGACCGCGACCCTAAACTCACCACATCGCCACCATCCGCCAGACCTTCACCGTCGCGGCCAACCCCGACCACGTATGGGCAGGCCTACGCGCCATCGACGCGGTGCACGAGCGACTGATGCCCGGCTACGTCACAGCAACACGGGTCGAAGGCTCCCACCGATACCTGACCATGGCCGACGGCTGGATCATCCACGAACGGATCGTCACCGTGGACGACGAGGCACAACGACTCGCGTACGCCGTCGTAGAAGGCGCACGCCCCGCACTGGAACACCACCACGCGTCATTCCAGGTTTTCGCCGACGCCCAAGACAGCAGCCTGGTCGTGTGGACCACGGACCTCCTGCCGGACGACGGAGCAGCCGAGGCCAGGCTGCGCATCGCACGCGGTTCCCAGGTCATGGCGCAGGCGCTAGCACGAAAACCCTGACCAGGCCAGTCCCCTCCCCGACCGTCCCGCATCCCGGACACCGCAGCGCGCCCCGCGTTCCCGCTGTAACTGTGGTGGGGACAGGGAATTCGGGTTGGGAAGAGGGTCGACATGCCTGGCACGTCACCACTGCACCTCGCGGTAGCGCTGGACGGCGCGGGCTGGCACCCCGCCGCGTGGCGCGAGGCCGACGCGAGGCCGCGTGAGCTGTTCTCCGGGCACTACTGGACGGACCTCGTCCAGGAAGCTGAGCGGGGACTGCTCGACTTCGTGACGATCGAGGACTCGCTCGGCCCGCAGTCGACGCTGCTCGACGGCCACGACGACCGGACCGACCAGGTCCGCGGCAGGCTGGACGCGGTGCTGGTCGCCGCCCGCGTCGCGCCGAAGACGAGCCGCATCGGCCTGGTGCCGTCGGCGGTCGTGACGCACACCGAGCCGTTCCACCTGTCGAAGGCGATCGCGACCGTGGACCACGCGAGCCTCGGCCGGGCCGGTTTCCGACCGGTGGTGTCCGCGAAGGCCAGTGACGCCAAGCACTTCGGCCGCCGCGACGTGCCGGTGCTCGACCGGATCGACCCCACTGACCACCGGCTGCTCGACCTGTTCGAGGAGGCCGCCGACTACGTCGAGGCCGTCCGGCGGCTGTGGGACAGCTGGGAGGACGACGCGGAGATCAGGGACGCGGCGACCGGCCGGTTCGTGGACCGGGAGAAGCTGCACCGCGTCGACTTCGAAGGCCGCTGGTTCTCCGTGCGCGGCCCGTCGATCACCCAACGGCCGCCGCAGGGCCAGCCGGTCGTGAGCGTCTTGGCGCACATCACCGCCGCCTACCGGCTCGCCGCCCAGGCCGCCGACGTCGTGCACGTGACCCCGTTCGAGACCGCCGACGTCCACCGCATCATCAGCGAGGTGGCCGGGGTGGCGCACGTCTTCGGCGAACTCGTGGTGTTCCTGGACGACGCGCCGGGCGCGGCGGCGTCCCGCAAGGGGCGGCTGGACTCGTTGGCAGGCCTGGAGTTCACCTCCGACGCGCTGGTGTTCACCGGCACGGCGAGTGAACTCGCGGACCTGCTGCTCGGGTGGCGCGAGGCCGGGCTGACCGGGTTCCGGCTCCGGCCCGGTGCCGTGCCGCACGACCTGGAGGCGATCACCAGGGCGCTGGTGCCCGAACTCCAGCGCCGCGGCGCGTTCCGCACTGAGTACGAGGCCGACACCCTGCGCGGGCTGCTCGGCCTGCCCCGCCCCGCCAACCGCTACGCCCCCGCGTGAGGACCACGATGACCAAGCCGCGCAAGCAGGTCCACCTCGCCGTGCACTTCCCCGGCGTGAACAACACGACCGTGTGGAGCGATCCGCGCTCGGGCAGCCACATCGACTTCAGCTCGTTCGAGCACCTCGCGAAGACCGCGGAGCGCGCCAAGTTCGACTTCCTGTTCCTGGCGGAGGGGTTGCGGCTGCGCGAGTACGCGGGCCAGATCCACGACCTCGACGTGGTCGGCAGGCCCGACACGTTCACCGTGCTGGCCGCGCTCGCCGCCGTCACCGACCGGCTCGGGCTGGCGGGCACGATCAACTCCACGTTCAACGAGCCGTACGAGGTGGCCCGGCAGTTCGCGACGCTGGACCACCTGTCCGACGGTCGGGCGGCGTGGAACGTCGTGACGTCGTGGGACGCGTTCACCGGCGAGAACTTCCGGCGCGGTGGATTCCTGCCCGCCGACCAGCGCTACGAGCGGGCCGAGCGGTTCATGCGCACCGCGTGGGAGCTGTTCGACTCGTGGAGCGGCGTCGAAGTGCTGGCGGACCAGGAGTCCGGCCGGTTCCTCAGCGCCCCGGACGCAGGCGCGTTCTCGCACCACGACGACCACTTCGACATCGAGGGCCGGTTCAACGTCCCCCGCAGCCCGCAGGGCCGTCCGGTGATCTTCCAGGCCGGTGACTCCGACGGCGGCCGCGAGTTCGCCGCCGCGACCGCCGACGCCATCTTCAGCAGGCACAGCGAGTTCACCGCGGGCAAGGCGTTCTACACCGACGTCAAGGACCGGCTGGCCAAGTACGGCCGCACGCACTCCGACCTGTTGGTGCTGCCCGCCGCGACGTTCGTGCTGGGCGACACCGACGCCGAGGCGCAGGACATCGCCGCCGAGGTCCGCAGGCAGCAGACCAGCGGGCCCACCGCCATCCGCTTCCTCGAAGAGGTGTGGAACCGGGACCTCAGCGGCTACGACCCGGACGGCCCGCTGCCCGAGGTCGACCCGGTCACCGGCGAGAACACCGTCGTCAAGGGCAGGGCCAGCGTCCGCCGGCACCGCGACCCCCTGGCCACCGCCAAGCAGTGGCGCGAACTCGCGGAGGCCAAGGGACTGTCCATTCGGGACCTCGCGATCCACGTGTCCGGGAAGCAGACCTTCATCGGCTCGCCGGAGACCGTCGCCGAGACGATCAACCGCGCGGTGCAGGAGGACGCCAGCGACGGCGTGATCCTCGTCCCGCACATCACCCCCGGCGGCTTGGACGAGTTCGCCGACAAGGTCGTGCCGCTGCTCCAGGAACGCGGGGTGTTCCGCACCGAGTACGAGGGCACGACACTGCGTTCCCACCTCGGCCTCTCGTGACCCCGCTGCCGCCGTCCGACCCGGTCCTGGACTCCCTGACCGGTGCGCACGCCCACTTGGCGGAGTCCAAGGGCCGCGCCTTCCGCTACCAGGTCGACGTCGCCGGTTTCGTGGCACTGCAGGGAGAACGCGACGCCCGGGCGTGGTCCGACCTGCAGGACCTGGTCGGCCCCGGTCAACCGGTCTCGGTCTCGGATCCGCCGCCGGACTGGGAGGTCGAGTGGACCACCGAGGGCGTGCAGTTGGTGGCCGTCTCCCTCGACACCGCACCGGACCCCGCCGCCCGCGTCCTCGGCCCGGCCGACGTCCCGGCCATGCTCGACCTGGTGGCCCGCACCGAACCGGGCCCCTTCCGCACCCGCACCGTGGAAATGGGCACGTACCTCGGCCTGTTCTCGGACGACACCCTCGTCGCGATGGCGGGTGAACGCCTGCGCCCACCGGGTTGGAGCGAGATCAGCGCCGTCTGCACCGACCCGGCCCACCGCGGCCGGGGCTTGGCGGGCCGACTGGTCCGCGCCATCGCGCACGAGATCGTCGCCCGCGGCGACCGCCCGTTCCTGCACGCCAAGGCCACCAACACCACGGCGATCCGGCTGTACGAGCGGATGGGCTTCGAACTGGTCCGCCACCGGACGTTCACCATCGCCCGCACACCGGGCTAGGCACCGGGTCTGGCGGACAACCGCCCTGCGCGTCCTGCTGGCGCTGCTTCCGGCCTCCACTCGAACGAGTGAATCCGAGGGCTGGGGTCGGAAAAGCGCCGGTTTTTGTCGGTGCTCGTCGCGACCATCGACGCATGGCAGATCACAGGTTCAGCGGAGTAGGCAGCGGTTCGGGCAAAGTGGCAGGGGACGTCCACCCTCGACCGCGGCACGAGGTCAGTGGATCACCGAGTGCCCTGGTGGGCGCGGCTCCAGCGGATCTCGTCACCGGAGCCGGCAAGGGTGTACCGGTCCTCGTCCATGATCCGGGTTTCTCCGAACATCCTGCGCGCGTCGTCCGGTGGGACCCGCGCTGGCTCGAGGAGGCCTTGGAGCTCGTCGTAGCGGGCGTCGACACCCCCGTGGCCAGGATGCTCCCCGGCCGTCGCCAAGCCTTCGTCGAACCGCTCCCGCCAATCGACGAAGATCGCCAACTGCTCGCGTTCCAACGCGACGGCTTCCGGGCTCGCGTCCCAGACGAGGAAGTCGCCGTCCTGCACCCCCGGCGCGAACTCCAGGTGCTTGAAGTAGTGGACCACGCCATCGACATCGGCCAAGCCCGCCCGCGGACCGTCGTAACGGGCCAGCTCGACGTGGAGTCTTTCGAACCCGTTCCCCATGTCCCAACCCTAGTGACGAACCCCCGAGGTGCACGAAGAACGCAATGCGCGAAGGTCCTGCGGCAACCGCGCTCGCTAGCGCGCGGTTGCCCCTCCGGCAAGCAACTCCACCGCACGTCCGGCGTCCACGCGTCGGTGTGATCAGGACATCGTCGGTGGTGGCCAGCGGCCGCCTGGCTGACTAGACGGCCGACCGGGTGGCAACCGCCGTAGCGCTGGTCCACGTCCGCCGAGGTTCCAGCGCAACCGTTTCCGTGGTGCCGGGGTGGTAGTGAGGCCACAACCCGACTCGGCTCACCACTCCCCCCGCGGCACACCGGACTCCCACGGCGCACCGCCGAATGCGCCACGACGAATGCCGCTACCGCCGCGGGCGTCCAGCACGCAAGCTCGAACGCGGCTTTTCCTATCCCTGCGGAGGCAGCCTTGTTCTCGAAGAGATCCACGACACCGCTGGTGGGCATCCTGCTGCTCGCCAGTGCCCTGCTGAGCCCGCCGACGGCGACGGCGGCACCCGCCGCCACTCTGGCCGCGCCGGACATCCCGGTGGCCAACGTCCAGGCGCACCTCAACGACCTGCAGACGATCGCGACGAACAACAGCGGCAACCGGGCGCACGGCAGGCCCGGCTACCGCGCGTCGATCGACCACGTGAAGGCGAAGCTGGACGCGGTCGGGTTCCAGACCTCGTTGCAGCAGTTCACCTCCAGCGGCGCGACCGGGTGGAACCTGATCGCCGACTGGCCGGGCGGCGACCCCCAGGACGTGCTGATGCTCGGCAGTCACCTGGACAGCGTCACCGCGGGTCCCGGCATCAACGACAACGGCACCGGGTCGGCGGGCATCCTGGAGGTCGCGCTGACCGTTGCCCGCGAGCAGTTCCAGCCGCAGAAGCACCTCCGGTTCGGGTGGTGGGGCGCGGAGGAACTGGGCCTGGTGGGTTCCACGTTCTACGTGAACAGCCTGTCCGCCACCGAGAAGGCGAAGATCAAGGGCTACTTGAACTTCGACATGACCGGTTCACCGAACCCCGGCTACTTCGTCTACAGCGCCAGCGGTCAGCCCACCGGATCGCTCCAGTTGCAGAACGTCCTGGAGGCGCACTTCACCGCGATCGGCGTGCCGACCGAGCTGACGCAGGTCGGCGGCCGCTCCGACCACGCCGCCTTCGCCCGCGCGGGCATCGCGACCGGTGGCCTGTACACCGGCGCCGAGGTCACCATGACCAGCGCCCAGGCGCAGAAGTGGGGCGGTGTCGCGGGCAGGGCGTTCGACCCCTGCTACCACCGGTCGTGCGACACCATCAGCAACATCAACGTCCCGGCGCTGGACCGCAACACCGACGCCATCGTCTACGCGCTGTGGACGCTCGCCGGCGCGGGCACGCCACCCGGTCCGCGCTTCGAGAACACCACCGACGTACCGATCCCCGACCTGGGCACGGTCGAGAGCCCGATCACCGTCTCCGGCATCACGGGCAACGCCCCCGCCGCGCTGAGCGTGGGGGTCGACATCACCCACACCTACCGTGGTGACCTGGTCATCGACTTGGTCGCGCCGGACGGCACCGCCTTCCGGGTGAAGACGTCCAGCAACGACAGCGCGGACAACCTCGTCACGACCTACCAGGTGAACGCCTCCGGCGAGATCGCCAACGGTGTCTGGAAGCTGCGGGTGCAGGACGCCGCCGCACGTGACACCGGCCAGATCAACAGCTGGTCGCTCCAGTTCTGACCGGAATTCCCCAGGCGGTCTTGCCGCCTGGGGAGTCGGGTCACTGGAAGCGCTTCACTCGAACGAGTGAAACCCCAGCCCGAGTCGGCAAAAGCACCAGTTTTTGTCGGTGCCCGTCGCGACTATCGACGCATGGCGAATCGCAGGATCGGCGGCAAGGGTGGCGGCTCGGACAAGGCGAGCGGTGGCTTGGCAACGGTGGGTGTCGCGGTGGTGGCGCTGGGCGCCCTCGGTGCGGGCACGGCAGGCACGACGGCGGGGGTGACGAGTTCCAGTGTGGGCGAGAACGTTGGCGGGAACGTCAGCGTGCGCAAAGCGGACAGCAAGAAGTCCGCGCGCAACGGCGACTCAGAGGCGGCCTGGCGACGATTAGGCTTGCGGGAGTTGAAGAAGCGGTCCAAGACGGACCTGGAATGCCTCACCGCCTCCTTCTCCCAGGTCCAGGAGTTCTTCACCCGCACCCCCTGCACATCGCTCGATCGCATGCTGTTCGCCGTAGGCGACGACCAGGGCAACAGCGCGGTCATCTCCGTCGTCTGGGTCGGCTTCCGCACCACCCGCGACGTGACCGCGTTCAAGACCGTCATGGACAGACATGGCAGCGGAGACATCCGCCCCCTCGCGACTCCACTGCTCGACCTGGCCGACATCCAGTTCACCGGCCTCAACTACGACTCCGAGACCAACGGGAAGTCCATCGCCATCGCCGAAACCGAAACAGCCACCGGCTCCGTACCCCCAGACCTGCTCGACACCTTGGCAGAGGTGGCGGCCCAACTCCCAAAACCCTGACACCAGAAGAATTCCAGGCGAGCCGGGCCCACGGCGAACCTCCACGAACCACCACCCAACCGAGCCAAGCCAAGGATGCTTGGCGAAACCAGGCCGCCCCAGGCCGGGCGAGCCATGCCGGGCGAGCCATGCCGAACCGAACCGGGCCGGACCGGACCGGACCAAGTCCAGCCGGGCCGAACGGAGCCGGGCCAAGCAGGGCCAGGGCAGGCCAAGCAGGACCGAGCCGGGCCAGACCAACCCGGGCCAGTCCAGACCAAGCCAGACCAAGCCGACCCAGGCCGGCCCGAGCCAGGCCAGGTCGAGCCGGGCCAAGCCGAACTGAGCCGAGCCAGGCCGGGGCGGGTCGGGCCGGCGCAGGGCGGGGCGGGGCGGCGCTGGGCGGGGCGGGGCGGGGCGGCGCAGGGCGGGGCGGG
>JBDSAJ010000788.1:0-5577 GCA_039922235.1 Umezawaea sp.
CGATCGGCAGATCGGGAGCCGCGACCACGGCCGCGAGCACGTCGGCGAACCGGTCCGCGATCCGCTGCGCGGTCGCCCGGTCGTACAGGTCGGTGGCGAACTCCAGGAAGCAGTCCAGCCCCTCGTCCTGCTCCCGCAGGAAGAACGACAGGTCGAACTTCGCGGTCGACGAGGCCAGCTCCAGCACCTCGGCGCGCAGGCCCGGCAGTTCGACGGCCACGCGCAGGTCCGCGTCGACCCAGTTGAGGTTCACCTGGAACAACGGGTGCCGCGCGGTCGAGCGGGCCGGGTTGACCGCCTCGACGACCCGCTCGAACGGCACGTCCTGGTTCGAGTAGGCGGCCAGGCCGGCCTCCCGCACCCGTGCCAGCACGTCGCCGAACGCGGGCGCGCCGCTCAGGTCGGTGCGCAGCACCAGGTTGTTCACGAAGAAGCCGACCAGTTCGGTGACCGCGTCGTCCATCCGGTTCGCGACCGGCGAACCGATGACGACGTCCTCACCGGCGCCGAGCCGGTGCAGCAGCGTGACCAGCGCGGCCTGCACGACCATGAACGTGGTGACACCGCGTTCTCGGGCGAGTGCCAGGATCCCGCGGTGGAGGTCGGCGGGCACGGTGAACCGCACGATGTCGCC
This sequence comes from Umezawaea sp., assembly GCA_039922235.1. Taxonomy (GTDB): domain Bacteria; phylum Actinomycetota; class Actinomycetes; order Mycobacteriales; family Pseudonocardiaceae; genus Umezawaea. The sequence goes on from JBDSAJ010000788.1 coordinate 635, forward strand.
GTGGTGCGACGAGACGACGGGCCGTGGCCGGTCGGCGGGCAGTTCCATCTGCTCGGGCAGGCCCGCCAGCGTCGTGGTCCAGTGCGCGAGCTGTTTCGCGATCAGGCTTCTGGGGTCGGCCGCTGAACCGAGCGTCTCGCGCTGCCACACCGCGTAGTCCGCGGACTGCACGGGCAACCGGTCCCAGCCCGGCTCGGTTCCGTTCAGCCGTGCCTCGTACGCGGTCATCAGGTCGGTGGCCAGCGGCCGCATCGACAGCGCGTCACCCGCGATGTGGTGCAGCACCAGCAGCAACACGTGCTCGTCGTCGTCCAGCGACAACAACATCGGCCGCAGCGGCGCTTCGGCCGCCAGGTCGAACGGCGTCGACACCGCCTCGGCGAGCACGGCGTCCAGCTCTGCGGCGGGCGTGGACCTGACCATCAGCGACGGCACGGCGGGCAGCACCACCTGGTACGGACCTTCCGCGTCCTCGGCGAAGACGGTGCGCAGCACCTCGTGCCGGGTGGTCACGTCGTCCAGCGCGGCCGACATAGCGGGCACGTCGAGCGTTCCGGTGAGCCGCAGGGCGATCGGCAGGTGGTACGCCGCCGACGGCCCCTCGAACCGGTGCAGGAACCACAACCGCTCCTGGGCGTGGGACAGCGGGATCCGGCCGGGCGCGCGGGGCATCAGCGCCGGTCGGCGTGCGGCCGCTCCGTCCAGCAGTGCGGCGATCCGCGCGGGCGTGGGGGCGTCGAACAGCGCCGACAGCTCGATCTCCACGCCGAGCACGGTCCGGATCCGGTTCGCGAGCCGGGCCACGGACAGCGAGTGCCCGCCCAGCGCGAAGAAGTCGTCGTCCAGGAACACCTCGGGTACGCCGGTGACCTCGGCGAACAGCCCGCACAGCAGCTCTTCGGGCACGGTGCGCGGAGCCCGGCCGGACACCGGCGCGAAGTCCGGCGCGGGCAGCGCGGCCCGGTCCAGCTTGCCGCTGGTCGTCGCCGGGAACGTGGCCAGCTCGACCACGACCGGTGGCACCATGTACTCGGGCAGCGTCCGGGCCAGCGCCGTGCGCAACGCCTCGTGGTCGACCGGCGCGGTCGTGACGACGTAGCCGACCAGCCGCTGGTCGTGCACCGCAGCCGCGGCTCGGGCCACGCCGGGGAACTCCGCCATCGCCGACTCGACCTCACCCAGCTCCACGCGCTGGCCGCGCAGCTTCACCTGCCCGTCCGCGCGGGCGGCGTACTCCAGCTCGCCGGTCGCGGTCCACCGCACCAGGTCGCCGGTCCGGTACAGCCGGGAACCGTCCGGTGCGAACGGGTTCGCGACGAACCGGTCGGCGGTGAGGCCGGGCCGGTCGAGGTAGCCGCGGGCGAGCTGGACACCACCGACGTAGAGCTCGCCGAGCACGCCGGGCGGCACTGGCCGCAACCGCGCGTCCAGCACGTAGGCCGTGGTGTTGGGCACCGGACCGCCGATCAGCACGGTCTTCTGGTCCGGTGGCGCCAACCAGTGCGCCACGTCCACGGCTGCCTCGGTCGGGCCGTAGGCGTTGACCAGCACCGCGTCCGGGTTCTTCTTCTCCCGGTGGAAGCGGCGAACCAGCTCGGCGGGCAGTGCCTCGTCGCCGGACTCCAGGTAGCGCACCGACGCGGGCAGGTCGGCCTCGGCGAGGAACGCCGCGAGGCGCGAGGAGCCGAGGTGCGCGATCGTGACCTGCTCGGCGTGCATCAGCTTCGACAGGTAGACCGGGTCGCGGTAGCCTCCCGGCTTCGGCACGACCAGTGCCGCGCCGCGCGAGAGCGTCCAGAACACCTCCCACACCGACACGTCGAAGCCGATCGGCGTGGCCTGCAACACCCGGTCACCCGGCCCGGCGCCGATGTCGGCTTGCTGCCATTCGAGCCGGTTGCCCAGGCCGCCAAAGGTGTTGACCGTCCCCTTAGGACGGCCGGTCGAGCCCGAGGTGTAGATGATGTACGAGCCGTTGCCGGGGTGTGCGATCGTGCCGAGGTTCTCGGTCGACTCTTCGGGCGCCGCCACGGGAATCCGGTCGAAGCCCGCGACGTCGTGTTCGGCCATGATCAGCACCGCGCCGGAGTCGCGCAGGATGTACTCGACGCGGTCCGCCGGGTAGCTGGTGTCGATCGGGACGTACGCCGCACCCGCCTTGATCACCGCCCACAGCGCGACGATCTGGTCGACCGAGCTGGGCAGCAGCACCGCGACGCGAGTTTCCGGCCCGACGCCACGGCGGCGCATCGCCCGTGCGAGCTGGTTGACGCGGGCGTTGAACTCGCCGTAGGTGAGCCGTTCCCCTTCGCTGATCACGGCGTCGAGCGCGGGGTCCTGCGACTCCAGCAGCTCGATGATCGACGGGGTGGGGAATTCGCGGGCGGTGTCGTTCCAGCCCTCCAGCACCAGCGAACGCTCCGCGGGACTCATCACGTCCACTTCGGACAAACGCTGGTCCGGGCGTTCGGTGACCGTTTCGAGGACGCGCACGAACCGCTCGGCAATCGTTTGCGCGGTGGCGCGGTCGTACAGGTCGGTCGCGTACTCGAAGCGGCAGGTCAGACCCCCGTCGTCGGTGACTACGCAGTCGAAGTGGGCGTCGAACTTGGCGGTCCCGTTGGTGACCACGTCCGGGTCGACGGTGACGCCAGGGAGGACGATCTCGGTGTCGGTGAAGTCCAAAAGCGCCACCATGACCTGGAAGAACGCGTGTCGCGACCGCGACCGCTCCGGCCGCAGTTCCTCCACCAGCCGCTCGAACGGCACGTCCTGGTGGGCGTAGGCGGCGAGGCCGGTCTCGCGGACGCGGGCGAGCAGCTCGGTGAACGCGGGGTCGCCGGAGGTGTCGAAGCGGTAGACCAGCGTGTTGATGAAGACGCCGATGACGTCGTCCAGCGCGGAGTCGGTGCGGGCGGCGATGGCGCCACCGATCGGCACGTCCTCGCCCGCGCCCAGCGCGGTCAGCAGCGTCGCCGCGGCGGCCTGGAGCAGCATGAACGGCGTGCTGCGGCTCTGGCCCGCCACGTCCCGCACCCGCTGGTACAGCTCGGGGGAGATCTCGAACGCGACCTGCGCGCCGTCGTGCGTCGGCACGGCGGGCCGCGGCCGGTCGGACGGGAACGTGACCTCCTGCGGCGACCCGGCCAGTTGCTCGGCCCAGTAGCCGACCTGCCGGTCCAGCTCGTCCGCCATCGTGTCGCGCTGCCACACCACGAAGTCCGCGTACTGCACCGCCAGCGGTTCGAAGACCGGCTCGGCTCCCGCGTGGCGAGCCGCGTAGGCGGTGGAGAGGTCGTCGGCCAGCGGCGTGAGGGACGCCCCGTCCGCCGCGATGTGGTGGATGATCAGCAGGAGCAGGTGCTCGTCGGCGTTCCGGGAGAACAGCGTGGCGCGCACCGGCAGGTCGCGGGTGAGGTCGAACGGCACCGCGGCCGGCGCGGCGAGGTCGGGCACCTCGGTCGAGACCGCCATCGCGAAGCCGTCCGCGGGTAGCACGACCTGGTGCGGTCCCTGCTCGTCCTCGGGGTAGACCGTGCGCAGCGGCTCGTGCCGCTCGATCACGTCCTTGATCGCGGCACCGAGCGCGTCGGCGTCGACCGGGCCGGACAACCGGATCCGCAGCGGGATGTTGTAGGACCCCGAACCGCCCTGGAGCCGTTGCAGGAACCACATGCGCTCCTGCGTGAACGACAGCGGCACCCGCTCGGGCCGTGGCACGACGGTGATCCGGGACGACTGCCGCTCACCTCGGGCGAGCAGCCCGGCGATCCCGGCGACCGTGGGCGCGGTGAAGACCTCGCGCAGGGTGAGCGCTACGCCGAACTCGTCCCGCACCCGGTGGGCGAGCCGGATCATCAGGATCGAGTTGCCGCCGAGTGCGAAGAAGTCGTCGTCGACACCGGCCTCGTCGACCCCGAGTACCTCGGCGACGATGCGGCACAGCGCTTCCTCCTCGGCGGTGCCCGTCGGCGCACCCGCACTGGTCGTGGCGGGTTGGGCCGAAGCGGTCGCCGCACGGCTGCGCACCTCGAACGTTCCGACCGGGGCGTCCAGCGAGTCGGCTGCCTGCCCCAGCAGTGCGAGCAGGTCGCCAGCGACCGCGGCGATGTCCAGCGCGGTCGTGCGAGCCGTGAACCGCAGCCGCAGTTCGTTGTGGGGGAACACCTCCAGCGAGATCGGGTAGTGCGACCGCTCCCGCAGCTCGGCGCCCGCCAGCCGCAGCCCGCCCGCCGTGAAGTCCGGCGGCAGCGGGTAGTTCTCGAACGCGAGGACGGTGTCGACCAGCTGTCCGCGCCCGAGGTCGGCGATGCCGACGTGCCGGTGCGGCGCCAGCGCCGCCTGCGCCCGCTGGAGGTCGCCGAGCAGCGTCACCAGCGGCGTGCCGTCGTCGAGGCGGACCCGGACGGGCAGCGTGTTGATGAACAGGCCGATCATCCGGTCCGCGCCGGGGACCTCGGCGGGCCGGTTGGCCGCGGTGGCGCCGAACACCACGTCGGCTCGGCCGGTGACCGCGCCCAGCAGCACGGCCCAGAGGCCCTGTACGACGGTGTTGAGCGTGAGGCCGTGCGTCCGGGCGACCTTGGCCAGCCTGGCCGTCGTTTCCTCCGGCAGCACGGCTTCGTGCTCGACGTGCGCACCGTCGGCGGGCAGCGGGGGCGCAGGCGCCAAACCTTCCAGAGCCTCGGCCCACGCGTTGCGCGCCGCCTCGGTGTCCTGGCCGCGCAGCCACGTCAGGTAGTCGCGGTAGGGCGGTGCGGGCGGTAGGTCGCCACCGCCGTAGGCCTCGAACAGCTCGGACACCAGCAGCGGCAGCGACCAGCCGTCCAGCAGCAGGTGGTGGTGCGTGATCACGAGGTGGTCGCCCGCCGCGGCGAACCGCACCAGCGGCGGTCGCAGCACGCTGAACCCGCGAGCCAGGTCCCTGACCAGGAAGTCCGCCA
>JBDSAJ010000789.1:0-4373 GCA_039922235.1 Umezawaea sp.
CGGCGGCCTGGCTCGCTCCGGTCACGTCCAGGCACCGGCCGGAACCGGCGCCGACGAGCGCGCCGCTGGTCGCCGCCGACGCGGCAGGGGTGCCGAGCAGGGTCGCACCCGCCAAGGCGGTGGCCGCCAGCGCGCCGAGCCACCGGTTTCGACGTCCCAGTTGGGGATTCATTCTCCTCCAAGCACTGCGTTGTGCGGAGTACTGCCTCAACGGCCCCAGCGGGCTTCGAGCCCTCTGAGCTTTGGGCGAATTGCGACGTTACAATTGATCTTCAGCTCAGAGCCTGGTGTGGAGTGGCCGGTGTCAGGACCGTACCGCCGAAAATTGCCGCCCGGCAATACCCCTGTTGTCCATCTGGGACGGCAGTTGAGCTGGAGGACCGTTCAGCTCAACGGGACCGTCGGCATTGGAACCAGGCAGCAGGACCGAATGTGTGAAGATCGCGATCGATCAGCCGCTGGTGGCGAGCGGTGCGGTGGAGGCGCGCACGACCAGTTCGGGGGTGAACCTGATCTCGTGGTGCTGGTGGCCGGGTCGGCCCTCGGCCAGGAGCAGTTCCGCCGCGGCGCGGCCGAGCTGGTACTTGGGCTGGCGGACGGTCGTCAGGGCGGGGGAGAGCTGCTCCGCGAACTGGACGTCGTCGTACCCGATCACCGACATCTGTTCGGGCACCGCGATTCCGCGCCTGCGCAAGCCGCGCAGCAGTCCCAGCGCGACGACGTCGTTGAAGCCGATGACCGCTGTCGGGCGCGGCGACACCGCGAGCACCTGGTCGACGACCAAGTCGGCCACGTCGACCGTGCACGGCTCGGGCACCGGGATTTCGATCAGGGCCGAGGACACGTCCAATCCGGCCTCCATGATCGACTGGCGTATTCCCTCCCCGCGGTCCTGCAGCGACCGGACGCCCGCCCGGCTGCCCAGGAAGGCGATCCGCCGGTGCCCGAGTGCGAGGAGGTGGTCGGCGGCCACCCGGCCGCCGTGCACGTCGTCGACGGCGACCGCGCAGAGGTCGGCGCCCGCCTGGGGGTGGTCGACCAGCACCACCGGTGTGCCGCGCTCGCTGAGCCGCACCAGCCGGTCCAGCCGAGAACTGGCGGGGTTGACCAGGATGCCGCGAACGCCCAGCTCCTCCATCATGCGCAGGTAGTTGTTCTCCTGGGCGGTGCGCACGTCGGTGCTGCCGACGATGAGCAGGCAGCCCGCCTCGGTGAGCCGGTCCTCGATGCCGCGGGAGACCTCGGCGAAGAACGGGTTGGCGGTGTCCAGCAGCAGGCAGCCCGCGATCGTGCTGGGTGCGCCGCGCAGCTGGCGGGCGGCGCCGTTGCGGACGTAGCCCGCCTCGGACATGGCGTCCTCCACCCGGCGGCGGGTGTCCGTGGCCACGACATCCGGGTTGTTCAGCACGTTGCTCACGGTGGAGGTGGACACGCCCGCTGCGGCGGCGACCTGCCGGATGCTCGCCCGGCGTGAGCGCTGGGAGCTTTCACCCTCGTCCTGCCGCATCCGCCCACCTTACTCGGAGCCGTCATGCAGTCGATCTTCTGATCGTCGTCTGGTATCAAGGTGTGCGCTTCGTCAGGAACAGACGTTGCCTTCCCCGAACACCTCCGGCGACCCGAGGACTGCCCTTGCGCGAGATCGACGCGACCGCGGTGCCGCCGGAGCCGACCGGTGACCACCTGCGGATGGGTGAGGACCTGGATCGCCCGGACGCCATCCGGGTGAACTCCCGCCACCTCAGCTTCGGCGGCAGGCCGTGGCTGCCGGTCAGCGGTGAGTTCCACTTCAGCCGCTACCCGGCCGCGCACTGGCGGGAAGAGCTGCTGAAGGTGCGGGCAGGCGGTATCACGGTCGTGTCGACGTACGTGTTCTGGATCATGCACGAGGAGCGGCGCGGCCGGTTCCGCTGGGACGGCGACCTGGACCTGCGCCGCTTCGTGGTGCTCTGCGGGGACCTCGGCCTCGACGTGGTGGCGCGGATCGGACCGTGGGCGCACGGCGAGGTCCGCAACGGTGGCTTCCCCGACTGGCTGTTGGCCACCGACTGCGTGCCGCGCACCGACGACCCGCGCTACCTGGGACTCGTCCGCGCGTTCTACGGCGAGACAGGCGCCCAGCTCGCGGGCCTGTGCCACGGAGGTGGACCGGTCGTGGCCGTCCAGCTCGACAACGAACTCCACGACCAGCCGGACCACCTGGTGACACTGCGCCGAATGGCACAGGAGGCAGGCCTCGACCCACCTCTGTGGACGGCCACCGGCTGGGGCGGGGCGCGACTGCCCGCGGGCGAGGTCCTGCCGGTGTTCGGCGGCTACCCGGAGGCGTCCTGGGACACCGCCCACGACGGCTGGCCCGCACAGAGCCGAGGGCACTACTTCTTCCGGCACGAGCGCGACGACGAGTTCGTCACAGCCGACCCGCGCACCGCCTCACCAAGCGGCGCGGTCGACCTGGACGACTATCCGTTCGCCACCTGCGAACTGGGAGGCGGGATGTACACCTCGTACCACCGCCGCCCGGTCGTGACCGCACCCGACGTGGCCGCGCTCGCGCTGGTCAAACTGGGCAGCGGATCGGTGTGGCAGGGCTACTACCTCTACCACGGCGGGTCGACGCCGATCGGCGAGCTGTCCACGCTCCAGGAGTCGCACGCCACCGGCTACCCCAACGACTGCCCGGTCATCAACTACGACTTCCAGGCTCCTTTGGGGGAGCACGGCCAGTTCCGTGCGTCCTACGCCGAGCTGCGCAGGCAGCACCTGCTGATCGCCGACCACGGCGCGGACCTGGCCACGATGACGCTCCGGCTGCCCGCCGACGCGCCGCTGGGCATCACCGACCGCGACTCGCTGCGCTGGGCCGTCCGGTCCGACGGCGAGCGCGGGTACCTGTTCGTCAACAACCACCAGCCGGTCGAGCCGTTGCCCGAGCACGGTGACGTGCGGTTCGCCGTGGCACTGGGCGGCCAACGCCTCGTCCTGCCCGCCCGACCGGTCACGGTCCCGTCCGGCGCGTACTTCGTGTGGCCGCTCAACCAGCGCGTCGGCGACAGCACCCTCCGCACCGCCTCCGCCCAGCCGCTCTGCGACCTTGTGGTCGACGGCGTGCCGACCGCGGTGCTGTCCCAGACCGCGGGCATCCCGGTCGATCTGCTGGTGGATGCCGCGGAGGTGCGCGGTCCGGCCACGGTGACGGCCGAAGCGGGCCACTGGCGCGTCACCGACCTCCGGCCGGGCACCGACTGCGTGCTCGAACTGCGTTCCCGCGCCGGTTCTCCCAGCCGGCTGCTCGTCCTGGACGAGGCCGCCGCGCTCACCGCGACCCGAGGTGTGCTGTGGGGCGCCGACCGGATCGTGCTCAGCACCGGCCCGGCCGTCATCGACTCCGGGCAGCTGACCGTGTACGGCTCGCCCGACGCCGTCCTGGTGTACCCGCCACCCGGCGCCCCGTCCGCTGGTGTGTTCGCCCGGATCGAGGTGCCCGGCGAAGCGCCCGCGCCGAGGCCCGCCCGGTGGCGGTGGATCAGAGGGGCGGGGCAGCGCCGCAAGGCGGTGACCGACCCGAAGTCCGGCCGGGCGTCCGCGCCCGTGGACGCCGACTTCGCCGCCGCGGCCGTGATCCACGTCGACATCCCGGCGGGCTCGTCCGCCGCGGACGGCCTCCTGCGCGTCGACTGGACCGGTGACGTCGGCCGCGCCTACTGCGGGGGCACCCTCATCGCCGACCAGTTCGGGTACGGCCCCACCTGGGACATCGGCCTCCGTCGCCACCGGGACCAGGCCATCCGGCACGGCGTCGAACTGCACCTGCTACCCCTGCTCGAAGGCGCCCCGATCCACCTCAGCCCGGCGGCCTGCCCGTCGGCGTACACCGACGGGCAGGTGCTGGACCTCAGATCGATCACGCTCATCCCGGTCGAGGGCACCCACGTCCCAGCTCCGTGACGGCAATGCCTCTACGGTCGTCGTGCCGGCCGCGTCAAGTGCTTCCCCGTCAGAACTGCTGCTCCCAGATGGTGCCGCTGGAGGTGGCGTCGGTGCGGAGGCGGTCACGGGCGACCGTGTCGGCGTACAGGCCCCAGCGCATCCAGTCCACGAAGGTGTTGCGGGTACGGGAGTCGCCCCAGTAGTTGCCGTGATCCCCGCCTCGGAAGGTGAGGAACGCCTTGGGCTTCGGCAGTTCGCTGAAGGCCTGGCGGGCGGAGGAGTAGGGACAGGTGGTGTCCCGGTCCCCGTGGATGAACAGGACCTTGGCCTTGACCGAGGGGGCCGGGTTGCCCATGTCCACGCAGGCCAGCGGGATCGCGGCGACGATTCGCGGGTCGGGCGCGACGGTGAGCAGGCTGTGCGTGGTCATGCCGCCCATCGAG
>JBDSAJ010000790.1:0-2702 GCA_039922235.1 Umezawaea sp.
GTCGACAAACGAACCCAACGCCGCAGCGCACTCCCCAAAACGAGCCGCGAACACCGGCGACGACTCCAACAAACCCGACGCCATCCCAACCCACTGCGAACCCTGACCCGGAAACACGAACGCCACCCGAGGTGTCCCCGAGGTCGAGACGGACCCGACCACCGCACCCGGCGCGGCCTCGCTGGCCGCGACCGCGGCCAGCGACTCCTTGTCGAACACCACCGCGCGGTGATCGAAAAGCGCCCGACCACCCGCCAGCGTGAACCCGACGTCCACCGGAGAAACCTCCTGCGACACCAGGTGATCACGCAGCCGCGCGGCCTGCTCCCGCAACGCCTCCCCGGTCCGCGCGGACAACACCCACGGGACCGCTCCCGGCGCAGCGGGGAGTCGCAACTCCTCCTCGGGGGCCTCCTCCAGGATCACGTGCGCGTTCGTACCGCTGATCCCGAACGACGACACACCGGCCCGGCGCGGACGGTCCGCCGCAGGCCACTCACGGGACGCGATCAGCAGCTCGATCGCTCCCGCCGACCAGTCGACGTGAGTCGTCGGCTGGTCCACGTGCAACGTCTTGGGCAGCACGCGGTGGCGGAGCGCCATCACCATCTTGATCACCCCGGCCACACCAGCAGCGGCCTGCGTGTGCCCGATGTTCGACTTCAGCGAGCCGAGCCACAACGGCTCCGAACGGTCCTGCCCGTACGTGGCCAGCAGCGCCTCGGCCTCGATCGGGTCACCCAGCCTCGTTCCGGTCCCGTGCGCCTCCACCACGTCCACGTCCGAAGTGGACAAACCGGCATTGGCCAGCGCCGCGCGGATCACCCGCTCCTGCGAAGGACCGTTCGGCGCCGTCAACCCGTTCGACGCGCCATCCTGGTTCACCGCCGAGCCGCGAACGACGGCCAGCACCTCATGTCCGTTGCGCCGCGCGTCCGACAACCGCTCCAGCAACAACACACCCGCGCCCTCGCCCCAACCGGTGCCGTCCGCGGCGTCGGCGAAGGCCTTGCAGCGACCGTCCGCCGCCATGCCGCGCTGCCTGCTGAACTCGACGAACCCTCCCGGCGTCGACATGACGGCGACGCCACCGACGACAGCCAGCGAGCACTCGTCCTGCCGCAACGACTGCGCAGCCAAGTGCAGCGCCACCAAGGACGACGAACACGCCGTGTCGACAGTTATCGCAGGCCCCTCGAGCCCGAACGTGTAAGCCACCCGTCCGGACACGACGCTGCTCGCGCTGCTCGTGACGACGTAGCCCTCCGGCGCGTTGCCCGCGAACAAGGTGGCGTAGTCTCCGGCGCCCGCGCCGACGAACACACCGATTCGGCTGCCGCGCACCGTGTCCGGCGTCAAACCCGCGCGTTCGAAGACCTCCCAGGACCCCTCCAGCAGCAACCTCTGCTGCGGGTCCATCGCGACGGCCTCACGCGGCGAGATGCCGAAGAACGCGGCGTCGAAGCCGCTGAGATCGCGCACGAACCCGCCCTCGCGCACGTAGCTCGTGCCAGGTGCGTCGGGGTCGGGGTTGTAGAGCTCCTCGACGTCCCAGCCGCGATCAGTGGGGAAGCCGGTCATCGCGTCCCCACCGGACGCGACGAGCCGCCACAGCTCCTCCGGCGACTCGACACCGCCGGGCAGGCGGCAGCTCATAGCCACGACGGCGATCGGCTCGGTGAGCCGCTGGTGCCGCTGCCGCAGCCGCTCATTCTCCTTCAGCGAGGCCCGCAGCGCCTCGACGACTTGTTCCTGCGTTGTGGCCATGTGTGTGCCGCCTCCCAGGGCGCGTCAGGATTCGGAGCCACCGAGAGCCCGCTGTACCAGGCTGTCGAGGTCCATGAGATCGATGTCGGCGCCCGCGGGTTCCTCCACCGCGGTCGTGGAGTCGGCCAGTTCGGTCGGCTCACCGAACAGGTCCGTACTGATCCGGTCGGCGAGCGCGGCAGGCGTCGGGTGGTTGAACACCAGCGTCGCGGGCAGCCGCAGCCCGGTCGCGGTGTTCAGCCGGTTGCGCAATTCCACCCCGGTGAGCGAGTCGAACCCGAGGTCCTTGAACGCCCTGGTGGCCTCCACGACGTGCGCGGACGAGTGGCCGAGCACCACTGCCGCGTTGGTGCGCACGAGATCCAGCACCGCACGCGCACGCTCGTCGCGCGGCAGGCCGGACAGTCGTTCCACCAGGGAGACCGCGCCGGTCTGCACCGATGCCCGCGCGGCCCGCCGCCTCCTCGGCCGAACAAGCCCTCGGAACAGCGGAGGCATGACGTCGGTCCCCCGCACGACGTCCAGGTCGACGTCCAACGGCAGCAGCACCGGCTCGTCGCGGTCCAGCGCGCGGTCGAACAGCGCGAGCGCCACCCCTGACAGCATGCTCCTGATCCCGCCGCGCGCCATGCGGTCGAGGTCGGCGTCGTCGAGATGACCGGTCATGCCGCTGCGTTTCGACCACAGGCCCCAGGCCAGCGACACCGCGGGCAGGCCGCGCGCACGGCGGTGCTCGGCCAGTGCGTCCAGGAAGGCGTTGGCAGCAGCGTAGTTCGCCTGGCCCGGCCCGCCGAGGATTCCGGCAGCGGAGGAGAACAGCACGAACGCCGCCAGGTCCAAATGTTCCGTGAGCTCGTGCAGGTACCACGCGGCATCGACCTTCGGACCCAGCACCGTGCCGATCCGCTCCGGGGTCAACGACTCCACCACACCGT
>JBDSAJ010000791.1:0-10234 GCA_039922235.1 Umezawaea sp.
GGCGACGACCACGGCCACCTCGGCTCTACTTTGTAGACGTCGGCGACCCAGGTGCAGGCGCCAGTGACATTGGCAACCAGTCCGACTCGGACGAAGTTGATGCCCCCGACCAGGCCCTGTTCGGCGAAGTGGAACTGTCGCCTTTCATTCGTCGCGGTCCGGGTCTGCGTGCTGAAGTAGCCGTTTGCGGCCGTGAAAGCCGAGATGGTCGGGGTCCAGCGGCAGTACTCCGGCACCGATGATCCGGGCCGGATGCGGTGGCCGGCGACGAGGTCTACGGCAACCGCAACCGGGCCACCGGTGGGCCGGCGTTCTACCGCTGCTGGTCCCCGGCCCTGGTCACCTTGGCCGCGCTGGTGGCCACGGCCGGGATCAGCTGGAAACAGTGCCACTACCAGCGTCGAGAAGTCTGTTGGGCATGACAGCCACGAACGACTACCGGAAGCACGACTTCCCACGCAGGCCGTAAACCGCTTGAAGGCGCTGGGACGTGCCGTTACGGTCGGCCGCATGTTCTAAAGGCGGCACAGGTCGAGACACCTCATCAGGCAAGCGACAGCGGTCGGTTCCCCGACGCTGCGCGCTGAATTCTGCCCTTGTTTCCCATGCCGTCGACCACCGCTTCCGCAGCGGCACTTCTCCCTTCTCGATCGACATCGCGATGGGCGGTCGGCATGCGTTCGCGAACTTCTTCGAGGAGAATGCTGATGTCAAAACGCTGTGATGTGTGCGGCAAGGAACCGAGCTTCGGCAACAAGGTCACCCGGCTGGGGCGCCACGCTCAGAGGCGGCGGGTGCTCGGGCGCTCGGCGAGGATGTTCCGTCCGAACATCCAGCCCGTGAAGGCGACCGTCGAGGGCAGGCCGGTCAAGCTCAAGGTCTGCACAGCGTGCCTGAAGGCCGGGAAGGTCCAGCGCCGCACTTCGTAGTACTCCGCCGGCACGGCAAAACGGGGCCCGCTCCAGCGGGCCCCGTCCGGTGGCCATCAGACCCCGACGAGCAGTCTCTCGACCGCGCCGCAGGATCCCCCGGTCCGCGAAACAGCGCCACCGCCGGCGGCCGGAGTCCTGCTGGACATGACCATCACGAACGACTGCTGGAGCACTAGTCCGACGTCGGGTTCAGCACGGCCTTGAGGTTGCCCTTCTCGTCGGCCACGCAAGCGGCGGTCTGCGCGCTGGTGCCGAGGAAGTCGGTCAGGCACCGGCCGACCTGTTCGTGGCCGCGGGCGTTGGGGTGGAAGGACTCCTGGAGCGCGTGGGAGGCGCGGGCCTCGTCGCGCAGGCCGTCGAAGTCGACCGTGAGCCTGGTGAACCACTCGCTCTCCGGCTTGGGGCCGCCGGTGCAGGCCTCGTGCTTCGCGCCCGCGAGGGTGAGGTCGAGGTAGCGGGCGTTGACGCGGTTCGCTGCGGTCTTGATGCCCTTGGCCAGCACGCCGACGCCGGTGTCGCGCACCCACGCCATGTCGGCGGTCCGAAGTGGACAGCCCGCGAGGTTCTGCAGGTCGCCGGGCACGCTGGGGGCGACGGGGGAGGCGTACGACTGGACGACGAGCGAGTACGAGCGCTCGGTGTAGCCCTCGTCGTCCATCACCTTCCGGATGTCGCGCAGCGCCTTCTCCACCTTCGGGACCATGCGCTCCACGCGGCCGTTCCAGTCGTCGGACAGGCTGCCGGTGCAGTCCGCGCCGCGTTCGAACCAGGCCTGCACGCACCGGTTGAGCACGTCGGAGAACCGCGGGTCGTCGTTGGCGCCGACGGCGACCACGATGACGGCGACGCGGTTGACGCGGGCGATGGCGGCGAGGCGCTTCGCCTGGGACTGCTCGGTGTTCTGCAGCTTGTCGGTCAGGCCGACCTGTTCGGAGTTCGCGCCGGAGCACGCCAGGTTGAACGTCCGGTCGATGCCCGCCACGGTGGTCTTGTTGATGGTGGCCTTGATCGAGCGGTGGCACCAGTCGCCGTTCTCACCGTCCGTGCCCGGCTCGTAACTGCCCGCGCCCTCGCCGGACATGGTGCTGTCGCCCATGGCCACGATGGCCGTGGGCGCGTCGCGTGCGGGCCCCGGCGGTGCCGCGAACCGGTGGTCGCTGACCACGGTCATCACGGCGAGGAGGGGCAACACCACGAGGAGGGCCAGGGACCTGCGCGCTAGCGGATGCATCGGGCACTACTGTACGGAAATCCGGCCCGCGTCGAGCACGAGTGTGCGGTCCGCCGCCTGGTGGACCAGGTCGTGGTGGGTGGCGATCAGCACGGCCGACCCGGTGTCCGCCGCGCGCCGCAGCACGGCGACGGCGGCGGGTGCGCTGCGCACGTCCAGGTGCGCGGTCGGCTCGTCGGCCAGCAGCACGTCGGGGCGGGCGATCACGGCCCGTGCCAGCGCGGCGCGCTGCTGCTGCCCGAACGACACCTCGGCCGGGTAGCGGTCGCCGAGGCCGTCGATGTCCAGTTCGGTCATCAGGTCGCGCACCGCGTCCGCGACCGGCTCACCCCGCCGATCCCGGTCGAGGCGCAGCGGCAGCCCGATGTTCTCGGCCAGCGTCAGCTCGCCCGACAGCCCCAGCGCCTGCGGCAGCACTGAGCACCGCCGCCAGGAGGGGGGAGTGGTCAACGACTGCCCGCACACCTCGATCGTGCCCTTGTCCGGTTGGTCGAAGCCGCACAGCAGGGTGATCAGCGCGCTCTTGCCCGACCCGGACGGGCCCGACAGGGTCACCAGTTCGCCCTTCTCCACGACGAGGTCGACGCCGCGCAGCACGTGCACCGCGCCACTCGGGTGGTCGAACGAGCGGTGCACGTCCTCGGCTCGCAGGTTCATGCCAGCGCCCCGTCCCTTAGCGTGAAACACCGGTCTGCCAACGCGATCAGCCTCGGGTCGTGCGACGCGACCACGATCGGGATGCCTCGCCGGGACAGGTCCGCCAGCGTTTCCAGCACGAGGTCGGCCGACGCCGTGTCGAGCTGCGACGTCGGCTCGTCGGCCAGCACCACGGTCGCGCCGCGGGCCAGCGCGCAGCCGAACGCGAGCCGCTGCTGCTGCCCGCCCGACAGCGCGGTCACCTTCCAGGCGGCCGTCCCTGGCAGGCCGAGCTGGTCGAGCACCTCGTCCACCCGCTCCGGTCGGCCCGCGGACTGCGCCGCCGCGCGGAGGTTGTCGCCGACGGACAGGTGGCCGATCAGGTTGTCGCCGGGGTTCTGGAACACCAGCGCCACGTCGGTGCGCCGCAACGCCCGCCGTGCCTTGTCCGACAGCCGCGCCGTGCCCATGCCGCGCAGTTCGACGTTGCCCAGCGTCGGGCGTTCGACCAGGCTCAGCACGCGCAGCAGCGTCGACTTGCCCGAGCCGGACGGCCCGGCCAGCACGGTGAGGCCGCTCGACGGGACGTCCAGCGTCACGTCCGACACGGCGGTGACCGTGCCGCCGGGCGTCCGGTAGTCGACGCCCACCTCCACCAGTCGCAGGACGTGTTCAGCCACGGATCAGCTCTCCGATTCGGGCGGTCCGCACGGTGCGCAGCGCGATCCACGCGGCGGCCAGCACGACCAGCGCGCTGCCCGCGGTGGTGGCGAGCAGCAGCGGTACCACGTTGGGCAGCGTGGGTGTCGGTGTCAAGCGGGGCAACGGATCCAGCCGGGGCACGGCGAAGCCGGCGCTGAGCGCGCTCGCCGCGCTGCCGACCACGACCGCGAACGCCGCCACCGCCCCCAGTTCCACCAGGTGGCTGGACAGCAGCGCCGCCGGGGTCATGCCCATGCGGGTGCTCAGCGCTCCCGCGACCGCGTTCTGCCGCCTGCGCACCTCGATCGCGAGCAGCAGCGCGGTGGCCGCGACGATCGCCAGCACGGCGCCGATCGCGGTGACGAACCCGAATGCCCACCCGATGGCGAGGAACGGCAGCCCGGAGATCGCCTTGGACCGGTCCTGCACGTCGCGGTAGTCGATACCGGCGTCCTGCAACTGCCTGGTCAGGTCGGCGGCCGACCTGGTGGACCAGATCTGCCAGGTGCCGATGCCGTCGACCGACTTGATCCGATCGCGGGGCACGACGTACCCCGCCGGACCGACCTTCGGGAACGACGGCAGGTGCGTCACCGGGTTCAGCGGCGGCAGGCCCGGCAGCGTGACCTCGCGGTTGGGCGCGGCGCCGATCTTCAGCGGCTCGGTGATCAGCGCGCGGATCTCGGCAGGGTCCGTGTCGCCGAGGTACGCGCAGTCGGTGAACGTCGCCGGGTCGACCACCAGCCCGACGCGGTCGTTCTCCTTGCTGTACCCGACGATCGTGGTGGAACCGTGCAAAGCGGCGGGCAGCTCGACCTTCCCGGTGACCACGTCGGTGCTGACCTGCACCGTGCTGTTCGCCCCGGCGAACAGGCCGGACTTGCTCTCCAGCACGTCCTGCTGCGCGTCGCCGACGCTGCTGCCGACCGCGATGGTGCCGATGGCCAGCACGCCGACCAGCAGCACACCGGCGACCGGGCCGGCGGTCGCGGCGAGCCTGCGGATCGCGATCTGCGCCACGGGCCGGTGCCACAGCGATGTGCGGTGCGACGCGCGCAGCAGCAGGCGCAGCACCCTGGCGGCGAGCAGCGCGGTGGTCAGCACCACCAGCAGCGGGAACGCCAGCGCGGTCGCGTCGATCCTCGGCAGCGCGCCCGTCGAGGGCGTGACAGCCAGTCCGACGCGCTGAAGCCGTTGCCACGCCAGGAAAGCCAGCACACCGGTCGCG
This sequence comes from Umezawaea sp., assembly GCA_039922235.1. Lineage (GTDB taxonomy): Bacteria > Actinomycetota > Actinomycetes > Mycobacteriales > Pseudonocardiaceae > Umezawaea. The sequence continues at coordinate 4,730 of JBDSAJ010000791.1, forward strand.
AGTTCCCACGGGAGGGCTGCCAGCACCCGGCGCACGCGGTTCGTCGTCGGCCTGCCCTGGAACACCCGGTGCGCGCGGAACGCCGCCACCACCCACGTCACGGCCAGGCTCGCCACGACCACCGCGACCACCGCCAGCGCGGCGATCGTTCCCGCGCCGGGTTCGGTGCTGGTCGCCGGGGCGTACAGGGGCATCAGCAGCCACGAGACGCCGAGTCCGGCCGCGCCGCCGAGCACGAGCGGCAGGCCGAGTTCCAGCACGGCCCGACCACCCAGCGCCACCGGACCGGAACCCCGGCACCACAGCACCCGCAGTTCGGTACGCCTGCGGTGCACCCACCCCGACGTCACCGTGCCGATCCCGGCCAGGCCGATCAGCACGCTGATCAGGGTCAGCGGCAGGATCGCCGACCGGACGTTGTCGATGGTCGTCCGGGCGTTCCGCACCGGCAGCGCGAACACGTTGCGGGTCATCTCGACGTTGGTCCGGTCCAGCACCGCGGTGCCGCTGTCGAGCAGCGCCTGCGCCTGGTCGACGGTCACAGGGGCCTTGGTCGGGAAGCGGACCGTCATCCCGACACCGGACCCGAGGATCGAGGGCGGCAGGTCGAGGAACGACTGCTGGCTCGGCATCCACACCACCGCGCTGGTGATGTCGCTGCGCCGGTCCAGCGGGTTCGGGACCACGAACTGCCGCTCACTGCACCACCACTGCTCGAGTGGATCGTTGAGGTCCGCGTAGACGGCCGTCACCGGCGGCAGCAGACCACCCATACCGCGTTCGCCCAGCTTGAAGCCGTCCACCGTCCTGGTGAGGCTGAGCGGCACCCACAGGCCGTCGCGCGAGCCGCCTTGCAGGACCTTGAGGTGATCGATGGCGCCCTCGCGGTAGCCGAACTTCGCGAACGTCGACTTCCCACCGAAGTCGGCCTTCTGCACGGCGGTGTAGGTGCCGGTCAGCACCTGGCCGGGACCCGCCGCTTGCCGCACGGAGGTGATGATCGGCTCGACCAGCTCGGTCGGCACGTTCCTGGCCAACTCCATGCCGGGGTGCAGGAGTTGTTCGCACAGCCTGCTCTGCTCGTAGGCGATCGCGGCGCTGCCCGAAGCGGACGAGTGCAACACGGCGGCGGCCACGACGAAGCTCAGCAGCAGCGCGGTCACCACGCTCACCAGCAGGGTCAGCGGACTCGACAGCGCGGCTCGCGGTGCGGCACGCCAGGGGATCTGCACTTCCGCACCTTAATCCAGCCGAAGTTCGGCAGGAGGCGTTTCTGCCCAAACCTTGACCGTCGCCATCGGCCCACCCGCCTTGACGCGGTCAGCGGGTCAGTTCATGGTGCTGTCGGTGTGGAGCAGAGGGTGTGCGCCTCTCGCAGGGCACTGGCGGCGCGGGCGTTGGAGCTGATGACGAGATGCCCGATGGCCTGGTCGATCAAAGCCCGGACCAGTCGCTGAGGGCCTGTGCCGGGATCGGCGGCGAGGAGCCGGCGTTCGAGGTCGACGCTGTGCGCCAGCGCCGGGATCACCACGTCGAGGAATGGTCCCGGACCGCGGTCGAGGAGCACCGATTCGCGGATGTTGCGGCGGCGCACCAGGGTTTCCAGTTCGGCCAAGGGGAGCGGGCTGGTGTCGGCGGTGATCGCGTCGTTGATGGCGTCCAGGCCCGCGCGGTAGGACTGCCTGACGCTGAAGGACCAGTGGTGGAAGCTCAGGCCGAGCACGGGTTGGAGGGTCTGGTCCGGGTTGACGCCGATCGGGACCGCGTGGTCGGCGTCGGGCTGCTCGTCCTGGGTTCCGGATCTGGCGAAGTGCGCGGCTTGGAGGGCTCGGAGGAAACCGAAGTTGCCGTGGGAGTCGCCATCGGCAGGGAGTTGGTCGCAGGCAGCGATGGCTTCCGCCAGTACGTTTCGTGCGCCGGCTCCGGTGAGCCGTAGAGAGGCCCCCGCTGTCCAGATCGCGAGTGCGGGAAGTCGCCCCGGATCGTCTTCTGCCAGGTGGCGCTGCAGCGCGAGGGCCTCGTGCTCGATCTCCAGGCTCGCGTCCGGTTGTCCGGCCAGGTCGAGGTAGACCGTCAGGTCCAGCAGTGACCACGCGAGGTTGTCGGGCAAGGAGTAGCCGCCGGGGGACCGGGTCGCGCGGTAGATGTCGACCAACTCGACTTGGGTGGCCGCCGCGGGTGCGAACTGCCCCGACTCGGCAAGGCCGTGGGCGAGGTCCGCGAGGATCCTGGCCTCCTTCTCGGTGCCCTCGCGGTGCAGGTTGAACCGTCGGGCGAGTGCCGCGGCCTCGTGTTTCGCCGCCAGGGCGAGGTCGTCTGCGTGAGCCAGTGAGTACTGCATGCCGAGGCGAGAGATGGCGCGCATCGCGGAATTGAGGTGTTCGTCGGCACCCTCCGTGACCAAGCTCCGGTAGATGGCCGCGGCCTCGGCGAAGTACGGGATGCGTTCCGCCGGGTTCTCCCGTGCGATCTGATAGCCGAACTTCTGCAGGTTGTGAGCCAGTGCGGGCAGCCCGGTGGCCGGCTGTGCGCCTGCTGCCTTCCGGATCTCGGCGATCTGGGCCTCGGTGATCTTCTCAGTCCACATTGGAGGGACTCCTAGCTGACGCGGCCGTTCAGCTACCGGCGAGTGCGGTGCGACAGGCCTGGACGGGGTCGTGGACGTCGTGGGCGGTCGCGGCGGCTGCTGCTGCGGCTGCGGCGAAACGTGGATCGCCCAGTACCTGCACCACCGCCGCGCGCAGTGCGTCCGCGGTGGCCGGACGCACGATCATCCCGCTGCCCTGGCGCGCCACCCTGTTCGCCACCTCCCACTGGTCACCGCCGCCGGGCACCACCACGACCGGCACCCCGGCCAGCAACGCCTTGGCCAGCAGGCCGTGGCCACCACCGCACACCGCGACCGACGCCTCGCGGAGCATCTCGTCCTGCCTGCCGAACCCCGCCCGAGCCCACTGCGGCAGCCCGTCCGGCTTGGAGCCGAAGGTCGACACCACCGCCCGCAACCCCGTGCCCTGCAACGCGGTGAGCGCCATCTCGGCCATGCCGGCCGCGCCCGACACCGCCGTCGACGGGGCGATCATCACCAGTGGAGTGTCACCCGGCGGTGGCGCCAGCTTCTGCTGGGTCGGCTCCCACAACAGCGGTCCGACCACGTGCGCGTTGTCCGGCCAGTCCGGGCGCGGCACTTCCAGCGCGGGCAGCGTCGCGATCAACCGCGCCACCGGCCCTGGGCCACGCGCGTCCAGCCCGATGCTCCGCCGCGCACGGGTTCGCTGCCGGTCCCCTTGGCGGATCGACCTGGCCGTGGCCGCCCGCAGCGTCACGTCGCGCAGCCTGCCCGCCACACCGATTCCGACGGCGAGACCGCTGCCGAGCGGCGGCAGCCCCTTCGACGGCTCGTACAGCGGGTGCGGCGACAACTGCGCCCACGGCACTCCGAGCAGTTCCGCGGCCATGACCCCGCCCTGCGCGAGGATGTCGCACACCACCAGGTCCGGTGCCGCCGCCGCCAGCTTCGGTGCGAGCGCCGGGGCCTGCACAGCGGCCCGTTCGTACAGCGCGCGACCGAGATCCAGCTCGTGGGTGGGCGTCATACCGGTCAGGCTGATCATCGCGATACCCGCGTCCGCCGCGGCGTCGACCCAGCGGTCGGAGGTGAACAAGGTCGGGACGTCGCCCGCCTCGGCGAACCTCGAGCACAACGCGATGGCCGGGAAGGCATGACCGGGATCAGCACCTGCGACGACAGCCACGCGCACACCCGCAGACTGCCACACCCGACGCCGGTGCAACGAGCGACGTCACCGACCGACGACCTTGCTCGTCCTCTGTCAGGCGAACGGCCTAGAAGACGCGTGGACCGAGGATGGGGCGGGCCACGTCGTCGAGGACCGTCCGGGCGTTCGTCCAAGCCGTCTTGACGTCGACGTGCACAGTGTCGTCCAGGACCGCCGTGATGTGGGGTTCCAGGTCGCCCATGGCGTACAGCATGAACGTCTCGGCGCAGAACTCGTCGAACTTCCCGGCCTGGTATCGCCGACGTTGCTCAGGGTCCAGGCGGTTTCTGCGGGGGTCCTGCCACAGGTCGAGCCCGAGGAGGTGTTGTCCATGATCTTGGCGCAACGTCAGCCAGGCGTTGTAGAACAGCTTGGCCGAAGCCGACATCCCGTCCCAGTAGGTGCGGATCTTCTGGTCCGCTTGCACTGACACCTGGACCAGCCCGGTCGGCAGGCGTTCGAACATCTCGGGTGTCGGGTCCGCGTCCAGCTCGTGCGGCATGGGCCGGCCGCCCAGGAGGATTCCCTCGAAGGTGGCATGGCCCGTCTCGTGGACCAGCAGGCGGACGAACGCGCCGGGTGGTGTGGCGGGCAGCTTGGAGATGTAGATCATTCCGCGGTCGAACAGCCCACCGCCCCGGCCGTCCGCCGCACGCGAGTTGAACCTGACCTCCTTGACCCGCGACATCACCTTCGGCCAGAACTCCGGATAGGCCTTGATGAAGCGGATGACGGCGGCCGCCTGGGGCAGCGGGATGTCGAGCTCGCCATCGGCGACCAGCGGACGCAGGGCGGCGAGTTCGGCCCGCTCTTCGAGCAGGAGCCCGACGACCTCGTCGATGATCGGGCCGTGGAGTTCGCCTGCTTCGGCAGCCGGGTGGCCCTCGGCGACCTCCTGGTAGCGCTTCTTGATCGTGCCCACGAGTTCGGTCAGCAGTCCGCCGCGCGCCATGAGGTGCTGGACGATGCCGCCGTCGAGGTTGTCCCAGACCAGGTCTCCCACCCGTGCGGGGCCGAACGCGGCGAACAGGAGGCCGTCGGACGGGATGCCGTGCACGACGACCGGTGGCGGGGTCCGCACCTCGGGTCTCGCCGGTAAGTCGTCGCCCTTGGGTGGTGTGGGGTGCATCGGATCTCCCTCGTCGCGCACGCGGCCAATTCCCGAACTCTAGGCACTGTGGCAGTCCTGGCCTCCGCACATCGCGGTTCGGCCGAACAGGACTTCGGTCAGTGCTTGGACGCCCGGTGCAGCATCGAGCGGACGATGACCTTGTGCGCGGGGCGGACGGGCAGGAAGTACAGCCTGCCGAACGCGTTGTGGAACTGCACGACCGTGCCGACCGTGAGCCGCACGCCGTCCGCGACTTCCACGACGTGCACGCCGACGCGGAAGTCCAGGTGCAGGTCATCCATCCCGAGCACGACCTCGTTGTCGGTGCGGGCGAGTTCCGGGAACGGCCCGGCCTCCTGGTGGTCGGCCCGTTTGAGCCCCACCGCGCCGACCAGCCGGTCCCGTGCACCCATGAGCACCCGCAACGCCGTCGGCGGGTGGGAGAACAGCCGGTCCACCCACTCGCGCGGATCGGTCGAGGAGCCTGGCGGCAGCGTCACGGCGTAGGCGTCCGCGTAGTCGACGCGCGGGAGGTGGTCGGGCAACGCGGAGTCGGCGGGGATCGGCACGGCCATGGCGGGGCTCCATTCGCTTGCGTATAGAGTATCTCTGGAC
>JBDSAJ010000792.1:0-3727 GCA_039922235.1 Umezawaea sp.
TCCCGGTACCCGGTGGCGGGCAACCGGAACCGGTCGTCCAGACGGGTGAGCAGCTCGTGCACGCCCAGCGTCCGCACCATGGTGGCGACCAGTTCCAGCGCCAGCGGGATGCCGTCCAGCCGACGGCAGATCAGGGCGACGGCGACCGCGTTGTCCACGCCCAGCGCGAATCCGGGTGAGACGGCGGCGACGCGCGCCTCGAACAGCCGCACCGCGCCGCACCCGCGGACCTCGGCGAGCACGGCTTCGGCGTCGCGCCCCGGCTGGATGGTGGCCGTTCCGGGGACTTCCAGCGGCGGCACGGACCACAGCACCTCGCCGTCGAGCCCGAGCGGTTCCTGGCTGGTGGCCAGCACCCGCAGCCCCGGTGCGGCGCGCAGCACCCGTGCGACCAACCGGGCAATGGGTTCGACCACGCGCTCGCAGTTGTCCAGCACCAGCAGAACTTCCTTGGTGCGCAAGGCTTCCACGACGTGGTCGGCGAGATCGGCCGACTCGCCCGCCGGTACGTGGCGCACGCCGAGCACCGTCGCCACGGCCTCCACCACCCACTCGTCGGACGGGGTGTGCCCTTCCGGTCCGGCGAACTCGACCAGGTGCGCGCCTTCGGCGACCTGCCGCGCCGTTTCCAGCGCCAGCCGCGTCTTGCCCACCCCACCGGGCCCGGTGAGCGTCACCAACCGCCCCTCGGCGATCAGCGACCGCACGGCGCGCACCGCAGCATCCCGGCCGACCATTTCGGTCAGCGGGGCCGGGAGCGCGGTCGTCGGCGGCCCGGCCAGCGCGGGGTCCTGCTCCAGGATCGCCTGGTGCAGCGCGGCCACCTCGGGACCCGGCTCGACGCCGAGTTCGTCGACCAGCCGCCTGCGCAACTCGGCGTAAGCGGCGAGCGCCTCGCTCTGCCTGCCGGCCCGGTACAGCGCGCGCAAGTGCAGTGCGCGCAGCCGTTCCCGCAGCGGATGCCGGTCGACCAGGTCCTCCAACTCGCCGACCAGCACGCCGTGCTCGCCCAGCGCGAGCCGTGCTTCGGCCCACTCCTCGACGGCGACCAGCCGCTCCTCCTCCAGCCGCTGGGCCGCGGTGGCGGCGAACGGCTGGTCGGCGAAGTCCGCCAGCACCGGCCCGCGCCACAGCGCCAGCGCGTCCGCCAGCAGCGCCGCCCGCTCCCGCGCTCCGGGGGCGGCGCGGGCGTGTGCCGTCAGCGCCCGGAACCGGTGTGCGTCCACGGCCTCCGCGTCGACCCGCAGCACGTACCCCGGCGGCTGGTGCACGACCAGCGCGCGGCCTCCCGACTCGGCCCGCTCCAGTGCCCCGCGCAGCTGGGAAACCTTGGTCTGCAAGGCGTTCACCGGGTCTCCGGGCCGTCGCGCACCCCACAGGTCCTCGGCCAGCCGATCGGTCGAGACCACCCGCCCGTCCCCGACGAGCAAGCAGGCCAGCAGGGCCCTCACCTTCACCTCGGGCACCACGACGGCACGGCCGTCAGCGGTCCACGCGGCCAGTGGTCCCAAGATCCCGAAGTGCACCCGGCGAACGTATCCCGCACCACCGACAGCGACCGTGCGCCAACCCTCAGCGAACCGTGCGCGGCCACCGGCACCGTGGTCCTCGACAGCGAACGACGAGGAGAGCGAGCATGATGACCAACCCCGGAAAACCGGCGGTGACGGTGCTCGGCCTGGGCGCGATGGGCACCGCGCTGGCCGAGGCCGTGCTGGCAGCGGGCCATCCGACCACCGTGTGGAACCGCACGACCGCCAAGGCTGATCCACTGGTCGCCAAGGGAGCGGTCCGGGCCGAGACCGCCGCCGAGGCGGTCACCGCGAGCAGGCTGGTGGTCGTCTGCCTGCTCGACAGCGGTTCCGTGCGGGAGGTGCTCGGCGACGCCACCGCCGCGCTGCCCGGCCGCGTCGTGGTCAACACCACCAACGGCACCCCCGGACAGGCGCGGGAACTGGCGGCGTGGCTGGCGGAGCAGGACGCCGACCACCTCGACGGCGGGATCATGGCGGTCCCGCCGATGATCGGCACACCGGGCGCGTTCCTGCTGTACAGCGGGTCCCGCAGTGCCTTCGACAGCTACCGCGAGGTGCTGGACGGCTTCGGCGAGAGCCAGTACGCCGGTCCCGACCACGGCATGGCCTCGTTGCAGGACCTGGCTCTGCTCAGCGGCATGTACGGCCTGTTCTCCGGAGTGCTGCACGCGCTCGCGCTGGTCCGCTCCGGAGGTGTGGAGGCGACGGCGTTCGCCCCGGTGCTGAGCCGGTGGCTCAACGCCATGGGCGGGTTCGCCGCTGCCGCCGCGGCGCAGATCGACAAGAGCGACTACGCGGGCGACGTCACCTCCTCCCTCGCCATGCAGGCGGCGGGGTACGCCAACCTCGACCTGTTCGCCGCCGAACGGGGCGTCAGCCCGGAACTGCTCGCCCCGCTCGGTTCCCTGATGCGGCGGCGCGTCGCCGACGGGCACGGCGACGAGAGCCTCGCGAGCGTGGTCGAACTGCTCACCACCAACCAGGAAGCAGGAGAATGAACAGCACCCCCGTGACCGTCATCGGACTCGGCCCGATGGGCCAGGCGATGGTCCGCGCCTTCCTCGCGCACGGCCACCCGACCACGGTCTGGAACCGCACGGCCGCACGAGCCGACGACCTGGTCGCCGAAGGCGCGGTGGCAACCGTCGGCGTGGCCGACGCGCTGGCGGCGAGCGAACTGGTCGTCCTCAGCCTCACCGACTACCAGGCGATGTACGACGTCCTCGGCCCGGCGGAGGACGCGCTCACCGGCCGGACCGTCGTCAACCTCAGCTCGGACACCCCGGCCCGGACCAGGGAGGCGGCCACCTGGCTCGCGGACCGCGGCGCCACGCTGCTGGCGGGCGGGATCATGGTGCCCGCTCCCCTGGTCGGCGCGGACGCGGCGTACGTGTTCTACAGCGGCGCGCGACCGGTGTTCGACGCCCACAGGGAGGTGCTGGCGGTGATCGGACGGCCCGACTACTGCGGCGAGGACCACGGCCTGGCGCAGCTGTACTACCAGGCGCAGTTGGACATTTTCCTCACGTCGCTGTCCGCCTACCTGCACGCCACGGCCCTGCTGGTCTCGGCAGGCGTCTCGGCCGAGACCTTCCTGCCCTACGCGGTCGACAACTTCGACATGGTGTCGTCGTACCTGGCCGACGCGGCGCGGAACATCGACAATGGCGACCACCCCGGTGCGCTGGCCAGCGCCACCATGATGGGTGCCACCGCCGACCACATCCTCGGGGCCAGTCGGGACGCGGGCATCGACACGGCGCTGCCGGGCGCGGTCAAGGCGCACTACGACCGCGCCATCGCGGCGGGCCGCGGCGCCGACAGCTGGAGCGGCCTGTTCGAGTCGATCAGGGGGTCGTCGACGTAGGGCCTTCGTGGTGGATGCGGCGCAGTTCGCGCTTGAGGACCTTGCCCGCTCCGGACACGGGCAGGGCGTCGACGAAGGTCACCGAGCGCGGCGATTTGTAGCCGGCGATGTGCTGCTTGCAGTGCTCGCGCAGCTCGTCGGCGGTGGCGTGACCACCGTCGACGAGCACGACCACGGCGTGCACGCGCTCGCCCCACTCGGTGTCCGGGACGCCGATCACCGCGCAGGTGGCCACCGCGGGGTGGCGGGCGAGCGCGTTCTCGACCTCGGCGGAGTACACGTTCTCCCCGCCGGTGACGATCATGTCCTTCACCCGGTCGACCAC
>JBDSAJ010000793.1:0-12327 GCA_039922235.1 Umezawaea sp.
CGGACTGAGAAGGTGGCGCACGGCTCCGACCGTGCGCTACCACTTCAGGGGCAGCCACGACCGCTCACGCTGCAGGGAAGCCCAGGTCCACGCCCTCCAGCATGACTCCACTCAATCCCAGCGCGGAACATCCTTCCCCCACAACGAAGGCGCCTTCGCCCACCCCACCGGCCCACCTTCGTAGCCAACCGGCGACAGGGCATGACGCAGCACCCCGTACGGCGACGGGCCCTCAACCACCCACGGCTCCGCGTCGTACACCGGCCCCTCCTCCAAAACCGGGCGGAGGCCCATCAACCACGAAGCCGTCCCCGCGAGCGACAACCGCACGTGCCGCCCACGCCCCTCAGCCAGCGCCCGCAACACCGCAGCGGCGAGCAGATAACCAGTACCGTGATCCAACGCCTGCGCGGGCAGCACACCGGGACGCTCACCACCTTCCACCGCCGCGATGCCACAGGCGGCCTGCACCAAGCTGTCGAAGCCACGCCGCAGCGCCCACGGACCAGCCCACCCCCACGCGCACAACTGAGCCACCACCAACCCAGGCCGCCGATCAAGCAGTTCATCGGCGGACAGGCCCAGCCGGTCGAGCGCACCGGGCCGATAACCGGTGACCACGACATCAGCCTCGGCCAAGAGGCCATCAAAGACCCGACGGTCATCGCCATCAGCAAGATCCAGCAACGTGGATCGCTTACCAAGGCCGGTATCAGCGTGCGTGTCCGAGGACTCCGCCAACCCCGGCGAGTCAACGCGCAACACGTCCGCACCCAACAACGCGAGGGTCCGTGTCGCGACCGGACCCGCAATCACCCTGGTCAGGTCCAGCACCCGCACACCATCGGCAGGCAGCACCGCCCTCGACAGCACACGGCTCGCACCGAAGTCACGGGTCTCGACCAGCGGATGCCCGGTCGCCACGAGCCCAGGCGCCACGACCACCGCAAGCCCACCCGCCGCAAACACCCTCTCCTGCACCTCCACAGCGGGCCGCCGAGCCACCGCGCCAGCCAACTCCCCGTCCTCCCCGACCCCCAACGCCCCCAACAACCGGTCGCGGTGATGCGGGTAGTTGGCATGCGTACGCACCCACCCATCGGCCGCACGCCAAAAGCCGGACAACGGCGCGAACACCGTCGGAGCACGCCCATCGATCCGCAGGTGCCGCTCACTGACGAACGCCGTACCCACCGCCGCCTCACTCACCCGCACCGCAGGCACAGCACCACCGTTGCGCCGAGCCAGCAACTCAGCCGCGGCCAACGAGCACACACCAACGGTCGCCCGAGCCATCTCCCGAACCGGCAACCGAGCAGGCAGCACCCCGCTAGCAGGCACATAGCCCACACCACCGGCCAGATCAACCGGACCACCAAGCGCCGCCCACGCGCTCGCAGTCGCCGCATCAGGGATCATCGCCACATCCTGCCGCCCCCGATCCAGCCGGTGATCGTCACCACCACCAGGTATACCTGCGGACATGGCTGATCTCCCCCGACCGGGCCTGGGCGACGACGTCCCCGGCGCACTAGCCCGCGCACACCTGCTGGCCGCAGTAGGCATCGGCGCAGCCACAGGCATCGCCGCGTCCGTCGCAGGCGCGCAGTGGCCGTTCGCACTGCTGGTCGGCTGGATCGCAGGCGGACTCACCTACGTGGTCTGGAAGTGGATCTCCATCTGGCCGATGGACGCGCCGACGACCGCACGGCACGCCGTGCGCGAAGACGCGGGCCGAGCAGTGATGGACGCCTTGGTGCTCGTGTCCGCGGTAGCCAGCCTCGCCGCCGTCGGGCTGCTGCTGACCTCGTCCGGCCAGGACCCGGACGTCCGAGCGGCGCTGAGCGTCGGCAGCGTGGCAGTGGCGTGGGCGGCGGTGCACACGACGTTCGCCACCCGCTACGCGCGGCTCTACTACGCCGGACCCGACGGCGGGATCGACTTCAACTCCGACGAGCCGCCCGCGTACAGCGACTTCGCCTACCTCGCGTTCACCATCGGGATGACGTTCCAGGTGTCCGACACCGCCATCCGGGCCAAGGCGATCCGGGCGACCGCGCTGCGCCACGCGCTGCTGTCGTTCCTGTTCGGCACGGTGGTGATCGCGGCCACGATCAACCTGCTGGCGGGCCTCGGCCGCTGACCCTGTGAGCAGACGCACGCCTGAGCTGGGCAAACGTGCCGGTAGAATCGGTTCAGCATTCAACTACGTTGACCTTGCTGCTGTCAGGAGCCCGGCGTGACCACGACCCTGGAGCCCACCTCCACCCGCCACGCCACCGGACCGGCGCTGTTCGCGTTGGCGCTCGGCGGGTTCGGCATCGGCACCACCGAGTTCGCCACGATGGGCCTGCTGCCGCAGATCGCGACCACGTTCGACATCTCCATCCCGACCGCGGGCCACTCGATCAGCCTGTACGCGCTCGGCGTCGTCGTCGGAGCGCCGCTCATCGCCGGACTCGCCGCGAAGTTGCCGCGCAAAGGCCTGCTGATCGCGCTGATGCTGGCCGTGGCGCTCGGCAACGGCCTGTCGGCCATCGCACCGAACGCCACCCTGCTGATGATCTCCCGCTTCGTCGCGGGCCTCCCGCACGGCGCGTTCTTCGGCATCGCCGCCGTCGTCGCCTCCGGCATCGTCGCCCCGGAACGCCGCGGCACGGCCGTGGCCCGCGTGATGGTCGGCCTGACCGTCGCGAACCTCATCGGCGTCCCCTTCGCGACCGCCGCCGGTCAGCAGATCGGCTGGCGCAGCGCGTACTTCGCGGTCGCCGTGGTGTCCGTCGTCACCGCGCTGGCGCTGGCCAGGTGGGTGCCGCGCGTCCCCGCCGCGCACGACGCCAGCGTGGGCGCCGAACTTCGCGCGTTCCGCCGCCCGCAGGTCTGGTTCGCCCTGCTCACCGGCACCGTCGGCTTCGGTGGCATGTTCGCCGTCTACTCCTACATCTCGCCGACGACCACCGAGGTCACCGGCTTGGGCGCGAGCGCGGTGCCGTGGGTGCTGGCCGTGTTCGGGCTCGGCATGACGGCGGGCGCGTGGCTGGGCGGCCGGTTCCTCGACCGCTCGGTGATGGGCACGGTCTTCGGCACCCTCATCGCCACCACGGTCGAACTGGCCCTCTTCGGCCTGACCGCGACGATCCCCGTCGCCTCGTTCACGCTGCTGTTCCTGATCGGGTTCACCACGACCGTCCTGGCCTCCGCGCTCCAGATGCGCCTGATGGACGCCTCCCCGGACGCGCCCTCGCTCGCGTCCTCGTCCAACCACTCCGCGCTCAACATGGCCAACGGCGCGGGCGCGTGGCTGGGCGGCCTGGCCATCGCCGCGGGCTGGGGCTACGCGTCGACCGCCTGGGTGGGCGTCGTGCTCAGCCTCGCGGGCCTCGCCATCGCCGTCCTGTCCGTCGTGGTCGAACGCCGTGCGAAAACTGTCGTACTCGTTTGAGATGCTCGGCACATGCCGAACGATCAAGTACGCGCCACCACACCCGAAGACCTGGGCCGCCTGTTCGTCGAACGCGCCAACGCGGGCGACATCGACGGCCTCGTAGCCCTCTACGAACCCCGCGCCGTCCTGGCCCTGCCGGACGGCCGCCGGGCCACGGGCGCCGAGGAGATCCGCGAGATCTACACGATGCTCCTCGAAGACCGCCCGCGGTTCGTGCCGGGTGAGCAGCGAACGGCCCTGCACAACGGAAACCTGGCCCTCACGTCGACCAGACGGGGTCGCGGGGCCACCGCCGAGGTCGCCCGCAGGCAACCGGACGGCACCTGGCTGTGGCTGCTGGACGAACCCAACGTCCTGGGGTGACCCACGTCCGCTTCCAGGGCACGACCCCCACCAGCCGAGGCACGTTCCCCGGCGTGTTCGCCCTGGTCAACGGCCTGTCAGCACGCCTGACCCCGGCACAGGAGACCTTCCGCCGCACCACGAACGCCTGGTACCACGCCCACCTCGCCGACCCGTCCGCTGCGGACCCCACCGTGTACGACCGAACCCTGCACCCCACCGCCGCGGCGTGGTTCCGCGCGTCCGCACACGAGTGCCTCGACCGCGTCCCCGGCTACCTGGCCATCCTCACCGCACACCACGTCCCGTACGAAACCGTGTGGTCCGATTCCCCCGGACGAGTGATCTATGCCGATGTTCACCAGATCGTGGTCACGTGATCTCGGCAGTCCTCGTCCACGGCCTCTACCACCAACCAGCCCACTTCACCGCTCTGGCCACCCTCCTGCGGGCGCGAGGCGTCACGGTCGCCGTACCCGCACTGCACCGCGGCTCCCTGGCGGCGGACACGCGGGCCGTGCAGGCCGTGGTCGACACCCTGCCGACCCCACCCCTCGCACTGGGCCACTCCTACGGCGGCTCGGTCATCACCGGCCTGACCGGCGTGACCGGGCTGGTGTACCTGGCTGCCTTCGTCCCGGACGAAGGCGAGAGCGCGGCAAGCCTGGGCGGCGCGACCGCAGACCTCCGCGCGGCCGTGCTGCCCGCCGAGAACGGCGGAACCCGCATTGACCCCCACTTGGCCCCGGCCCTCTTCTACGGCGACTGCACACCCGCCGTCGCCATCCACGCGGCCGCCCAACTCCGCGCCCAGGCACCCGGCTGCGGCCGTGGCGTACCCGACCGCCAAGCCTGGCGGCACGTCCCCTCGACCTACGTCGTGTGCACGCGGGACAGAGCCATCGACCCGGCCGTGCAACGCGCCATGGCCGACCGCTGCACCACCGCGCTCGACTGGCCGACGAGCCACTCGCCCTACCTGTCCCGCCCTGCCGACCTCGCTGCCTTGATCGCACCCGAAGGAGACACATGGCCAAGCTCATCTACTCGATGATCACCTCGCTCGACGGCTACGCCAAGGCGACGGAGGGCGACCTCGGCGCTGGGGCCGAGGTCGAGGAGGTGCACACCTTCATCGGCGACGTCTTCCGCCACGTCGGCACGTTCCTCTACGGCCGCCGGATGTACGAGACGATGGTCTTCTGGGAGACCGCGCACACCATGCCCGACGTGCCGCCGCACATCCTGCAGTACGCCCGCGACTGGCAGGCCGCGGAGAAGGTCGTGTACTCCACGACGCTGGAATCGGTGTCCAGCGCGAAGACCAGGATCGAGCGGACCTTCGACCCGGACGCGGTGCGCAAGCTCAAGGCCGAAGCCGAGGCCGACATCACGGTCAGCGGCCCGAACCTCGCGGCCCACGCGATCGCGGCAGGCTTGGTGGACGAGTACCACCTGTTCACCACCACGAGGGTGGTCGGCGGCGGCCAGCGGTTCTTCCCCGACGGCGTGCGCCTCGATCTCGACCTGGTCGAGGAGCGGGCCTTCGACAGCGGACTGATCTACGCGCGCTACCGGACCCGCACAGGTGAGACCGACTGACGACTTCGCGATTCCCTGGTGCCAGAACGGAATCGCGCCCATCGGAAGCCGGGTGAACCGCGTTCCCGGAGACACCCGTGGGCGATATTCGGTCGCTGCGACTCGGTTTCCTCCGGCAGCACGAAGAGGCCGAGGTGCCCGGAGGGAGTCAGATGGTCGCGCCAGGACCGGAAGAACCGTCCGCAAGAACGCGGTAGTGCTCGTCCTGCGCTTGTACTGGAGGGAGTTGCGGCGGCACGGATTCATCACCTTGGGCGCACTCGTGGCGCCCGCTCTGGGCGTCACGTGCCAGCTCTACCTCGCGCCGTTGGCGGTGGGCGCGCTCGTGGGACGGCTCGCGGAGGGCGGCGACACCGGCCTCGGCGTCGTCATGCCGTAACTGCTGACGTTCGGTGGCCTCATGCTCGTCTCGGAAGTGTTGTGGCGCATCGGCCTGTACTGCCTCAACCGCACGGACGGGCGCGGGATCGAGCACCTGTCGGCCCTCGCCATGGACGAGCTGGGCAAGGACGCGGCGTTCTTCCACGACAACTTCGCGGGATCGCTCACCAACGTGCTCGGCCTCGCGATCGCGATCGCGGTCGGGGTCAGCGGCGGGCTCGGCGCGGACCAAGGATTCCCAGGTTCGGTTCGAGCAAGGTAGCGAGGTGCTGGTCCAGGAGGCCCTGTGGCGGATCATGGAGGGCCGCACCGCGATCGTCGTGGCCCACAGGTTGAGCACGGTCGTGCGGATGAACCAGCTGATCGTGCTCGACCGGGGTCGGATCACCGAACAAGGCACCCACGCACAGCTGCTCGCCGGGAACGGGACGTACGCGAAGCTGTGGCGCCATCAGTCCGGCGGTTTCCTCGACGAGGAGGATGCGGTGGGCGCGAAGTGACCTACCCGAGCGCGCTGCGCAGGATCAGGGTGATCGCGGCGACGGTCGACAGCAGCAGCACCGGCGTCCGGATCCCCTTGGCGTCGACCAATTTCCGCAACGGGCTGGACAGCAGGAAACCGGCGATCAGGAACGGGATCAGGAGCAGACCGGTGACGACCTGATGGCCGTGCACCTGGCCCGCGACGAACAGGCCGATGATCGACGTGAACGAGCCCAGCACGAAGTAGGCCGCGAGGGTCGCGCGGATCTCGGCGCCGGGGGAGTTCTGGTACAGCATGGCCACGGGTGGGCCGCCGACGGACATCGCGGTGCCGAACGAGCCGCTGGCCAAGCCCGCGATGACGAGCGCCGTCGGGGTGGGGCGGGGGTTCCAAGTGGTGATCGAGAGCAGCACGCCGATCAGCACCACCACACCGATCAGCAGGCTGAACTGGTCCTGGTCCAACGAGTCCACCAGCAGCACGCCGATCACGGTGCCGGGCAGCCTGCCGAGGATCGCCCAGCCGACACCGCGCCAGTCGACGTGGGCGTGTTCGCGCGCCAGGCTCATGATCGAGTGGGTCATGGCGGTGATGAGGATCGGCACGGGCAGCAGCGACGGGTCCAGCAGCGCCAAGATCGGCACCGCCACGAGCGCCAACCCGAAGCCCGCCAGGCCTTGGACCAGCCCGCCGAGCGTCACCACCAAGCCGGCGAGCAGCAGTCCGGTCCACATGATTAGCCACGCTAACAGAACAGCCACTCCAGCGAGGCCAGCGCGTTGTCGGCGTAGACCCGCTTCCCGGAGCGGATTCCGTACGCCAGGTCTTCGAGCACCGTGCACCGCGCGAGGAACACCGCCCGCTCGCGTGGTTCGTCGCTGCCGTATGCGGCCAGCGCCGCCCCGAACGCCGCCGGACCGAGGTCGCGGTAGATCAGCCCGAGGTCGTAGGCCGGGTCCGTGAACGCCGCGTCCGTCCAGTCGATCACCCCGCTCACCGTCCACGTGCGAGGATCGACCAGCACGTGCTCCATGCCCAAGTCGTTGTGCGAGAACACCAATCCCGGTCGATCCGCCGGTGTTCCACCAGTCAGGAACTCCTCGATGCGTCCACGGTGGACACTCGGCACGGCCGACGGCACCTACACCTCGGCTGCCTCCGCGAGCCACTGCGACAACGGCTCGTCATCCGCCGACACCACGTCCGCCATCAGCGAGACCGGCACCGCGTTCAGCACCGCCAGGTACCCGCCGAGCGTTGCGCCGATCTCCACCACGGGCGCGCCGCGCAACCGCAGAAGTTGCGTTCCAGGCACCTTCCAGTACGCCAGGCACCCGATCTCGGTGACGGAGAACACGGGCGTGGGCACCGGAATCGGCGACACCTCGGCCACCTTCTCCAGCAGCCGCGCCTCCCGATCGGTCTCCGCCGGATCGGGCACCTTCGCGAACCGCACGACCAACTCGCCGTTCACCTCGTAGGCGACGTTGTCCTGTCCCTCGCCCAGCAGCGTCACCCGCTCGACCAGGTACGACGGCAGGTGCTCGGCCAGCACGTCCACAACCCGCATGGGCCGCACTCTAGATCGACCCACGCCGCGGGCGCTGCCGGACAACGCCGAAGGCCCGCCCGGTCGGAACCGGACGGGCCTTCGGCGAAACGGGTCCTAGCTGCGGACCATCTTGCGCAGCACGTACTGCATGATGCCGCCGTTGCGGTAGTAGTCGGCCTCGCCGGGGGTGTCGATGCGGACGACCGCGTCGAACTCCACCTTCGAGTCACCCTTCACCGCGACCACGTGCACGGTGGACGGCGTGGAGCCGTCGTTGAGCACGGTCACGCCGGAGACGTCGTAGGTCTCCGTGCCGTCCAGGCCAAGGGACGCGGCGGTCTCGCCGGCCGGGTACTGGAGCGGCAGGACGCCCATGCCGATGAGGTTCGAGCGGTGGATGCGCTCGAACGACTCGGCGATCACGACGCGGACGCCGAGCAGCGCGGTGCCCTTCGCGGCCCAGTCGCGGGACGAGCCGGAGCCGTACTCCTTGCCCGCCAGCACGACCAGCGGCACGCCTTCGGCGGCGTACGCGGCCGACGCGTCGTAGATCGTGGTCTGCGGCGAGCCGTCGGCCAGGAAGTTGCGGGTGAAGCCGCCCTGGACTCCGTCCGAACCAACGCCGGCAAGCAGCAGGTTGCGCAGCCGGATGTTCGCGAACGTGCCGCGGATCATCACCTCGTGGTTGCCGCGACGGGAGCCGTAGGAGTTGAAGTCCTTGCGCTCCACGCCGTGCTCGGTCAGGTACTTGCCCGCGGGGGAATCACCCTTGATCGAACCGGCGGGGGAGATGTGGTCCGTGGTGACCGAGTCGCCGAGCAGCGCGAGGACGCGGGCGCCCGACACGTCGGTGACCGGCTTGGGGTCCATCTCCATGCCCTCGAAGTACGGGGGCTTGCGCACGTAGGTCGAGTCCTCGGCCCACTCGAACGTCTTGCCGGTCGGCGTCGGCAGCGACTGCCAGCGCTGGTCACCGGCGAACACGTCCGCGTAGTCCTTGGTGAACATCTCCGACGTGATGGACGTGGAGACGACCTCCGCGACCTCCTGCGCCGACGGCCAGATGTCCGCGAGGTAGACCGGCTTGCCGTCCTGGTCGTTGCCCAGCGGCTCGGTGGTGATGTCCTTGTCCATCGACCCCGCGAGCGCGTACGCGACGACCAGCGGCGGGCTGGCCAGGTAGTTCATCTTGATGTCCGGGTTGATCCGGCCCTCGAAGTTGCGGTTGCCGGACAGCACCGACACCGCCGCGAGGTCGTTGGCCTGGATGCCCTCGGAGATCTCGTCCTGGAGCGGACCGGAGTTGCCGATGCACGTGGTGCAGCCGTAGCCGACCAGGTGGAAGCCGAGCTTCTCCAGGTACGGCGTGAGGCCCGCGCGCTCGTAGTAGTCCATGACGACCTTGGAGCCGGGCGCGAGGGTCGTCTTGACCCACGGCTTGCGCTCCAGGCCGCGCTCGACGGCCTTCTTGGCCAGCAGCGCCGCGCCGATCATGACCGACGGGTTGGACGTGTTCGTGCACGACGTGATCGCGGCGATCGCCACGGCGCCGTGGTCCAGCTCGAACTCCGCGCCGTCGAGCGACACCTTGACCGGGTTGCTCGGACGGCCCTCGGCGCCCTCGGCGGCCGAGTGGAACACGTGCGGGCGGCCGTTGCCGTTCTCGCCCTCGTGCACCGCGATCGGGTCGCTGGCCGGGAAGGTGTCCTCGATGGCGTCGTCGACGGACGACTTCGCCTCGACGTCGCCGTGCGTCACGTACGCCTTGAGGGACTGGCGGAACGCTTCCTTGCCGTTGACCAGCTCGATCCGGTCCTGCGGCCGCTTCGGGCCCGCGATGGACGGGACGATCGTCGCGAGGTCCAGTTCCAGCGTCTCGGAGTAGACGGCCTCGAAGTCCGGGTCGTGCCAGAGGCCCTGCTCCTTGGCGTACGCCTCGACGAGCGCGATCTGCTCGGCGGAGCGGCCGGTGAGCTTGAGGTAGTCGATGGTCTCCTGGTCGATCGGGAAGATGCCGACCGTGGACCCGAACTCGGGGCTCATGTTGCCGATGGTGGCGCGGTTCGCCAGCGGCACCGCGCCGACGCCCTTGCCGTAGAACTCGACGAACTTGCCGACGACGCCCTGCTTGCGCAGCATCTCGGTGATCGTCAGCACCAGGTCGGTGGCGGTCGCGCCCGCGGGCAGTTCGCCGTGCAGCTTGAAGCCGACCACGCGGGGGATCAGCATCGACACGGGCTGGCCCAGCATCGCGGCCTCGGCCTCGATGCCGCCGACGCCCCAGCCCAGCACGCCCAGGCCGTTGACCATGGTCGTGTGGGAGTCGGTGCCGACCAGCGTGTCCGGGTACGCCTGGCCGTTGCGGGTCATGATCACGCGGGCCAGGTGCTCGATGTTCACCTGGTGCACGATGCCGGTGCCCGGCGGGACGACCTTGAACTCGTCGAACGCGGTCTGGCCCCAGCGGAGGAACTGGTAGCGCTCGAAGTTGCGTTGGTACTCCAGGTCCACGTTCGACTCGAACGCGTCCGGGCGGCCGAAGATGTCGGCGATGACCGAGTGGTCGATGACCAGCTCGGCCGGGGCCAGCGGGTTGACCTTGGTGGGGTCGCCGCCGAGCTGCGTCACGGCCTCGCGCATGGTGGCGAGGTCCACGACGCAGGGCACGCCGGTGAAGTCCTGCATGACCACGCGGGCCGGGGTGAACTGGATCTCGGTCGACGGCTCGGCCGCCGGGTCCCAGCTGGCGAGCGCGCGGACGTGGTCGGCGGTGATGTTCGCGCCGTCCTCGGTCCGCAGCAGGTTCTCCAGCAGGATCTTCAGGCTGTAGGGCAGGCGCTCGGCGCCTTCGACGGCGTTGAGCCGGAACACCTCGTACGAGGCGTCCCCGACGGTGAGGGATCCGCGGGCGCCGAAGCTGTCCTTGCTCGAAGGTGCAGTCACGTCAACTCCATACAGCGCAAGTCTGGTGGTTGGGAACAAGGCGAGTCTTGCGCACTCGCGCTGGTGGCGCAGACGTTGCCCTCTGGTTTAAACAGTACGCGCGTCCTTTATAGGGCTTCAACCCAGGCTCACCTAACTACGGGCAGGATGTCCGCGTGATCCAACTCGAACGGATCGGCAAGCGCTACGGCCGGGGCCCGTGGGTGCTCCAGGACGTCGACCTCAGCTTCGACCCCGGCGAACTGACCGTGTTCACCGGCGGCAACGGCTCTGGGAAGTCGACCTTGTTGAGGATCATCGCAGGTGTGACGGCCCCGAGCAGCGGACGGGTGCGCGGCAGGCCACGCGCGGTCGGCTACCTGCCGGAACGCTTCCCACCAGGGCTGCGGCTGTCCGCCGAGACCTACCTGAGGCACCTCGCCGCCGTGCGCGGCGCGCCGAGATCCACGACGGCGCGCACCGGACCCGAGGTGCTGGACGCCCTCGGTTTCCACGGCGACGCCACCGCGCCGATCTCGACGCTATCCAAGGGCAACGCGCAGAAGGTCGCCATCGCGCAGGCGTTCCTGGCCACCGACCTGATCGTGCTCGACGAGCCGTGGACCGGCCTGGACACCGGCGCCAGTGCCGTGCTGGCCGAGATGGTCGCCGCGTCCGAGGCGGTGGTGCTCGTCACCGACCACCGCGGCACCGCCCGAGGGCTCCCCGGCGCACGGGAAGTCGTGCTGCGAGGACGGGTGGGGGCGACCGGCGTGGCGATCGAGCTGAACCGGGTGAGCGACCTCACCACGACCGTCATCGGCGAGTGGGACGGTGTCAGCGTGGTCGCCGCCACCGACGGACGGCTCAGCCTCCTCGTCGAACCCGCCGTCAGCGACCGCGTGCTCGCCGACGCCCTGCGGCTCGGCTGCTCGGTGCTCAGCGTGCGGACGTGACCTTCGTCGCCTTGAGCCCGTAGAGCAGCGGGACGCGCGGCGCGTGGTCGGGCAGCGCCCACCACCCGCTGTCGGTCAGGACCATCTGGGGCCACCGCGGCCACGGGATCAGCTCGCTCTCGGTCAGCCGGTCCACCGCGAACCCCGCCCGGACCAGCGTGGTGACCACCTCGCCCAGCCCGTGCGCCCACTCGTACGCGGTCGTGTGCCCGTCGAGCGGGGGCCCGTCGGTGTAGGTGTGGGTGCTGTTCTTCTCCAGCGCGCCCCGGCCCTCCAGGTAGTCGTACCGCAGGGTCAGCTCGGTCGTGCCGTCCGGCGCGGGCCCGAACGCCGTCAGCAGCGGGTGGAACTCCGCCACGTACAGGAACCCGCCCGGCTTCAGCAGCCCGGCGACCACGTCCGCCCACCTCGCCAGGTCCGGCAGGTAGCAGAGCGCGCCCTTGCCGGTGTAGACGACGTCGAACCGCCCGGCCCCCAGCACGTCGACCGCGTCGTGGACGTCCGCGCACACGTAGTCGATCTCCAGACCGCGCCCGCACGCGATCCGGTCCGCCTCGGCAACGGCCTTCGGCGAGAAGTCGAGCCCCGTCGTGCGAGCCCCCTTCAGCGCGAGCCCCATCGTCTCCACGCCGAGGTGGCACTG
>JBDSAJ010000794.1:0-10733 GCA_039922235.1 Umezawaea sp.
AGGTTTGGCCTGGGGGCCGTTGGTCTGGGTTGCGTTGTGGGTGGGTTTGGGCCGGGGGCCGCTTTGGAAATTGGTTGGGTTGGGGGCCTGTTCTGGGTGTCGGTGAGTTCACGGCTGGGGCGAGTGCCCGTTTGGGAAGTTGGTGAGTTGAAGCTGAGTTGGGCCGGGAGTTCTGGTCGGAAGCGGGTGGGTGGGAAGGGGCGTTGGGGGCTGGTTGAGGTGGGGTTTGTCCAGGTCAGCTTCTGGTTGGGGAAGCGGTTGGATCTGAGTTGAGATGGCTGGGTATTGCTCTGGAAGTGGTTGGGTTTGGGGCAGGTTCGGGCTGGGTGTCCGTTGGGAAGCCAGTGGGGTTGGAGCCGGGTTGGGCTGGGGCTGTTGGAAGCCGGTTCGTGCGGAGCGGGTTGTAGCTGGGTTGCTGGAAGCTTGCTGGAGCCTGGGCGAGGCTGGGCCGTTGGGTTTGGGGTGGGGAGTGGTGTTTGGGGCCGGGTGGAGTGTCTGGTTGGTGGGTTGTGCGGTGGTGGATCAAGGGCTGAGCTGGGTGAGTAACGAAGCTCTGGTGGTTGGCGACCAAAGCGGTGATTCCTGTTGCTGCGCTGGTGACGAGGTGGATGTGGCGTCTGAGGAGAGTTGGCATTCTGCTCGGCTGATTCCCACCTCGGGCATCAACGGGGCTGATGAGCAGGAGCGGCGGGCTACCTCTGCGTTGCTTGCGGTGATGTCGGCTGTGCGGGAGTTCGGGCGGGCGTTGACGCAGCCGCTTGGGGCGCCTGCGGCTGCGGTGCGGACGTTCATCGAGGTGCCGTTCGAGGTGGATGGGCGCAAGGTCATTCCGGACGGGTTGATCCGGGTTGTTCGGGGGCAGCGGTCGTGGACGGCGTTGGTCGAGGTGAAGACCGGGACCAATGAGTTGCAGAAGGAGCAGTTGGAGAACTACCTGGATGTTGCGCGGGAGTTCGGGTTCGATGCGTTGATCACGATTTCCAACGAGATCCCCGCCATGCCGGGGCAGCACCCGACCGCTGTGGATCGGCGGAAGTTGCGGAAGGTCGCGTTGCACCACTGGTCCTGGACCGAGGTGTTGGGTGAGGCCGTGATGCAGAAGGAGCACCGCGGTGTCGCGGATCCCGATCAGGCCTGGGTGCTCGGTGAGCTGATCCGGTACCTGGAGCACCCGCGGTCCGGTGCCATGGAGTTCGACGACATGGGCGGTTCCTGGGTGCCGTTGCGGGAGGCTGTTGCCGCTGGGACGGTGCGGGCGTCCGACCAGGCGACGGCGGAGGTCGCGTTGCGGTTCGACGCGTTGTTGCGGTTCGCCTGCCTGCAGCTGGGGCGGCGGCTCGGCACCGAGGTGACGCCCGCGTTGTCGCGCAAGGAACTGGCGGATCCGCAGAGCCGGGTGGCGAAGCAGGTCGCGCAGCTGGTCACCGAGGGGCGGTTGAGCGGGGGGATCCACATTCCCGGCGCCGTCGGCACGGTGCACGTCGTCGCGGACCTGCGGGCGGGCCGTGTGCTGTGCCACGTCGACCTGGACGCGCCCAGGGAAGGGCGGCCCACCACGCGGATCAACTGGTTGATCCGGCAGCTCAAGGACGCTCCTGGGTCGCTGCGGCTGGAGGCGTTCGCGTTGCACGGGAGGGGTGCGGGTGCGTCCGAGCTGCTCGCGTTCGTCCGCGACAACCCCGGTGTGCTGCTCGTCGACCCGCAGAAGGAGATCCGGAGCTTCCGGATCGAGCGGTCCGGGGCGATGGGTGCCAAGCGGGGGACCGGGCGGAACTCCTTCATCGACTCGGTGCTGGGCGGTGTGACGGGCTTCTACGAAGAGGTCGTGCAGACGCTCAAGCCATGGGCCGCGGCGCCGCCCCGGATCCGGTCCGAAGAGGACTTCACGCCACCGGAGGACGTGCCCGTGGCGCTGGTGTCCACGGCCCTCTCCTCGCAGGACGGGCCGGAGACCACGCGGTTGAGCGGCAGTTTGCTGTAGGTCGGTCATGGGATCGAGTAGACAGGTGACCCCCGACAAAAACCGGGGGTTCGCCTGTCACTCGATCGGGTAGAGCTGGGGAAGTGCTAGCTCCACGAGGGCAGCCAGCGCTGCATCTCCCACATCTCCGGCGTGATCGGGTTGCCGTTGAGGATCGGCCACAGCCACACGAAGTTCGCCACCACCAGGCCCACGTACAGGGCCACCGCGAGCAGACCGGTGCCCCGCCGCTCGTTGCCCGCGACGACCGGGCCGAGCACGTGGCCGAGCGCCAGCGTGATCAGCAGGACCAGGAACGGCGCCATCGGCGTCACGTAGAAGAAGTACATCTGCCGGTCCAGGTTCAGGAACCACGGCAGCAGGCCGGCCATGTAGGCCACGAGCACGCCCGCGTAGCGCCAGTCCAGCCGGGCGATCGACCGCCACAGCCCCCACGCGATGGCCGGGAACGCCAGCCACCACATGGCGGGCGTGCCGATCAGCATGATCGCGCCGACGCAGCTCGCCTGGCCGCAGCCCTGCACCGAGCCCTCGTAGTAGTAGAGCATCGGCCGCAGGCCCATCGGCCACGTCCACGGCTTCGACTCCCACGGGTGGTGGTTCGTCGCCGACGTCACCAGCTTGCTGTGGAACTCGAGGACGTTGCCGCTGTAGTACCAGAGCGCGCGCAGGGCTTCCGGGACGAACGAGTCCTTGCCGATCTTCACGCCCGCCACGTGCCGGTCGATGCCGGTCTCGCTGGAGAACCACGCCCACCAGGTGCCCAGGTAGACCAGGATCGGGATGATCAGCAGTGCCACCAGCGACGGCGCCAGGTCCTTCGCGATCGACCCCAGCCACGGGTTGCGCACCCCGGCCGAGCGGCGGGCCAGCGCGCTCCACACGACGGACAGGACGCCGAACGCGGCCACGTACCAGAGGCCGGACCACTTCACGCCGCACGCGAGGCCTACGCAGACGCCCGCGCCGAAGCGCCACCAGCGGAACCCGAGCCACGGGCCGTACGGCGACTTGTCGACCCAGCCCTCGCGGACGGCCACGGCGAGCCGGGACCGCATCTGGTCCCGGTCGGCCACCAGGCACGCGAACGCGGCCACCACGAACACGGCCAGGAAGATGTCCAGCATCCCCATCCGCGACTGGACGTGCGAGACGCCGTCGCAGATCAGCAGGATGCCGGCGATGGCGGCGAGCAGTTCGGAGCCCGTCAGCCGCCGGGCGATCCGGATGATCAGCAGGATGCTGATCGTGCCCGCGGCCGCCGAGGCGAACCGCCAGCCGACGCCGTCGTAGCCGAACATCCACTCGCCGAGCCCGATGAGCTGCTTGCCCAGCGGCGGGTGCACGACGAGTTCGTAGCCGGGGTTGTCCTCGACGCCGCCGTTGCGCACCACCTGCGCTGCCTGCGGCACGTAGTGCTTCTCGTCGAAGATCGGCGTGCCCTTGTCGGTCGGGAACCCGAGGTTCCAGAACCGCACCAGGCCGCCGACGAACGCCAGGGTCAGCGTCATGATCCAGCCGCGCATCCGGTTCGACGGCACGCGCGGTGTCAGCGCCGCGACCCGTTCCTCGCGGTCGGCACCTTCCGGGCGGGACGCGGGCGGGACGTCTCCGACGTCGACCACGTCGTCTGGTGACTGCGGCACGAGGAGGCTCACGGGTGCGATCGTAGGGTGAAGGTTGTGAGTCCCGTATCTGGATCAGGCCGTTTGGTTCTGGCAGCCACCCCTCTCGGGGACGTTCGCGACGCGTCGCCACGACTGGTGGAGGCGCTGGAGACCGCTGACGTCATCGCCGCGGAGGACACCCGCCGGTTGCACTGGCTGGCGTCGGCGCTGCAGGTGAAGCCCGCCGGACGGGTCGTGAGCTTCTACGACCAGGTGGAGATCAGCAGGCTCCCCGGCCTGGTGGAGGCCATGCACGCGGGGTCGACGGTGCTGCTGGTGACGGACGCCGGGATGCCGAGCGTGTCCGATCCGGGCTACCGGCTGGTGGCGGCGTGCGTGGCCGAGGACCTGCCCGTGACGTGCCTGCCCGGCCCGTCGGCGGTCACGACGGCGCTGGCCGTGTCGGGGCTGCCGTGCGACCGGTTCTGCTTCGACGGGTTCCCGCCGCGCAAGCAGGGGGAGCGGAGGAAGTGGTTCGCCGCGCTCAAGGCCGAGCCGCGGACGGTCGTGTTCTTCGAGTCGCCGCACCGGATCGCCGACACGCTCGCGGACGCCGCGCACGTGCTGGGCGCAGACCGGGCCGCCGCCGTGTGCCGCGAGCTGACCAAGACCTACGAAGAGGTGAAGCGCGGCGGTCTGGGGGAACTGGCCGAGTGGGCCGTCGACGGCGTGCGCGGTGAGATCACCGTCGTGCTGTCCGGGGCCGAACCCGCCGAGGCGCCCACCGACCTGGCGTCACTGGTCGTGGAGGTGCGCCAGCGGGTGTCCGACGGCGAGCGGATGAAGGCCGCGGCCGCCGAGGTGGCCGAAGCGGCGGGCGTGAGCAAGAAGGCGCTGTACGACGCGGCGGTCAAAGCCCCTTGAGCAGCGCCGTCACGATGTCGGTGACCCTGGCCGTCGCGGCGGGTACGGGGGTCTCCACCGGCTGGCCGGTGAGCACGATCACCACGTAGCGGTTGTCCGGCCCGACGAGGCCGGTGCTGTGCAGGGTCCGGTGGCCGTGGCAGCACGCCCAGCCCTGCTTCACCTCCCAGTGCCGGTCGCCTGCCGCCACGGGGATGCCGAAGCGCTGGTCGAAGCCGTCCAAGCCGAAGTCGGTCATCCCGTCGAGCCCTTCGAGGACCACGGGTCCGTCGGCGTCGTGGAGCAGGTGGCGGTACACGAGCGCCAGGTCCGACGCCGTGGTCCTCGTTTCGCCCCACTCGACCGGGTCCTCCGGCGGTGAGGTGTTCGCCAGCCCGATCCGACTTGCCCACGTGGTCACGATCAGCGGGCCGCCGCCCTCGTCCCACATCCGGGTCGCCTCGCCGTCGTCGCTGTTCGCGAGCATCGCGACCACGGATTCCGCCGGGTCCCGCCGGTTCGCCAGCGAGTCGAGGGCGATCAGGACCTTGACCAGCGACGCGGAGTCGAACACCTGGTCCTGGTTGCGCAGCGACAGGTCCTCCCCGGTCTGCAGGTCCCGCACCACGATGCCGAGGTCGATGCCCCGGCTCAACTCGTCGAGCCCGAGCGGCTTGACCGGGCTCGACGCCGCGGTGTTCGACGCGCGCGAGCCGGGTTCGCCCCTCGTCTGCTCCGCTCCCACGCACGCGCTCACCATTGTCGCTACGGCACCGAGCGCCACCGCGCCGAGCCACCACCGTTTGTGGACCATGGACGGGACGACGGGTCGGACGGTCCGGAGGTTGCTCGCAACCTTTTCGAGTCCAAGGCGTCAGTGGGCCGACTATGGTGATGCAGATCACTCGTGCTCGGCCCGGCCGGCGGTCAAAGCTCCGTGAGCAGCGCCGCGGTGATCTCGGTGACCTTGGCCCTCGCGGCCGTCGAGGTGGTGCTCGCGGGCTGAGCGGTCAGCACGACCACGACGTACTGCTGGTCGTCGCCGACCAGACCTGTGGTGTGCAGGACCCGGCCGTTCCGGCAGCACGCCCAGCCCTGCTTCACCGCCCACCGGCGGCCATCCGCCGCGGCCGGGATGCCGAAGCGCTGGTCGAACCCGTCCTCCCCGTAGTCGGTCATCGCGTCCAGCGCGCTGATCACGGTGTCCCCGTCGGGGCTCTCGAAGAGGTGGAGGTAGACCGCCGCCATGTCCGCGGCGGTCGTCTGCGTGTCGCCCCACCGGTTCGGGTCGGCGGGCGGTGCCGTGCCGGTGAGCCCCAGCCGCTTGACCCACTTGGTCACGATCCGGTTGCCTCCCCCTGTGGACCACATCCGGCTGGCGGCGTCGTCGTCGCTGGTGGAGAGCATCCGGGAGACCTCGGCCGGGTCCTGCGACCCGGTGCCCAGAGCCTCGAGGGCGATCAGGACCTTGACCAGCGACGCGGAGTCGAACCGCTGGTCGGGGTTCTGCGACACGAGGTCCTCGCCGGTCTGCCGGTCCCGCACGACCACCCCGAGTTCGATGTCACCTGCCACGTCGAGGTAGTTCCCCGGCTTGGCCGGCTCGATCACGGGCGAGGGTTCGGGCGCCTGGATGGTCGTCGGGGCAGGCGTCGAGGTCTCCGACGTCGTCGGCACGACCGGGCTGACCGGTGCGCTCGACGGCGGCACCGCCACGAGGACCACCGCGCCCTGTTCCTGACCTGTCCCCAGGTGCGTGCTCGTCGCCGCCATGGCCACCACAGCGCCGAACACCATCGCGCCCAGCCACCACCGTCTTCCACCCATGACTGGAGTCAGGGGATGGCAGGCTCGAAAAGTTGCTTGCAACCTTTTGCGAGGTCAGCGCGTTAGTCAGCGGGATTTTGTGAGATAGATCACTTCTTGTTGGACGACCGATGCAAGGGCTGTCGGTGGTCATCCGTAGGCTTACCCGCATGAGTGCCCCCGTGTTGACGGCGGTGGCCTGGCCATACGCCAACGGCCCCCGCCACATCGGCCACGTTTCCGGTTTCGGTGTCCCCTCCGACGTGTTCTCCCGCTACATGCGCATGTCGGGCAACCGGGTGCTCATGGTCAGCGGCACCGACGAGCACGGCACACCGATCTCGGTGCAGGCCGACCAGGAGGGCCTGACCACCCGCGAGCTGGCCGACAAGTACAACCGCGTGATCGCCGAGGACCTGCAGGGCCTCGGGCTGTCCTACGACCTGTTCACCCGCACCACCACCGGCAACCACTACAAGGTGGTGCAGGAGCTGTTCCTCGGCCTGTGGCGCAACGGCTACATCGTGCCGAAGACGCAGATGGGCGCGATCAGCCCGTCGACCGGCCGGACGCTGCCGGACCGCTACATCGAGGGCACCTGCCCGATCTGCGGGTACGACGGCGCGCGCGGCGACCAGTGCGACAACTGCGGCAACCAGCTCGACCCGGCCGACCTGAAGAACCCGCGGTCGCGGATCAACGGCGAGGTCCCGAAGTTCATCGAGACCGAGCACCTGTTCCTCGACCTGCCCGCGTTCGCCGAGTCGCTGGGCGGCTACCTGTCGGGTCGCACGGACTGGCGGCCGAACGTGCTCAAGTTCAGCCAGAACCTGCTAGGCGACCTGCGCCCGCGGGCGATCACCCGTGACCTCGACTGGGGCATCCCGGTGCCGCTGGACGGCTGGCGCGACCAGCCGATGAAGCGGTTCTACGTGTGGTTCGACGCGGTGATCGGCTACCTGTCGGCCAGCGTCGAGTGGGCCCGGCGCAGCGGCGACGACGACGCCTGGAAGGAGTTCTGGACCGACCCCTCGGCCCAGAGCTACTACTTCATGGGCAAGGACAACATCGTCTTCCACTCGCTGATCTGGCCGTCGCTGCTGATGGGGCAGAACGGCGCGGGCGACAAGGGCGGTCAGCCCGGTTCCTTCGGGAACCTGAACCTGCCGACCGAGGTCGTCTCCAGCGAGTTCCTCACGATGAGCGGCTCGAAGTTCTCCACCTCCCGCGGCACCGTGATCTACGTGCGCGACTTCCTCCGCGACTTCGGTCCGGACGCGCTGCGCTACTTCATCTCGGTGGCGGGCCCGGAGAACCAGGACACCGACTTCACCTGGGACGAGTTCGTCCGGCGCACGAACTTCGAGCTGGCCAACGAGTGGGGCAACCTGGTCAACCGGTCGGTCTCGATGGCGCACAAGAACGTCGGCTCCATCCCGCGCCCGTCGGCCCCGACGGCGGCGGACGAGGAGCTGAAGGCGCTCTCGCGCGCCGCGTTCGAGACGGTCGGCGCGAACCTGCGCCGGTCCCGGTTCAAGCTGGCGTCCTCGGAGGCCATGCGGGTCGTCACGGCCGCGAACCGGTACCTGTCCGAGCAGGAGCCGTGGAAGGTCAAGGACGACCCGGACCGCCGCGACACGATCCTGCACACCGCGCTCCAGGTCGTGCAGGACGCGAACACGCTGCTGACGCCGTTCCTGCCGCATTCGGCGCAGAAGGTGCACGAGGCGCTGGGCGGCACGGGCGTGTGGGCCGCGCAGCCGCAGATGGTCGAGGTCACCGACCTGGACGAGACGGACCGCAAGTACCCGATCCTGACCGGCGACTACGCGGGTGAGCAGGCGACCTGGTCGTCGACGCCGATCGAGGTCGGCAGGCCGCTGGAGAAGCCGGTGCCGCTGTTCCAGAAGCTCGACCCCGAGCTGGGCGAGACCGGTCCCGAATGGGCGCCCATCGTCAAGTGACGGCCAAACGACACGGTGAGCGACCACCGGTCCCGGAACCCCTTCCGGTGCCGGTGGTCGACTCGCACACGCACCTGGACGCCTGCGGAGCGCTCACCCGCGAGGCCGTGGTCGAGGTGCTGGACCGGGCGTCGGCCGCGGGGATCGACCGGGTGATCACGGTCGCCGACGACCTCCCCTCGGCGCGCTGGGTCGCGGAAGCGTCCACCTGGGACCCGAGGGTGTTCGGCGCGGTCGCGCTGCACCCGACCCGGACGGCGTCGTTCGGCGACGCCGAGCGCGACGAACTGGCGAAGCTCGCCGAGCACCCGCGCGTGGTCGCGATCGGCGAGACCGGGTTGGACTACTACTGGGACTACTCGCCGCCTGCTGCGCAGCAGGACGCTTTCCGTTGGCACATCGAGCTTTCCAAGCGCGTCGACAAGGCGCTGATGATCCACGACCGGGACGCGCACGCCGATATCCTGAACATCTTGGACGCGGAGGGCGCTCCGTCCACTGTGGTCTTCCACTGCTTCTCCGGCGACCTCGCCTTCGCACGCGAGTGCGTGGAGCGCGGTTTCGTCCTCTCGTTCGCCGGGCCGGTGACGTTCAAGAACTCGGCGGCGCTGCGCGAGGCGGCCCGGTGGGTGCCGGAAGACCGGATCCTGGTCGAGACGGACGCACCTTTTTTGACCCCTCACCCGTTCCGGGGACGGCCTAATGAGCCATATGCCGCGAATTACACCCTTCGGGCAATTGCTACTCTCCGTGACGTCGATTTGGGCGATCTCGGAGTCGCTGTCACCCGGAATGTCGAGCGGGTGTTCCGGCTTCGTGACGTGGAGTGGTCGTAATGGGACCTACGACGAATGGCGCAGCCGGTTGCTCCGCCGTTGGGGTGTCTCACATCACAACTCTGAACAGGGTATTTGCGGAACCTCGCGACCTCCGTTACGGTCCCGTGACCGTGCCCCTGAACGTCGAAAGCTGTCGAGGGGGAGCGCACCCGTTGTCGGGGCGGGTACCAATGCCAGAAGCGAGCAGTCGAGCAAACGCACGGGAGTTGCCGAGGAGCAGTCGAGTTTCTCCACTGCACGTCAGGTAGCACCCACGGTGCGCGGAGCGTCGTCTCCCGCCTTCAGGAGGTATCGACCCAAGTGATGGATCGCGGCAGATCGAGCACGGCGGACAGCCCGGTGTACTCGTTCGACGACGACACCGACTGGTTCACCCCGGTGACCGGCATGGCCACTGCGACGGGCGTCATGGAGCCCCACGCCTTCGTGGACCACCCGAGTTCCCCCGGTTTCTCCACCGGCCTGGGCGTCACGCCCGCCGACGTCTACGAAGTACTCGGCTCCGACGCGGACGCCCTGCTCGCCACGGCGAACGTGGACGTCGACGAGCTGATCCGCCTCATCAACGCCGAGACCACGCTCCTCCCGGCCATCGTCATCCCCGACGAGCTGCCCGAGGAGATGTCGGCCCGGCAGTACGCCACCGAGCAGCCCAGCGGCCCGCCTCCGGCCCTCGTGGAGGCCGTGAGCACCTGGAAGCGCAAGTTCCTCAAGGCGACCGTCCTGGCGCTGCTGGTGACCATCACCGGCGGCGGCGCGACCGCCATCGCGATGGACAAGTCGATCACGGTCGACGTGGACGGCCAGGAGAAGACCGTCCGCACGTTCGACTCGACCGTCGGCGACGTGCTCGCGGGCGAGGGCATCGCGATCGGCGAGCACGACGCGCTGAGCCCGTCGCCGAACGCGAAGGTCGGCGACGGCGGCAAGATCACCCTCGACCGCGGCCGACTGGTGAAGGCGACCATCGACGGCGAGCAGAAGGAGGGTTGGGTCCACTCCGTCAACGTCGGCGAGGCGCTCGACCAGCTCGGCATCAACGACGACGGCGCCTGGGTCTCCGACGACCGCGGCAAGGACGTGCCCCTCTCGGGCATGGCGCTGCAGGTCAAGAGCCTCAAGAACATCACGCTGTACGACGGCGGCAACGCCCCGCGTCAGCTCAAGACCAACGCGCTCACCGTCGGCGAGCTGATGCAGGCCGAGAAGCTCGCGCTGGGTGCCGAGGACGCCGTCGAAGGCGGCGCGGACCTCAAGATCGCCAACGGCGCCGAGATCCACATCAGCCGCACCGGCGTCTCCGTGATCAACGTGGCCGAGCCCATCGCCCCGCCGGTCGAGGAGATCCTCGACGGCGAGATGAAGAAGGGCGAGACCAAGGTCGAGCAGGAGGGCGTCGTCGGCGAGGCGATGAAGTCCTACCGCGTCACGCTCAAGAACGGCCAGGAAGTCAACCGCGAGGAAATCGGCTCCCAGGTCACCAAGGCGCCGGTCGTCAAGAAGATCCGCAAGGGCACCAAGGCCGCTCCCAACCCCGTCATCTCCGACGGCAGCGACTGGGACCGGCTCGCGGGCTGCGAGGCGGGCGGCAACTGGGCCATCAACAACGGCAACGGCTACTACGGCGGCCTCC
>JBDSAJ010000795.1:0-7927 GCA_039922235.1 Umezawaea sp.
GTGGCGTTCTGCCACAGCCTCAACCGGATGGCGGCCACCCCTCTCGGAGCACCGGAGGGGTTCACGATGTGGTTCCGCATGACCGTCGGGCTGCGCAAGGAGAACGGCTCGTGGCGCATCACCCACGAGCACACGTCGACGCCGTTCTACATGGACGGCTCGTTCCTGGCCGCCACCGACCTGACGCCGTCGACCACGGCCACCCGGTGAGCCGGGTGCGGCGGCGGGCTGGGGGTCCGCCGCCGCACCGGACTACTCCGGCGCGTCCTTGGCGCCGGTCATGATCGCCACCGCGTCGGACATCGAGATCGTCTTCGGGTCCACCACGGTCTTGCGGCGGCCGAGCCGCTGGATGTGGACGCGGTCGGCTACCTCGAACACGTGCGGCATGTTGTGGCTGATCAGGATCACCGGCAGGCCTCGGTCGCGCACCTGGAGGATCAGGTCGAGCACCGCTCTGGACTCCCGCACACCCAGGGCGGCCGTGGGTTCGTCCATGATCACGACCCGGCTGCCGAAAGCGGCCGCGCGGGCGACGGCCACGGCTTGGCGTTGGCCGCCGGACAGGGTTTCCACGGCCTGGCCGGGGTTCTGGATGGTCATGATGCCGAGCGCGTCGAGCTGCTTCTTGGCCTCGTCGCGCATCCCGTTGCGGTCGAGCATCCGGAACACCGAGCCGAGGACGCCGGGGCGGCGGCGTTCGCGGCCGAGGAACAGGTTGGCGGCGATGTCGAGCGACGGGGCGACGGCGAGGCTCTGGTGCACGGTTTCGATGCCCGCGGTCCGCGCGTCCACCGGGGTGGCGAACGACACGGGCTGTCCGTCCAGCAGGATTTCGCCCTCGTCGGGCACGACCGCGCCGCACAGCGCCTTGATGAGGCTGGACTTGCCCGCGCCGTTGTCGCCGATGACGGCCAGGATCTCGCCCGGCATCAGGTCGAGGTCCGCGCCCGCCAGCGCGGTGACCCGCCCATACCGCTTGACCAGACCGCGCGCCTGGAGGATCGGTGTGGTCACGGCTTCACCTTCCGGATCCACTGGTCGATCGAGACCGCGGCGATGATCAGCACGCCGACCGCGAACGTCTGCCACAGCACGTCCACGCCCGCCAGCGCCAGGCCGTTGCGGAACACGCCGACGATGAGCGCGCCGATCAGCGACCCGACGACGGCACCGCGCCCGCCGAACAGGCTGGTGCCGCCGATGACGACCGCGGTGATGGAGTCCAGGTTCTCGGTCTGCCCGGCCTGCGGGCTGGCCGAGGCGATGCGGCCGATGAGGATCCACGCGGCCAGCGCGTAGATCGCACCTGCCGTGGCGTACACGCTGAACAGCACGCGCGCGGTGCGGATGCCGGACAGGCGGGACGCCTCGGGATCGTCGCCGGTGGCGTAGACGTGCCTGCCCCACGAGGTGTTCTTGAGCACGAACGCCATGGCCGCCACCAGGAGCACCATGATGACCGAGCCGTAGGTGACCCGAGTGCCGCCGACGGTGAAGGTCTGGCCGGTCCACAGCAGCAGCTTCGGCATGTCGCCGCCGCGGATGGTCGCGCTCTCGGAATACCAGAGGTTCAGCGCGAAGAACACGTTGAGCGTGCCGAGGGTGACGATGAACGGCGGCAGCTTGAGCCGGGTGACGAGCAGGCCGTTGAGCAGCCCGCACACCGTGCCGAGCAGGAAACCCAGCAGCAGTGCGGGAACGCCGGGCAACCCGGTCTCCGCGGAGATCTTCGCCATCACGATGGACGTGAGCACCATGATCGCGCCGCAGGACAGGTCGATGCCCGCGGTGAGGATGATGATGGTCTGGCCGACCGCGAGGGTGCCGACGACCGCGACCTGTTGCACGATCAGGGAGATGTTGGCGGGCTGCAGGAATCGGTCGGACAGCAGGGCGAACACGATGATCGCCATCAGGAGGACGACCGCGGGTCCGATGGTGGCCTGGGAGTGCAGCAGGTGTTGCAGCCGCGACAGCGGCGACCGGGAGGCGTGCTCGTCGCCGATCGGCGTTCCCGCGGTGGGTGCGGTAGTGGTCATGGCTCTCAGCCCCAGCAGTTCTCGAGGCCCCACGCGGAGTCCTTCGACTCCACGCCGGTCGTCGGCTTGTCGGTGATCAGCGTGACGCCGGTGTCGACGAAGCTCTTGCCCGCGGTGTTCGACGGCTTGGTGCCGTCCTGCGCGAACTTCGCGACCGCCTCGACGCCCATCTGCGCCATCTTCAGCGGGTACTGCTGCGAGGTGGCGCCGATGAGCCCGTCCTTGACGTTGCCGACGCCGGGGCAGCCGCCGTCGACGGACACGATCACGACGTCCTTCTCCTTGCCCGCCGCCTTGAGCGCCTCGTACGCGCCCGCCGCCGCCGGTTCGTTGATCGTGTAGACGAGCGTGATGCCGGAATCCTTCTGCAGCAGGTTCTCCATCGCCGTGCGGCCACCCTCGGGGGCGCCGTCGGTGACGTCGTGGCCGACGATGCGGGGGTCGGACTCGTCGCCGATGCGGGTCTTGTCCTTCACGTCGATCCCGAAGCCCTCCAGGAAGCCCTGGTCCCGTTGCACGTCAACCGAAACCTGGTTGGGGCTCAGGTCGAGCAGCGCGATCTTCGCGGGCCTGCCCGACTGCTCGAACGTGGCCTTCGCCCACTTCCCGATCAGCAGGCCGGCCTGGTAGTTGTCCGTGGCGAAGGTGGCGTCGGCGGCGTCCGCGGGCTCCAGTTGGGTGTCCAGCGCGATCACCAGCAGACCGGCCTGGCGGGCCTTGTCCACCGACGGCACGATGCCCTTGGAGTCGTTCGGTGTGATCAGGAGGCCCTTCGCGCCCGCGCCGATCAGGTTCTCGATGGCATCGACCTGGGACTGGTTGTCGCCGTCCTGCTTGCCCGCGAACGACTGCAGCTTCGCGCCGGTCTTCTCCGCCGCCTGCTGGGCGCCGTCCTTCATCTTGACGAAGAACGGGTTGGTGTCGGTCTTGGTGACCAGCCCCACCAGCACGTCGCCGTTGCTCGACGCACTGTTGCCGCACGCCGCCAGGGGTAACAAGAGGGTGAGTGCCGCCATCAGCACCGTGGTCCGGCCGCGCGTGAGCTTGGTCATCTTCGCCTCCCGAACGTTGTCCACATCTCTGGGGATCGTCGATCAATTGGCTAACCAGGCGTATTCGAGTCGAACTCGATGCTTCGCGCAGTGGGGACGGTGCGACAAGTGGCGTTACGCAAAAGCAATGACGGTATCTTTTAACAGGGGGATGCGGCTGTTTGGCGGTACGGGGCGTTGGTCGGAGACCTGGGGTGGTTCGGTCTCACCCCGATCGCGTGATTGTTTCGATGCTGCTTGAGCTTTGTCAAGGCGGGAAAGATGTCTTGACAAAGCTCAAGCGGCATGAAAAGCGCTCAGGATCGGGGTGAGGCCGGGGAGTGGGTTCTAACTCGGTGGCTTTGGTTGCGTTGTGGGCGAGTTGGGCCGGGGGCCTGGTTGTGTGTCGGAACGTCGTGGTTTTGTTGGGGCGGGGCCCGCTTGTGGGCTGGGGGCTTGGAGGCCGGTTTTGTTGGGGCTGGGTGGATCAGACTGGCTTGGTCGGGCGGTCAGGGTCCACCTGAGGCCGCTGATCAGGCCGTGGCCTGCTGCTCTGATGGCGGTGGCTTCCGTCAGTGGTAGGTACGGCAGGCGTAGGGGGAGTCTTGCCCATGCTGGGAGTAGGGCGACTGCTGTTGCTGCTAGTACTGCGTAGGGCGGGCGGACTACCAGTGGTAGTGGGGGGTGCAGGATCAGGTAGCGGGCGGCTGCTCTGGCTTCTGGGGTGCTGTGGAGTTCTGGGCGGTAGGCCTTGAGGTTGGTTGCCAGTTCTGCGGTGGTGTGGGGTGGGTTGGGGACGCCAAGGGCTTTGGCTACGCGGGCGGTGTCTGCCAGGTAGTCGTCTTGTTGTTCCGGGGTCAGTGGGGTTTTGCCGTAGGTCTGGTGTGCTCGCAGGAAGCTGTCGACCTCGGCCAGGTGGACCCAGGCCAGTAGGTGTGGGTCGTCCGCTCGGTATTCCTTGCCCTCCCGTGTCGTGCCGTGTACTCGGCGGTGGATGCCGCGAACCCTGTTCACCGCACGTTGGGCGTCTGTCGCTGAGCCGAACGTGGTCAGGGCCAGGAATGCTGTGGTGCGTTGGAATCTGCCCCACGGGTCGTCGCGGTAGTCGGAGTGCTGTGCCACGCCCGCCATCGCCAGTGGGTGCAGGGACTGGAGGAGCAGGGCGCGCAGGCCGCCGATGAACATGGCGGCGTCGCCGTGGACCTGGCGGATCGGTCTGTCCTCGGCGAACCAGCGGGGGCCTGGGGTGTGGTGGACGCGTATGTGGGTTTCCGGGCCGTTCGGGCCCGCAACCTTGGCGAACAGGTTTGTCGCCAGCCTGGTTCGCAGTGGGGTCAGGTCGGGGAACGCCATGGTTTCCATGGTGCACTTGTTGGAGGTGGTTCACCTGCTGGGCACTGCACCTAGCCGAGGTTGGGTACGACGAACAGGAGCCAGACGACCAGGGGAGCGACGGCCACGACGATGGCGCCGTAGACGAGCAGCTGCTTGAAGAAGTGGTCGCGGTCGACGTCCTTCGCATTGGCCAGTACGAGTGCGCCGTTGGTGGAGAACGGGCTGACGTCTACCACGGTTGCGGATACCGCGACTGCGGCGATCATGCCGATTGGGCCCACGGTGCCCAGTGCCAGGAACGGCACCGCCAAGGGGATGAGGGCGCCCATGAGGCCGACGGAGGACGCGAAGGCGGACACGATCGCGCCGATGTAGCAGAGCAGCAGTGCCGCCAGTACCGGGATGGCCACGCCCGTCACGGCGTTGCCGACGAAGTCGATCGTGCCCATCGCCTGGAGCACGGCGACGTAGGTGAGGACGCCGCAGATCAGCAGCACGGTGGGCCAGGTGATCTCGCCGACGGCCTGGCGGCTGCTCGCGGGCCAGATCAGGCTCAGCACGGCGGCCAGCGTCAGCGCGGTGAGGCCGACGTCGAGGTCGAACACCAGCGTGGCGACTACCAGTGCCACCAGGCTGAGCAGGGTGGCGATCTTGGGTGCGTCGAGGTTCGGGGTCTCGTCCGGTGCTTCCGGGTCGGTTGGTTCCGCGTGTGGGGCTGGTTTCCGGCCGCCCAGCACCAGGAACAGCACCACGGCGATGGCCAGGTTCACGCCCAGGCTGGCCAGGAACAGGACCAGTGGGTTGCCGGGGATGTTGTTGCGCTCCACCAGGCCGTTGACGATCGAGCCGTAGACGCTGATGGGGGAGAAGCCGCCCGCCTGCGCGCCGTGCACGACCATGGCGCCCATCAGCAGCGGGTTGATCCCGTAGCGCGCGGCGAACCCCAGTGCGATCGGCGCGACGATGGCCACCGCGGCCGGGCTGACCGCGCCGATCGACGTCAGCACGCCGGTGATCACGAACATCACCCACGGGATCAGTGCGATTCGGCCGCCGACCGCGCGGACGGCCGCCGACACCAGCCAGTCGGTCGTGCCGTTGGCCCTGGCCAGTGCGAACAGGTAGGTGACGCCTACCAGCACGACGAAGATGTCGCCGGGGAACTTGGCGAAGATGCCCTTGGCGTCCAGGCCTCCCGCGAGGGTGCCGACGAGGAACGCGCCCGCGAAGGCCAGCGCTCCCATGTTGGTGGAGCGGGTGGTCGCCAGCACGAAGATGAGTGCCAGCACGACGATGGAGATGATCTGCGCCGTCATCGGGATCCCCTCGACAGGCCGAACGCGTGATCACCACTTTCCAAGCGATTGGTGATCGCTGTCAACCGCATGGCGGGCTGCGTGCGTTTCGCGTCCTGCCGAACGGGCTAACCCGACGCGACTCGGACGAACGGCGGAAGGGGATTCGTGGCGGACGCCGGCCCGGTGGTCTTCGCTGCGGCAGGCGTCGCGACGCTCGCCGCAGCACTGCTGCCGAGAGTGCTGAGCAGGGTTCCCATCTCGATGCCGATGGTGTTCCTCGGCGCCGGTGCGCTCACGTTCACCGTCATCGACCCGCTGCCGGACCCGGATCCGGTGGCGCACTCGTCGATCGTGCTGCGGCTGACCGAGCTGTGCGTGATCATCTCGTTGATGGGAGCGGGACTCGCGCTCAACCGGCCCGTCGGGTGGCGGCGGTGGTCGACCACGTGGCGGCTGCTGGCCATCACGATGCCGCTGTCCATGCTCGCGGTGGCACTGCTCGGCTGGACGGTGCTCGGGTTCGGCGCGGCCGGGGCGGTGCTGCTCGCCGCCGCGCTCGCGCCCACCGACCCGGTGCTCGCGACCGAGGTGCAGGTGGCCGAACCCGTCGAGGACCCCGAGGACGACAGCGACGACGAGGCGCGGTTCGCGCTGACGTCGGAGGCGGGGCTCAACGACGGGCTGGCGTTCCCCTTCACCTACCTGGCGATAGCCCTGGCCACGACCCCCGGCGACTGGCTGCCGCACTGGCTCGGCGTGGACGTGGTGTGGCGGTTGGCAGCAGGCGTGTCCATTGGGCTCGGAGCGGGGTGGCTGCTGCGCAAGCTGTTCTTCAACGCGCCGTCGAAGAAGTTCCGGCTGGCGCACCACGCGGAGGGGTTCGTCGCGCTCGCGGCCACGTTCCTCGCCTACGGCGTCGCCGAACTCGCCCACGGGTACGGGTTCGTCGCGGTGTTCGTCTGCGCCTGCACGATCCGCGCGGGCGAGCGGTCGCACGGCTACCACCGCGTGCTGCACCAGTACGTCGAGCAGGTCGAACGGCTGCTCACGGTGCTGATCATCTTCCTGCTCGGCGGCGCGGTGGCGACCGGCCTGTTCGAGGGCGTGCGGTGGCGGGAAGTCGTGGTGGCGCTGGTGGTCCTGCTCGTCGTGCGGCCGGTCACCGGCCTGATCGGACTGGCCCGCGGTCGTACGGGACCACGGGAGCGGGTGGTGGTCTCGTTCTTCGGCGTGCGCGGTGTCGGCTCGATGTTCTACGTCGCGTACGCGCTGGAGGCCGCCCGGTTCCTGGAGGAGGGCGCGGTGTGGCGGGTGGTCGGGCTGGTCGTCGTCGGTTCGATCATCGTCCACGGCGTCACGGCCACACCGGTCATGCGGTTCCTCGACCGCAAGCGGGAAGCCGTCACGTCATCGTGATCGCGTCCAGCTTCTCCTTCAGGTACTCCGAGGCGAGCACCTCCGGGTAGCTGCCGTCCAGCGGCGCGATCCGGGCGTCGTGGTCGGTCTCGTAGAAGAAGATCAGCGACACCAGGTCCTCGTCCGGGGCGGTGGCGTCGGGCGGCAGGACGCGGTGCCGGGTCGAGCGCCAGCGGTCGCCGGTCCAGCGGGCCATGAGGTCGCCGATGTTGACGGTGAAGGCCGCCGGGTCGAACGGCGCGTCCTCCCACTCGCCGTC
Organism: Umezawaea sp.; assembly: GCA_039922235.1. GTDB lineage: Bacteria > Actinomycetota > Actinomycetes > Mycobacteriales > Pseudonocardiaceae > Umezawaea. Next base: position 7,382 of record JBDSAJ010000795.1, read on the forward strand.
CTTGGTGAACACCTGGAGCCCGCCGATCCCCGCTTGGCGGTCCAGGACGGTGACGGTGCCGAAGTCGGTGTGCGGCCCGATCCGGAACTGGCCGTCCTCCGGCTCGCCGACCACCGCGATCGGCGGGTACCAGTTGATGTTGAATGTGTAGGTCGGGTGTCCGGTGTGGTCGGTGAAGTAGCCCTCCGGCAGGTCCAGCGCCACGGCGAAGATCGTCAGCAGCTCGTCGGACAGCCCACGCATCCGCGCCATGTACTCGGTCGCCGCCGCGGCGAACTCGGGCACCTCGGCAGGCCACCTGTTGGGCTGGAACCAGAAGCCGTCGACCTCCGGGTCGCCGACCGGGTCGTCCGCGCCGACCGAGTACGACTCCTTGAGGTCCGGCGGAGTCTCGGTGCCCTCGGCGTAGCCGTTCGCCTCCGCGCCCGGCGGCAGCCAGCCACGACCGCCGACCGCGACGGCGTAGCGCTCCTTCACCTCCTGCGGCAACGCGAAGAACCGGCGCGCCAGCGCACGGGTGCGGGCCCGCAGTTCGTCCGGCACACC
>JBDSAJ010000796.1:0-8426 GCA_039922235.1 Umezawaea sp.
CCGGGAAAGCGCTGATCTCGCTGCGCAGCAGCGGCGGGCACCGGTCGTCGGCGGTGTGGCAGCCCGCCGTGAGCACCACGACGTGCAGACGTTCGCCGTGGTCAGCGGCCTGCCAGCGGATGCGCCGCAGGCCGGTGGCGACGGTGACGTCGTCGGTCAGGCCCAGCGACGAGAGCACGCGGTGGTGGCGGATGACCACGCCGGGCGCGTGCTGGAGCAGCACGCCCGCGACGAACGTGCCGTGCCCCGCCTGGCGGTCCTGGCCCGCGCGGCCGTCCGCGTCGAGCACCTCGGGCGAGTGGCCCCACTCGGCGAACCACCGCCTGCCCGCGAACCACGGGTGCGGGTCGAGGCCGGTGTCGAGCACGGCCGCGGTGACGTCCCAGCGCTCGTGGCGGGGAGGTTCGGGCGGCTCGGCACCGGTCGGCACCGGCTGGGCGGTGCCGATCATGATCGGGCTGCCGACGTGGACGTGGTTGGGTGCGTACCCGTGGTCCCTGGCGATCAGGACGCACCGGCCGCGCTCGGCCGGGCGCAGCCTGATGCGGGCGATCCGCAGGTCAGCCGGCTCGTCGACGCGGTCGATCCAGCGGCCGAGCCGGGCAACCGCGCGTGGCAGTTCGTCCGGGAAGACCAGCAGTTCGCCCGAACGGACCAAGCACTCCTCCGGGCCGCCGCCGTCGTGCAGGACGAGGTCGGGCTGCTCGGCCCGCCACCCGCCCACCAGCTCCGCGAGCGAGGTGACCTGCGCACTTCCGGTCATCGGGTAGTCCACAGGGGACACCATCGCGGACGATCGGGACGTCCACAGGGGACAGCGGCACTCATCACCCGAACTCGTGAACGGCGACGGAAAGTGTTCACCCGGCCCAGCGACTACCCGGACAGCCGCACCAGGCAGCCCTTCCGAGTGGTTCCGCCCGATAACAGTCGAAAACGGCGTCACCAGTGCTAGACATAACGCAGTGTCAGCCCCGAAAACCGGCTGTGTTCGCGGTGACCCGGAACGGTGGTGATTTCCGTGGCAGGAGCAGATGCGGTGCGCAGCACCGGGTCCCTGCTGGTGCGGGCACTCGCCGTCGGCGGGCTCACAGCGGCGGCGTGGCTGGTCGGTGGCGCGGTCGCGTCCGCCAGCCCGGTCGACCACGTGCCGGACCCGGCGGGCATCGTCGACTTCGTCCACTCCGCCGTCGCCGAGCACCGCACGTCCTTTGAGGACAACGCGATCCTGGTGCGGGACACCGATGAGCAGTGGAGCACGGCGCTGGCCGCCGTGCCCGTCGACCTCGACCTCGCCTTCCTCGACCCGGCCCGCCCTCCCGCGGAGGACGTGGAGACCGACGAGGAAGAAGCGGACGAGGACGACGAGTACCTCTTCGAAGACGCCTCGCCGGTCTACTCGGGCGGCGTCATCAGCAGCGGCACCGAGCGCTCCGGCACGATCTCGAACTCGATGCCCGAGGAGTTGTACACGGCGAAGGTCACCGCCAAGGTGGCCGCGAAGCTCGCCGCGGCTCCCGCCCCGATCCCGGTCGAGGTGGCCGTCCCGGTCGAAGCGGACGTGGTCGTGGCCAGTCCCGCCGTCTCCACGCAGTGGAGCATCCCGGCGATCCACCTGTCCGCCCCGGTCGTCGAGGTCGGTTCCGCCGCCAGCGGCCTGGAGTGGGAAACGCCGCGGCCCGCCGCGCCCGCTCCCACGCCCCAGCCCGCGTCGGTCCCGACGGCGTCCACCGCGTCGTCGAGCGCACACGACAACTCCGGCGGCGCCCGTGGTGGCCTCGCCATGACGACCGCCCGGTCCGCGCCGCACCAGCCGTCCACGTGGACGGTCGAGCGCCGTGACGACGGGCGCACCCCCGGCAGCGTCCAAGGCCTGCCGAGCACCTCCCCAGACTGACCAGGGCACTGCTGCGCCCTGACCATGCCCGTTGACCGCTTCCCGGTCGCGTGGCCGTATTCCTCCCCCAGTTGCACCCCGGTCGTGCTCGTCCTCGGCGTTCGCGCCGGGTCGACCGCACGGCCCACCCAGGCTTCCCGACCTGCCGACCGCGCCCCAGCAGGTCGGGTATGGCCCAGGTGCCGCACTGCCCCGCGACACCAGGGCCTCACCCCGGAACCTGCGGTGGGGGACGTTCCGCCCCGAACGTCCCCGCCGCAGGTCCACGGGAACTGCCACCGACACCCCGGCACACCGAGGGGCTGTGCCGGAGTTCGAATGGCAGGTTTTCCGCCAGGTCCCCGCCGCACCTCTGACGCGGCGGGGACCTCGCCTTTTCAGGCCACCGGAACGGCCAGGTCACCGTCCACCGCCGTCGCGGATCCCGCGACCAGCGCGGCCACGGAACCCAAGCGCCGCACCGCTTCCCGCAACACCTCCGGCGGCAGCGCGTACGGCAGCCGCAGCCACCGCTCAAGCCCGCCCTGCGCCGCGAACCGCGCGCCCGGCGCCAGCCTGATGCCGTGGTTCTGCGCCACCACCGCGATCTGCGTGCCGACCGGTGCGTCCAGCTCGCACCACAGGCTGAGCCCGCCCTCCGGCTTCCGGAGCGTCCACTGAGGACAGTGCTGGGCCAGGCTCTCGACCAGAACGTCCCGTTGCACGGCCAGTTCGGCGCGGCGGCCGCGCAGTGCGGGCTCGGGATCGACGAGCAGCTCGGCCACCACCAACTGCTCGTACACCGCCGTGCCGAGGTCGATCGCGGTCCGCGCCGACACGAGCCGGTGCACGACGTCCGGCCGTGCCCGGATCCACCCGATCCGCAGGCCGCCCCAGTGCGACTTGCTCGCCGACCCGACGGTCACCACCAGTTCGTCCGCGAACGCGGCCATCGGCGGCGGGGCGTCGGCGGGGTCGCCGTCCAGGTCGAGGTCGACCAGCGTCTCGTCGATGATCGCGGGCGTGCGGGCCCGCCGCAGCAGGTCCGCGAGCCGAGCCCGGCCCTGCGCGTCCAACCGGTGGCCGGTCGGGTGCTGGAAGTCCAGCACCAGGTACGCGGCCCGTGGCGCGGCCTGCCGCAGCGCGGCCGCGATGCCCGCGAGATCCCACCCGTCGGGCAGCAGCGGGACCGGCACGGGGATCGCCGACGTCGAGCGGATGGCGTCCAGCGCGTTGGGGTAGCAGGGCTGCTCGACCAGCACCCGGTCGCCGGGGCCGGTGAACAGCCGCAGCGCCAGCGCGAGCGCGTGCTGGGCCCCGCTGGTGATGACGATCTGGTCCGGCGACGTCGGCAGGCCCCTCGCCGTGTAGCGGTCCGCGATCCGCCGCCGCAGGTCGAGCACCCCGTGCTCGTGGTACCCGTGACCCGCGAGGTGTTCGGGCATCCGCAGCCGCACGGCGTCCATCGCCGCGGCCATGGTGGGCAGCGCGGGCGGCGCGGCCCGTGCCAGGTCGATCATGCTGTGGCCGGACGCAGTGAGCTCGACCACCGGGCTCAGCGCGCCGGTGGGCAGCGTGATCCACGAGCCCGCGCCGCGACGGCTGGCCACGACCCCCTCCTCGCGGAGCTGGTCCAGCGCCGCGGTGATCATGGTTCGGCTCACCGGCAGCGCCTCGGCGATCTCGCGCTCGGCGGGCAGCCGCGTGCCTGCGGGCAACTGGCCTTCCAGGATCAGCATCCGGATCCCCGCGGCCAGGTCAGCGGTGCCCTGCCGAGCCCCGCGCCGCCGCCAGTCCCCCAACAACCGAGCCAACCGCTGCCCGGATATGCGTCCACCTAGCGGGATTCCCTGGTCCATAAGGCCAATTATTACCGATTGGCCCTGGAATACAAGGCCAATCGCGCCGCAAGATGGCCACATGGCTTCTCCACGTCTCGCAGCGCTCACGTCCGCCCCGGTCACGGTCGCCCCGGTCCGCCGCCTCGCCCAGTTGGCCGTCGGCCTGTGGCTCTACGGCGCGTCGATGGCGCTCCACATCCGCAGCACTCTCGGTCTGGACCCGTGGGACGTCCTGCACGAGGGCCTGGCCAAGCGCACCGGCCTCAGCTTCGGCACGATCACGATCATCGTCGGCGCGCTGGTCCTGCTCTGCTGGATCCCGCTCAGACAACGCCCCGGCATCGGCACCATCTGCAACATCGTCCTGATCGGGGTGTCCGTGGACGCCACACTCGCGATGCTGCCGACACCCTCCGACCTGCTCCCGAGAATCCTGCTGCTGACCTCAGGCATCGTCCTCAACGCGCTGGCCGCCGCCACCTACATCGGCGCCCGACTCGGCCCCGGCCCCCGCGACGGGCTGACCACCGGTTTCTGCGCCCGCACCGGCACCTCGCTGCGACTGGTCCGCACCGTCATCGAGATCGCGGTGCTGGCGGGCGGCTGGCTGCTGGGCGGCACCATCGGCATTGGCACCGTCCTCTACGCGCTGGCCATCGGCCCGCTCACCCAGGCGTTCCTCCCACGGGTGACCTGGGTCGAGGTCAGCTCGACACCACCTTCCTGACCGCCACGTAGGTCACCCCGCGCGCCTCCAGCACCTCGGCGGCGAGCCCTCCACCGGCCAGCAGGCCGAGCACGAGGTGCTCGTTGCCGAGGTAGCCGTGGCCGAGGTCCTTCGCTTCCACGAGGCTCCGCACCAGCACCTGCTTGGCGGCGGCGGAGAACGGCAGGTGGTCGTTGAACAGCCACCGCTTCTTCTTCGTCCGCACCACCGCCAGCACTCCCTCGCCCAGCGACTGCTCGATGTTGTCGACGATCTGGTCGACGTCGATCCCCAGTCCCCGCAGCGCTTCCGCGTCGGCCTCGCTCAGCCCGCCCTTGCGCCGAGCCGCCGCCAACGCCTCCTCGACGTCCGCGCGCACCAACGAGAACCCCGCCAGCACCGGCGAATCCAGCAGCGCCAACAGCAGGTGCACCGCGCCGACCTCGGCGGCCGACTCCCGCCGAGCCTCCTCGACAGCCGCCAGCACCACCTGTCGAGCCTCCTTGGTGAACCGCTCCCCGACCATCAGCCTCGTCCTCCGTGCTTCTTGTGGACGGCCTGCCGGGTGACACCCAGTTCGGCCGCGATCTCCTGCCATGACCAACCTCGTACCCTGGCGTTTCGGACCTGAACGGCTTCGAGTTGCTCCAACAAGCGCCGCAACGCACTCACGGCCCGCAACCCGACCTTCGGATCCTGATCACCCGCAGCCGAGGCCAACTCCGTAGCCTTCGTCATGGTGTCAACGTAGGTTGACGTTGGGGGTTTGTCAACGTGGGTTGACGTTACGGTCGGAGGATGGTCGAGATCCGTACTGCTGAACGTCCGGCTCCAGGTCGTTTGAGTGAAGATCGTGTGTTTGTGCTCTCGAACGCGGTGATCGTGCTGGATGGGGTTACGTCCGGCAGGCCCCCTGCGCGCAACGGTGGTTGGTACGCCCAGACCCTCGGCCAAGAGTTGCTGGCCCAGCTCGCCGGCGGTGGTGCGGACTTGGCCGATCTGCTGGCTGCGGCGATCGGCAACGTCAACGAGCGCCATGGACTGACGGCGGATGACTCCCCTGCCACCACTGTGGCCATCGTCAGGTGGACGGACCGGGAGGTGGACGTGCTGGTCCTGGCTGACAGCCCAGTGGTCGTCTTTGGCGACAGCACTCATGTGATCGCTGACACGCGTATCGCTGCTCTGCGGCCTGTTGTCGAGGACATCCTCAGTCACAAGAACCGGCCCGGGGGTTATTGGGTGGCCGAAGGTGATCCACGGGCGGCTCATCAGGCGATACGTAAAACTCTGCCCAGGGATGCCGTCCAGAAAGTGATCATCGCCACTGATGGGGTCAGTTGCGCGGTGGATGAGTACCGAATCTTTCCCAGTTGGCAATCGGTGCTGGAGCTCATCGCTGCGGCCGGTCTGGAAGCGGTTCTGGACGAAATTCGGGCTGCGGAATTGACGGATCCGAGCCGGACGAGGTGGCCTAGGGCCAAAATCCATGACGATCAGGCCCTTGCTGTGATCGATCTGGATGGTGATCAGCGCCACTGATCTAGTTGCCCTGGTCCGCCCCGTTTTGGCAGCTACCGCAGGCGGGTGTCCGAGACTTCCAGCGTGGGCGGCCGATTTGACTCAATGCCAGTAAGTCAAGGCCGCTCAAGATCAACACGTAGCCAGGCGACCTGCACGTGCGCGGCATCGGAAGATCAACTTGGATGCTTAACTTACTGGCACTGCGATTTGACTCGGGGACCCCTTGATTTGACCCTTGATCGGGCCAAAAAGGGCAGGTCGTAGAGCCTGCCCGATCGACAAGTTCAAGGGTCAAAACCCCCGAGTAAAATCGGCCGTGGTCTCGTCGCGCTTGCGTGCGGGTGGGTGGTGGGCCACCCGATGTTCTTTGGGCGGTGGTGGGTCGCCGCAGTCAGCCCCACCTGCGCTTTTCTGCAACAACAACCTCAGGCCCCTCGGTTCGGCCGGGGCGCAGGGGCGAAGCCCGCCCTGTCTTGGGGTTCGAACAAGCCCAGGACAAACAGGCGACGATGGCCCATCTGTGCTTTCCCCGCAACAAACCTCAGCGCATCACTCACCCGAATCACTGGGGTGCAGGGGACAGAGCCCGTGCTGCCTTCTGTGCTTTCCCCGCAACAAGCCCCAGCGCACCACTCACCGAACCACCGGAGGGTGCAAGGGAGCGGAGCCCGCCCTGACTCTGCGCTGTCCCCACAACAAAACCCCGCACACCACCCACCCAAACCACCGGGGGGTGCAGGGGGGCGAAGCCCTCCCTGCCTTGGGGTCTGGGGCGAGAGCCCCAGGGGCATACGAATGAGACAGCCCTGTCTGCGCTTTCCGCAGACAGGGCTGTCTCGATGTCGAATGGCCAGGGGCGGGGTCGAACCGCCGACCTACCGCTTTTCAGGCGGTCGCTCGTACCAACTGAGCTACCTGGCCATGTAGCGGCCGGGATGACCGAACGCTATAGCGACCCAGACGGGACTCGAACCCGCGACCTTCGCCGTGACAGGGCGACGCGCTAACCAACTGCGCCACTGGGCCTTGCTCTAAATTCTTGCGGTCTAGCTTGTCACTTTTCCTAGCCTAACACGTGCCCCCAACGGGATTCGAACCCGTGCTACCGCCTTGAAAGGGCGGGGTCCTAGGCCGCTAGACGATGGGGACCCTTACAACTTCCGACAGCCCTTGTGTGGGCCACCCTCTGTCTCGGGCCCTCCAACTGCTGTCCGTTGGAAGCTCCGTAAGCATAAGGCACGAGTGCCCACTACTCCAAAACGGGGGTCCCACCTATCGGTTGATCTGCGGAAATGGGCTCCGACGGGTGCCGACACACCCGTCGGAAGTCCGCTTCCACTACCTCTGGACGGGTGTGGGGCCTCCGTCCTCGCCTGGCGAGAGGCCGAGCATGTCGAGCAGGAGGCGGCAGTCCTCGGCGCCGATGGCGCCGCGGGCTACCGCTAGCCGTGCTCGGTGGACTTGATCGTCGGAAATCCGCGAGGACTCCCCGGTTCGTTGGGCGGGCACTCCGCCCACACCCTGCTTCGACAAGCCGTCGTCCTGCGTCCACAGGAACTGGCGAACTTCTAGGGACCCGCTCATGACACCCTCCCCGACTTGAGGTTGGCCAAAGCTAAGCGACCTCGGTCGAGCACCGCAGCCCCCCGGAGAGTGATTCCTCCGCGACGCAGTGTTACTCCCAGTAGGTGCCGCGGGCGATCGTCACTTGAACGGCAGGGGAAAGATGGACGTATGCCTGAGGTGGAACCGAACCCCGAGTCCGCGGCGGACTCCTCCCCGTTCGACCCGCAAACGATCATGGCGGGTCTGTCGATCACGGATATGGAGGCGGATGTCGACGCCCTGCTGAACGACAAGATGAGCAAGCTCGACGAGATGTTGGACGGGCTGGACCAGCTCGTGGCGCGGATCGAGGGCGAGGTGGAGCGCATCGAGAAGGACCCTGACCCTCCACAGTAGACTCAACGCATCCCGAGGCAGGTCTGACCACTACCCCTCGGGGGTATCTTGAACTCAGCGTTCCACGATCGAGAGGACCCGGCATGTCCGTCACCGCCACCTACACCGTTTCCGGGATGACCTGCGGCCACTGCGTCAGTTCGGTCACCGAGGAGCTCACCGAGCTGAACGGCGTCACCGACGTCTCGGTCGTGCTCGACAGCGGTGCGGTCACCGTGACCAGTGCCCACGAACTGGGCCATGACGAGGTGTCGGCCGCGGTGACCGAGGCCGGTTACACGCTGGTCGGCTGACCGAAATCACATGACGACCACGGAATCCAGGCCACACGAGCGCGTCGAGCTGGCCATCGGCGGCATGACGTGCGCCTCCTGCGCGAACCGGATCGAGCGCAAGCTCAACAAGCTCGACGGCGTGACCGCGTCGGTCAACTACGCCACCGAGAAGGCGAGCGTCGCGTTCCCGGCCGGGATGCGGGTGGAGGACCTCGTCTCGACGGTCGAGGCGGCGGGCTACG
>JBDSAJ010000797.1:0-8929 GCA_039922235.1 Umezawaea sp.
GTGCTTGCGGTCCGGCATCAACGGGAAGAGGACTACCACTGACCCGGAGAGGTGCGGCAGCCGTGCGGCTCGTCGGCCCCATCGTTGGGACGCCGCCGAGCATGGCGACGTGCCGGGTGGCACTGCCCCAGTTCTGGCATTTCAGGAGGGCTGAGCGAAACGCGCTGGACGATCCGTCAAGATCGAATGGGTCTCGCCGGGCCGTCTTCGCCGGTCGTCATGGCGTCCAGCCGTCGGTCAGCGTGTTCAGAAACGCCACGATGTCGTTCACCTCGGCGGGCGACATCGCCGCGACACCTCCCACGGCAGGTTCGACGCCTTGCCGCTGGTCGTGGTGCGGGTGACGTTGTCGCCCGCGTCGTAGGTGTAGCTGGTGGTGCGGCGCAGACCCGCGGGGTCCACCACGACCGTCGACACCCGGCCGAGCCGGTCCACCGCGTGCTCGGTGACGAGCTTGCCGTTGCCGGTGACCGTGCGGGTCAGGTTGTCCGCGCCGTCGTAGGTGTTGTCCTCGATGACGTAGTCGCGCTTGCTGCCGTCGGGGTTGTCGAAGTCCTTGAGCACCTTGCTGCGCAGCAGGCCGTCACCCCAGTACTGGAGCTCCGTGCGGCGGCCCATCGCGTCGGTCTCGCTGGCGAGCCTGCCCGCGAAGTCGTAGGAGAACGACTTGGCCAGCAGGTACCCGTTGGCGGGCGCGGGCACCCCCATCGGGTCGCTGCGCCAGTCGCGGAGGCGCACCTCGGCGAGGCTGCCCCGGCTGGTGTAGGCGTAGTCGAACCGGTTGCCGTTCGGGTCGGTCTCCGACGTGCGCTGCCCGAACACGTCGTACTCGTACGACGTCTCGTTGCCCTCGGCGTCGGTCTCCCGCACGAGCCGGTTCTGCTGGTCGTAGGCGAACTTGGTGACGCGCGTCGGGTCGTTGCCCTGGGTGTCGGAGGCCTCGGTCTGGGTGACGTTGCCGTCGGCGTCGAACGTGTTCGTGGTCCGCAGCTGGTGCTTCTTGCCGGTGACGGCGTCCGTGGTGATCGGGCCGGTCGTGGTTTGCGGCCTGGACATGGCGTCATAGGTGAAGGTGGTGACGACGCCGCTCGGGAAGGAGCCCGAGATCTCCTTGACCGTGGCCGTGCGGCCCAGGTTGTCGTAGGTGTACTCGGTGATCAGGCCATTCGACTGCGTGACACGGGCCAGGTCGCCGTTGTTGTAGTAGGCGTACCGGGTCGTCGTGCCCCGAGCGTCCACTGTGGACGACAGCAGGGCCGCGGGCGGCGAGCCGCCGTTGACGGCCGCCTCCGCTCCGTTGGTGTAGGTGTGCTTGACGAAACTGCCGTCCGGCGCGGTCTCCTGGAGCAGCTGGCCGGTCGAGTGGTAGCTGAACGCCGTGCGGTAGGTGGTGTCGGTCGCGCTCGCCGAGCGGCCGTCACGCGATTCCATCGGCAGGAAGTTGCGCGGGTCGTAGTCGTTGGTGACGGTCGTCGGGAACGTCTCGTAGCTCGTGTGGCACTCGGTGGCGGTGCGGCAGGTCTTGCGGGACGTGACGTTGCCCCGCGCGTCGTAGCCGAGGGTGACCGTGTCGCCGTTCTCGTCGGTGACGACGCTGAGCTGGCCGTTGTCGTCGTAGGAGTACGACCGGATGCTCATGCCCTCCGCGCCGTAACGGACGAACACCGGGCCGCCGGAGTCGTCGGGGATCGTGGTGCAGAACGCCGGGTCGTTCGCATCCGGCTTGCTGCACGTCTCGGTGGGCGGGGTGGGTGTGCTGGTCGGCTCGCCCGGACCGTCCTCGGGACGTGCTTCCAGACCGAGCGGTTGACCCAGGCGCAGCAGCCAGCCGCCCAGCGCGTCGTACTCGTACAGGCTCGGCCGGTTGGCCGGGTCCAGCACCTCGACCGTGCGGCGCAGGTCGTCGTTGCCGCCGTAGACGGCGGGCGGGCCGATCCGCCACGTGCCGCCGTTGTCGTCGGTGTGCTCCTTCACCCGGTCCAGCGCCGTGTCGTAGGTGGTGACCGCGGCGATCTTGCCGCTGGGCAGGGTGATCTTCGCGAGCTGGTCGGCCGGGTTGTTGGCGTTGCGGTGCGCGGTGACCGTCTGCGGGCCGACCGGGCCGGAGTAGATCGCGACCTCGTCGATCATGCCCGAGTAGTGGCGCTGCGGTGTGCTGCCCCAGGCGGGCCAGGTGCCGGTGGCGTAGGCCGCGCCGATCTGGTTGAACGTCAGCTTCTCGTGGTCGATCGTCTTGCCGGTCAGCTCGCCGACCTTGGCGCCGTCCAGGAACAGGGTCTGGGTGGTGCCCATCGAGGACAGCACCACGTGGTGCCACTGGCCGTCGTTGACCAGGGTGCCACTGGTGATCGGGCTGATCGCGCCGACGCCGAACTGGCCGCGCAGCTTGCCGTCCGTGCCGACGTACAGGACCGGGACGCCGGTGGTGGACGCGCTGCCGAGGGCCTTGTCCTGGTAGCCGAGCAGCGGGCCGCCCGAGCCGGTGACCGGGCTCTTGAACCACAGCTCGACCGCGCCGTCACGGCTCTTCTTGATCGTGCCCTTCGGCAGGTCCACGGCGGACGTGGTGCCGTTGAAGGTCGCGGCGGTGTCGGTGGTGTTGATTCCCGCGGTGTTGAGGGTGACGTCCTTGTAGGTGCCGGAGTCCTTGCCGAGGTTGACCGCGACCTCGCTGGCCGCCGCCGTGCCCTCGGGCTCGCCGAGCCGCCAGTACGACTCGGGGCGCGAGTCGAGGACGGTGGTGCGGTAGTGCGAGCCGGTGGTGTACTCGTAGCTCGTGCAGCCGCTGGAGCAGACCTTGGTGAGCCGGTCGCCGGTGTAGGTGTAGGTCCACGTCGTGCCGTCGGCCTTCACCTCGGTCACGCGGTTGCCGGTCCAGGTGAACGTCAGGTAGCGGCCGGAGGTGTTGGTCTGGCTGTTCGAGACGTGGGCTCTGAGCAGCTTGCCGGTGGTGTTGTCGTAGGTCAGCACGACCGCGCGGTTGGCGCTGTCGGTGATCCGGGAGAGCCTGCCGGTGAGGGAGAACTGGTAGGTCGTGCCGGACAGGTCGAGCAGCTTCCACGCCGTGCTGTCCACGGTGAGCTGCGCCTGGCGGCCGAACGGCGCGGCGTACGTGCCGTCGGCGTTGCGGCCGAACCGGACCTGCTGGCCGTCCGGGTAGGTGACCACGATGTTGCCGGAGCCGTCGTCGTCGGGGACGATCTTCATGTCGTAGCGGGAGGACCAGCCGGCGCCGAAGACGCCGTCCCGGCGCGGGTCCAGGCTGTTGTAGGTGCGGACCAGCCGGAACTCCGGGCCGACCGTGGTGATCGAGGCGTCCACGGCGGCGGTGGAGTAGTTGCCCGACTGCGGGTCGAACTCCTGGTCCTTCGTGCCGTACGGGCCGCCCGCGAGGCGTGAGGTGATCTCCGGCTGGGGAACGCTGGTCAGGACCGTGGAGTAGGGGGAGATGACCTCGGTCGTGGCGTCCTTGACATACGCGCGCCAGTCGTATGCCTTGCTCCACTTGAGCGTGCCCGCGGGGACCGTCCACGCGGTCTTGGCCTGGTAGCCGGAGTTCACGCAGTTGATCGGCTTGCCCGCGGTGTCACGTTCGCAGATCTCGAACTTGAACTGCATGGTGACGCTCGGCGGCGCGTCGATGTCGAGGGCACGGGACCACAGTTGCGGGGTGAGGGTCGGCGCCTGGTAGCCGTTCGGCGGGTACAGCTCCTGGACCACCGGCGGGATGTCGAAGACTTGCAGGACGATCCGGCCCGGCGGGACCTGGTGATCGGTGAACACCGGTCCGCCGGACTTGACCATGGTGAAGTCGAGGAAGTACTTGCCGGGCGGCAATGCCTTGATCGTGGCGTCGAGGGTGACGCGCTGGTTGCGGTCGACCGTGCCGGTCAGGTTCGCCGAACGCTGCTGGACGACCGACGCGCCGGTCGTGGCGTTGTAGGCGCGGTAGGCCAGGTAGTAGTCACCCGGCGCCCAGGCCGCGGCACTCTTGTTGGTGACCGAGATCTTGACCTTGCCGTCCTGGTTCTGCAGGACCGGCGGGTTCGGCACCGGGTTGGCCAGCGCGTACTTCGCGTTGTACGGGCTGTGCGTCACGTAGAGGCGCGGCGGGTTCGCGGTTCCAGGGCCGGTGAACTTCTTGCCGGACAGGTCGCCGTTGGCGCGCAACGAGATCCCGTTGTTGGCCTGCTCGCCGTTGACCCACTTCTGCACCAGGTCGCGCCCGCCGCCACCGAGGTTGATCAGCTCACCTGCGGTGGGGCAGGACGAGGCGGACTGGCCGAACGCGATGTAGCCGTGCGCGAAGGACCGTTCGGCGAGCCGCCCGCCGGTAGCCGGCCCCGGGTAGTCGTAGTCGCCGTCGGAGGTCCAGGACCCGGTGACCGGGTGAACGCCGACATCGCGCGGCTTGCACGAGTCGGAGTCGTAGTTCACCAGCCAGAGCTGGGCGCCGAAGATCGTGTGGAACTTGAGGCGGTCGACCAGGCTGCCGAAGCGCAGGTAGGAGGCGGCGTTGTCGCCGACGAGGAGGGTGTTGCCGCCGGGGGAGGAGGTCGTGCCGTTGACGTACATGCTGCTGTCCGCGGCCTGGCCGGTCACCGGGAGCTGGACCGTGGGGTCGACGGCGACCGGGTAGGCGGCCTGGGCGAGCCAGCTCTGGTCGAGGCTGAGCTGGAGGGCCTGTTGGCCGTTGTGCGTGGTCAGGGAGTACGTGACGCTGGTCGAGCGGTTGTTGTTCCGGTCGACCATGTCGCCCGCCGGGATGACCGCGCGGGTGGTGCCGTCCTTGTCCTTGAGCAGGACCTGGTCGTGCTCGACGTGGGCGGTGAGGCCCTTGAGGGTGAGCGGGAACGTGAAGACCGTGGCGCCGGGGCGGGTGAGGACGAGGGTTTCCTTCATCCCGCCGGCCTGTGACTCCAGCTTGAGGTCGACACCGGGCTGGGCTTCCGGGTAGGTGACGGTGCTGCCGCTGACCGTGCCGTCGACCTGGCCCGCGCCTGCCAGGCCGTAGGACACCCCGTGGTCGGCGTCCACCGTGAGGGTGGCCAGGTCCGGGGCATCGGCTCGGCGGGCGACGAGGACGTCCACCTCGTCGGCGGCGTTGTGCCAGCCCTTGTCGCCCGGCACGAGGTCGGTCTGGATGGGCTTCCACTGGTCGCCGTCGCGGTAGTTGATCGGTGCGGCGGAGAACTCCGTGGTCTCGGTGCCGTCCGGGTTCGCGTAGACCTTCTCGTGCTGGGTCCTGGCCTCGGCCTTCTCCTGGCTCTTGGCCTGGTCGAAGCCCGTGGTCCCGGTAGTAGCGGGTGGGTCCTGCACCGACGCGGCGTTCTGCGGTCCGGCGTCCCACAGGACCTTCGGGTAGCGCGATTTCAACGACGCCGGGACGGTGTTGTTGTTCGGCGCGCCTTCGAGGTGGTCGGGGTCCGGGCGGGCTTCATCCCAGCGCTGTCCCGGTCCGGGTGTCGTGACCAGGTTCGCCGCGCGGGTCTCCGACTGGCCCCACCCGTTGACCGCGTCCCCGCCGCTGGTGGCGGTGACCGCCAGGACCACGGCGATGGAGACCACCTTGGCCGGGACCGACGCCCACAGCACTCCGAGCAGGCCGAACTTGCGCTTGCGCGACGCCATAACCGCTCCCCCAGTCCACTTCCCAGCTAGCCGCCGCGGACGGTATTGGGCTTCACTTCCACTTCACTTCCTTTCCGCTTCCACGCGTGAGGCGGCCACTCGAGGTGGTCGGGTCGGGCCACAGGAGGATTCAGGCGAGGAGAGGGCTCAAGCCCTGTTGGGAGGCGCCCGTCGACAACCGAACTCTATCTAGGTAGAGTTGGTCGTCATGGTGCAGAGGATCAAATACTCGGCGCAGACGTTGGCGGTGCTCGCGGCGTTGTGCACGGCGCCGTCGGACTGGCGGCACGGCTACGACCTCGCGAAGGACACCGGGCTGAAGTCCGGGACGTTGTACCCGATCCTGGTCCGGCTGGCCGACCGCGGCCTGGTCGAGGCGCGCTGGGAGGCCGAGCAGCCCGTCGGGCGCCCGCGCAGGCACCTGTACCGGCTGAGCGACGGGGGGTTGGCGGCCGCGCAGTCGGCGCTGTCGGCCGCGCGGCCCCGGCAGGCGCGACGTGGATTCGCTGTGGACGGCGTCTGATGGACCGCCTGTCGGTCGCGCTGCTGCGGTGGGCGGCGGCCCGGATGCCCCCTGGGCGGGGCGAGTGGGTGGAAGCGGTGTTGGCCGAGGCGGACGAGGTGCCCGCCGGGCGAGCGCGGTTGTCGTGGTTGGTCGGAGGTCTGTGGTTGGCGGCTCTGGAGGTCGGCATGATCCGGAAGATCGGTTTCACGGTGGCGGGCCTCGCGGTCGGCACGATCGCGGTGTGACTGGACTGGCACTCGGGGTCGGCGAATCCGGCGATGCCGACCAATCGGGCGACCACGATCGGTGTGGTGCTCGTGCTGGTCGCGCTGCCGTGGCTCACCCGGCCGTCGTTCGGTCCGGTCGCGGACAACCGGGCCGCCCGGATCGTCCGGGCAGCCGGTTTCGCGTCCCTGTACGGCTTCCTGCTGGTGATGGTCGGCCTCTCCCGCTTCGCGAGCAGCCGGTTCGACCACTTTCGGGCGTTCGACCAGGCCAACTGGGAAGCCGACGTGCGCGCGGGCGCGATCGTGGGCGCGGTGGTCGTGATCGCCGTGATCACCGCCTACGCGCTCGCGGTGCTTGCCTTGACCTCCCGCCGGATGTCACTGGCCCCGGCGACCTTGACGATCGGCGCCGTCCTCGGCACGGGCACCGCGCTGGTCGTGTTCGCGTTGACGCCGTTCGGCAACGCGCCGGACGGCGTGGTGGTGATCCCCCTGGTGATCGTGCCGCCCGCCGCGCTCCTCGCCGCGGGTGTGCTCGCGGGCAAGCGCGCCGGACGCGACCGGGACGGCTGGCTGGCGGGTGTGTGTGCGGGTGGGGTCGCCGCGCTGCTGCTCACCGTCCTCACCGTCACGATGATGCTGCTCTCTCCCAGCCAGGTCGACCTGAAGTGGGCGGACCCCGACCCGAACGTGCCGCACGGCACCGACTACGAGCTGCGGATGAGCGTCGGCGACTCCGCGGTCCACTACGAGTTCGGTCTGCTGATCGGCCCGCTGGCCGGGCTGGTGCTCGGCGGCCTCGGCGTGTTCAGCGTCGCGAGTGGCAGGCGTGAGGACGAGATCGCGCTGGTGCGCGCCGACTGATCCGTTCCACCGGGACTGCTCCATGCCGATTTCCGCGCCTGCTGTCGTCGGCTCCCCGTGAGATCATGGGATCCACACTCACTGGGGGTTCCTTGATCGGCAAGCGGGGACGGGTCACCGGCAGGGTCGGGCCGGGGCTGGTCGGCGAGGTCATGATCCCGGTGCGCGGTGGGGCCGAGGCGTTCTACGCCTATTCCGCCGACGACGACACGGTGATCGAGTCGGGCCAGCAGGTCCTCGTCGTCGACTTCGACCCGCCCAGGACGGTCTACGTGCAGCGGTGGCGACCGCTGCTGTGAGTGCGGCGATTTCGCTGGACATGGTGGTGTAGCGGGCATACCGTCGTCCTTGGTGTGCCGGGAAGTCTGGTCGGCGGTTTATTCGTCGACGGGAGACTTCCCCGAAGTTTCCCGTCATGAGGGGGACTGGGTGCTGTGGACGAATCTCTTTTGATCATCGTGGGTAGTGCTGTCGCGGGTCTGTTCGTGCTGTTCGCGCTGCTGCGGGCGCTGTGGCGGGTCGCGGAGCCGAACGAAGCGCTGATCATCTCCGGGCTGGGTGCGCGGGTGCAGCGCAGCGAGACCGCGGACAGCATGGCGTTCAAGATCATTACCGGCAAGGGCGTGCTGGTGCTGCCCGGCTTCCAGACCGCGCGACGCCTGTCGCTGGACACCCGCGTGGCCGACCTCGTCGTCCACTGCGTCACCAAGCAGGGCATCCCGGTGCACGTCAAGGGCGTGGTGATCTACAAGGTCGGCGACGACTTCGCCTCGATCGCCAACGCCGCCAGGCGGTTCCTCGACCAGCAGGACCGGATGGACGACAAGGCGCACCAGCTCTTCGCGGGCCACCTGCGGTCGATCGTCGGCAGCCTGACGATCGAGGACATGATCCACAACCGGGAGGCGCTCACCGGGCAGGTCCGGCAGTCGTCGGCCGACGAGATGAGCAAGCTCGGGCTGATCGTGGACTCGTTGCAGATCCAGGAGATCGAGGACTCCACCGGCTACATCACGAACCTCGGCAAGCCGCACGCGGCGGCGATCGCGGCGTCCGCGCGCATCGCCGAGGCCCAACGCGACCAGGAGGCCACCGAGGCCGAGCAGGTCGCGGCCGCGATGAACGCCGCCGCGTGGCGCGACAGCCAGCTCAAGAAGGCCTCGTACCAGGCGGAGATCGACCAGGCCAAGGCCAACACCGCCCAGGCCGGACCGCTGGCGCAGGCGACCGCCCGGCAGGAGGTCGTCGTCCAGGAGACGCGGGCGGCCCAGTTGGAGGCCGACCTGTCCGAGCAGCGGCTCCAGTCGCAGGTGCGCAAGCCCGCCGACGCCAAGGCGTACGAGACCAGGACGCTCGCGGACGCCGACCGCGACGCGCAGATCGCCCGCGCCCAAGCCGAAGCGCGGGAAACGGAACTGCGCGCGCTGGCCGACGCGACACGGGTGAAGACCGCGGCGCTGGCCGAGGCCGAGTCGACGAAGGCCCGCGGTGACGCGACGGCGAGCGCGACCAGGGCGACCGGCGAGGCGGAAGCCGCGGCGGCGAAGGCGCGCGGTCTGGCGGACGCGGAGTCCGCGCGCGCCAAGGGACTCGCCCAGGCGGAGGCGATCAAGGCACGCGCCGCCGCACTGGCGGAGAACCAGGAAGCCGTCGTCACCCAGCAGCTCGCCGAGCAGTGGCCGCAGATCGTCGAGGCGGCGTC
>JBDSAJ010000798.1:0-2950 GCA_039922235.1 Umezawaea sp.
CAGGAACATGCCGATCATCAAGCCGCTCAGCACGGCCAGGATCTGCCGGTGGGTGAGTTGGGCCGGGCCGGCCTCCGCGTTGACCATTCGTCGAGTCTGCGCCATGCCGCCGGATGCCGCCGCACGATTTCGCCCGAGACGGGTGATGTCTGTGCCCGGATGTCGTAATCGCCCCGGTTCCGGTGTGACGAAGACCCGGCTAGCGTGCAAAGCATGGCCCTGGTCGAAGAACTCCGCGCGGCGTTGGGTGACGGCGCCGTCCTGACCGACACCGACGTCACGTCCGCCTACCAGCGCGACATGATGCCGCTGGCGCCGTACGGAACACCGCTCGCCGTGGTCCTGCCGACCGACACGGAACAGGTCCAGGCCGTGGTGCGCGCGTGCGCCGCCGCGAAGGTGCCGATCGTGCCGCGCGGCGCGGGCAGCGGCCTGTCCGGTGCGGCCAACGCGGTCGACGGGTGCGTGGTGCTGGTGACCACGAAGATGAACGCCATCGTGGAGATCGACGCCGACAACCGGCTCGCCGTCGTCGAACCCGGCGTGATCAACCTGGACCTGCGCGGGGCCGTGGAGAAGAACGGCCTGTTCTACCCGCCGGACCCGTCCAGCTACGACTGGTGCACGATCGGCGGCAACCTGTCCACGAACGCGGGCGGGCTGTGCTGCGTGAAGTACGGCGTCACGACGGACTCCGTGCTGGGCCTGGAAGTCGTGCTCGCCGACGGCGAGCTGCTGAAGACCGGTCGCCGCACCGTGAAGGGCGTGGCGGGCTACGACCTGACCAAGCTGTTCATCGGCAGCGAGGGCACGCTGGGCGTGATCACCAAGGCCACCCTGGCACTCCGCCCGCTCCCGCAGGCCCCGGTCACGCTGGTCGCCGCGTTCACCAGCACGGAGGCGGCCGGGGTCGCGGTCAGCGCCGTCGTGCGCGAAGGCCTGGTCCCGTCGCTGATGGAGATCATGGACCGCACCTCGATCGAGGCCGTCGAGCTGTACCTGAAGACCGAGCTGGGAGCCGGTCCCGGCTGCGCCGCGCTGCTGATCTGCCAGTCCGACGCGGGCGCCGAGACCGGGATGCGCGAACTGGCCGTCATCGAACAGCTGTGCACCAACGCGGGAGCCGAACTCGTCTACGCCACCGAGGACGTCTCCGAGGGCCGCGACCTGCTGACGGCCCGCCGCGCGGTGCTGACGGCGCTGGAGGTCTACGGCGCCTGGCTCACCGACGACGTCTGCGTGCCGCGCACCAAGATCGCCGAACTGATCGCGGGCTGCGAGCGGATCAGCGCCGAGGTCGGCCTCCGGATCGCCGTCGTCGGCCACGCGGGCGACGGCAACATGCACCCGACCATCGTCTACGACCCCGCCTCGGAGGACGAGTTCGCCCGCGCCCGCAAGGCTTTCGACGAGATCCTGTCCGTCGGCCTCGCCCTCGGCGGCACGGTCACCGGCGAGCACGGCATCGGCAAGATCAAGCGCGAGTGGCTGGAACGTGAGATCGGCCCCATCGGTCTGCGCGTGCACCGCGAGATCAAGCGCGCACTGGACCCGGAGAACCTCTTCAACCCCGGCTCGATGTTCTCGTTGTAGGGCCTCGAAAACGCGAAACGCCGCAAGGGAATCCCTTGCGGCGCAGCGGTCTGGTTCGGCTCAGCGGTCGTAGTCGACCTTCGGGAAGACCTGCGTGGCGTCGGAGGAGACGTCGACGGGCGGCAGCACCTGGGTGATGTCCGAGGCCTCCTGCTCGACCAGCGACTTCTTCTCGCGCCTCGCCTTGATGAACTCGATGATGATCGGCACGACCGAGATCAGCACGATCAGGATCAGCATCATCTCGATGTTCTTGCGCACGAACTCGATCTGGCCTAGGAAGTAGCCGAGGATCGTCAGACCAGCGGCCCAGGCGATGCCGCCGATGGCCGAGTAGGTGAAGTACTTCTTCGGGTCCATCCGACCCACACCGGCCATCGCGGTGATGAAGGTGCGGACGATCGGCACGAAGCGGGCCATCACGATCGCGCGGGCGCCGTACTTCTCGAAGAAGCCTTCCGTCTTCTCGACGTACTCCTTCTTGAAGATCTTGGATTCCGGCTTGCTGAACAGCGCGGGCCCGGCGCGGTAGCCGATGTAGTAGCCGACGACGTTGCCCAGCATCGCGCAGACCGTCACCAGCAGGCAGACCAGCCACAACGGGTAGTCCAGCGCACCCGTGGCGACGAACAGCCCCGCGGTGAACAGGAGCGAGTCACCCGGCAGGAAGAACCCGACGAGCAGGCCGCACTCCGCGAAGATGATGAAGCAGAGCGCGAAGAGCGCGAACCCCCCGAAGCTGCTGAGGATGTACTCGGGGTTCAGCCACTGCGGGCCGATGGCAACCGTGGAAGTGAGCGCGACCGTCACGCCGACCACGGTACAGGCTCCGGAAGTTGGTCATTTCCGGCATCCGTGATGGGCGTTCAGCGCAGCGTGATGACGGCGACGACCGCGCCCGCCGCGAGTCCGAAGAGGAGCGCGAGGAGCAGGACCCACCAGGCGGGCAGGTGCGGCGCGCGCACCGGTTCGGGCGGCAGGGGCACGGGTCGCACGGCGTGCATGCCGGAACTGGTGGCCTGGGCGCGCAACGCGCTGGCCACCAGCCGCTCCTGGTCGTCGGGCATGACTCCGACGCTAGCCGAGGCCGGGCTCCTAGTCCTTGACCCACTCGCCCTTGCTCATCACATCGCGTGGCCGCAGCTCCGCGTCCAGCACGACCAGGTCCGCCGCCAGACCCGCCCGCAGCTCGCCGGTCCGGTCGCTCAGCCCCAGCAGCGCGGCCGGTCGGGTCGACGCGGCCTGCGACGCCTCGACGATGCTCAGCCCGCACGACGTGACCGCGTTGCGGAAAGCGGCGTCCATGGTCAGGGTGCTGCCCGCCAGGGAACCGCCGCCCGCGAGCGTCGGCACGCCG
>JBDSAJ010000799.1:0-21857 GCA_039922235.1 Umezawaea sp.
ACGACGGACGTGTCGACCATCTGGAGCTGCGCCAGTTCGGACACGCGGGACTCGCCGCGTCTCGCCAGTGCGGCGAGCAGGGCCACGGCGGCGGGGTGGAGATCACGCTCCTCCCACACCCGCCCGACGATCACGTGCTTGAGCTGGAACACCTGGTGCAGCTGGCGCAGCAGGTCGACGCAGCTCTCCCTGGTCGGCTCCATGTGGATCACCTCGTTAGTTGTCAATGACAACTATATGCTCAGATAGTTGTCAAATACAACCTTTCTGACTGTGATCTGGAGGACCACCCGACAGGAGGAACTGCGGTCTCAGGAGGGCGACCGCGAGGAGGCGCCGGGCAACTACACCGGGCTACGCACGTCTTTGTGTGGCATACAAGGGGCGATCAAGGTACACACGAAGGAGAATGTTCCACCGTTGGCCGGTACCCGTGCGACCCTATGTAACCAAGCTGCACTCGAAGGTGGCATCAAGGAGTCAACCAGCCAGACGAAGGGTTAATGTCGACGCGTCGGGGTTGGATGCTTGACGTGGACGGTGCGCCTTGCTGGCGCCTCTAAGAACGTGGAGACTGCGCCCGGATCATGACAGCGAACGCCGTACTAAGCCCCATCCCTACTCCGCCACACCGCGAACCGCCCCCCGGCGTCACCGCAATGGTGCGCATGATCCGGGAGAGCTTCGCGGTGGTGGAGCCGCGTTCCGAAGAAGTCGCCAAGTTCTTCTACGGGATGCTCTTCAGCCTCTCGCCAGCCACCCGCGAGATGTTCCCTGCCAACATGGAAGTGCAGCGCAGCCGCCTGTTGCGCGCTCTCGTGCACACCGTGCAGATGGTGGACCGCCCGGACGACCTCATCCCGTTCCTCCGCCAGTTGGGCCGCGACCACCGCAAGTTCGGTGTCGTGACCATCCACTACGAAGCCGTCGGCACCGCGCTGCTGGCCGCCGTGAAGAAGTACGCGGGCACCGCCTGGACCCCAGCGGTCGAGATGGCGTGGGCCGAGGCGTACACGATCATGGCCAGGTCCATGCAGGAAGCGGCAGCCGCCGACGACGGCCCGGCCTTCTGGCGCGCCACGGTGCTGGAGCACCAGCGCGTCAGCTGGGACCTCGCCGTCGTCAGGCTCATGCCCGACCACCCCCTGCCCTACCGGGCGGGCCAGTACCTCAGCGTGGAAACACCGCAGCGCGGCAGGCTGTGGCGGTACTTCTCCCCCGCCAACGCCCCCCGCGAAGACGGCAGCATCGAGTTCCACATCAGGTCCGTCGAGGGCGGCTGGGTCAGCCGTTCCGTCGTCGGCCACACCCAGCCTGGTGACGTCTGGCGCCTCGGCCCCCCGATGGGTCGCCTAGGTGTCGATCGGACGTCCAAGCAGGACGTCCTGATGGTCGCGGGCGGCACAGGCGTGGCGCCGATGCACGCGATCGTCGACGAGATGGCCCAGTGGGGCGAGAACCCCCGCGTCCACCTGTTCGTCGGCGGCCGCACCCGCGAGGACCTGTACGACCTGGACAACCTCCAGCGCATCGCCATGACCAACCCGTGGCTCACCGTCGTACCGGTGCTGGAATCCGATCCGGGGGCGCGCGGCGTCGAACAGGGAACGCTGGCCGACGTCGTGACCCGCTACGGGGCCTGGGAAGACCGTGACGTGCTGGTGTGCGGCTCGCCCGCGATGATCCGCTCGACCGTGTCCCGGATGCTCGTGGCCGGGACACCGCTGGACCGCATCAAGTACGACCCGTTCACGCTGGACTGAGGGTCCGCGCCGGACTGCCTGCCCGCAGTCGGCGCGCGGATCGGCTCGGGGGTTGAGGCCTGAGCCGATCTTTGGGGTTTTCGGGGGTCTGCGGGGAGTCCAGTCTGCGGGTTTGTCGCGGTTGGTCGGTGAGAAGATCAAGGATCAATGTGGTCCGGTTGTGCGCTGTTCCCGGCTTGAGCAGTTGATTTGCGAGATGACAGGCGCGACGAGTGCATGGTCACCCTTCTCCCGTCATTTTCCGCAGAAATGAAGAAAAGAACAAAGACGCTTAGGACGCGACTGGGATCAATTGCGTGCGAATGCCTCATACTGCTGCCCTTTCCCGTCCTAAGCGCTTTTATCCTTCCCTTCAAGCTGGTCAGACCTTGATCAATTGCGCTTTCGACTACGCAAAATGACGGGAGAAGGGAAAGCACGCCCGCAACAGGACTTCGACTGTGCAGCGCGCCCACTCCAGCTGGGAGCACTACGCAGCGGTACCACACTGATCCTTCATCTTTCCACCGACCAACCGCGATGAACCCACAGACCAGACCCATTCGTGAGCATTACTCACAATTCAGCCGAACCCCACGGCACAACCACCCGCCAACAGCGAAGGTGTCCCGGCGAACAACCGAGACACCAGGCCAGCAAGCTCCCAAATCACTTCCGAGGCTGGGGCTTCCACACCACCAACGCGGTCTCGTGCCGCAACGGCACGAGGTCACGGCGGTACGACTTGTGCACCGACGCGGCGGCGTGGTCGGCAGCCGCCAAAGCGTTGGCCAACTCCTGGGTCAGCTCAACCAGCCGACCGCGGAGCGCGTCGACCTCGTTCTCCAGCTCGATGATCCGCTTGATGCCCGCGAGGTTGACCCCGTCCTCCTGGGACAGGCGCTGGACTTCGCGGAGCAGCACGATGTCGCGCATCGAGTACCGCCTGCCGCCGCCGGACGTGCGGCCCGGCGAGACGAGGCCGAGGCGGTCGTAGCTGCGGAGCGTCTGGGCGTGCAGGCCGGACAGCTGGGCCGCCACGGAGATGACGAAGAACGGGGTGTCCTCGTCGGTGCCGGGCGGGAAGGGGAACCCCGCGCTGCTCATGTCGACCTCCCCTTGCTCTCCAGCAGTGCGTTCAGCTCCGCCCGCGGGTCGTGTTGCGCGGTGGCGGCGACGTAGGCCTCCAGGGCCTCCTTGGCCTTGGCGTCCATGTTGTTGGGCACGGCCACCTGCAGCGTGATGAGCAGGTCGCCGATCTTGCCGTCGCGCATCTCGATGCCCTTGCCCTTGGCCCGGAGGATGCGGCCGCTGGCGGTGCCCGCGGGCACCTTCAAGGTCACCTTGCCCTCAAGGGTGGGCACCGTCAACGTCGTGCCGAGCGCCAGTTCGGCGAACGACACCGGCACGGTGAGCGTGAGGTCGTTGCCGGAGCGGCCGAAGAACGGGTGGGGATTCACGTGGACCCTCACGAACAGGTCGCCGGTGGGGCCGCCGTTGCGGCCCGGTTCCCCCTGCCCGGCGAGGCGGATGCGCTGGCCGTCGTCGACCCCCGCGGGGATCCGGATGGTCAGCGTGCGGGTCTTGGTGCTCACGCCGTCGCCGCCGCACTCGGGGCACGGGTCGTCGATGATCTTGCCGGTTCCCCGGCAGTCCGGGCACGGCTCGCTGAACGCGAACGCGCCCTGGCTGCGGGTCACCAGACCGGCGCCGCCGCAGTTGACGCAGGTGTGCGGGACGGTGCCGGGCTTCGCGCCCGACCCGTTGCACGTGCCGCAGGCGGCCGGGCTGGACAGGCGCATCGGCACGGTCGCGCCCTTGACCGCCTCGGTGAAGTCGATGCGGACGTCGGTCTCGACGTCCTCGCCGCGCCGCGGCCGGGTGGCCGAGGAGGCCGTGCCGCCGCGGCGGTTGAACAGGCCGCCGAGCAGGTCGCCGAGACCTCCGGCGCCCGCCTGCCCGCCCGCGCCGCCACCGGCGCGGTTGAACAGGTCGTTGACGTCGAAGCCACCACCGCGGCCACCGCCGAAACCGCCGCCGAAGCCCCCGCCGCCACTGCCGTACAGCCTGCGGGCCTCGTCGTACTGCTTGCGCTTGGCCGGGTCCGAGAGCACGCCGTTCGCCTCGGACACGGCCTTGAAGCGCGCTTCGGCCTTGGCGTCACCGGGGTTGGCGTCGGGGTGCATCTCCCGCGCCAGCTTCCGGTACGCCTTCTTGATCTCGTCGGCCGGGGCGTCGGAGGAGACGCCCAGCTCGCGGTAGAAGTCCTTTTCGATCCAGTCCCTAGCACTCATCCGGACGTCTCCTCCTTTCTGTTAGTGACTAGTCCTGTGCCTGGTCAGACACGGACACATCGCTCGCCTCGAAATCGGTCACCGCGACGAGCGCGGGCCGCAGGACCCGGTCTCCGAAGCGGTACCCGCGCCGCAGGACGGCGCTGACGGTCGGGCCCGCCACGTCCGGGGACGTGTTGTGCTGCACCGCCTCGTGCACCGACGGGTCGAACGGTTCGCCGTCGTGGCCGAACGACTCGAGCCCGGTGTGCTGCAACGCGCCGACGAGCTTGTCCGCGACGGCCTTGAACGCGCCGGTCAGGTCGCCGTGCGCGGCGGCCCTCTCGACGTCGTCCAGCACCGCGAGGAGTTCGCCCGCCACCTGCGCCTTGGCGTTGGAGATGACGAGTTCCCGGTCGCGCTCGACGCGCTTGCGGTAGTTCGCGTACTCGGCGGTCAACCGCTGGAGGTCGGCCGTGCGCTCGTCGAGCTGGGCCTTGAACTCGGCGGCCGGGTCCTCGGCGAAGAGGACCTCGGGCGCCGCGTGCTTGCCGCCCTCGAACTCGACGTCGAGCAATTCGGCGTCGAAGGCCTGGTCGGTGTCCGGCTCGGCCTGGTGACGATCACCCGCCACCAGGTCCGGCTGCTCGTCGTGTGGGTGGGTCACTTCTTCTCGTCCTCGTCGACGATCTCGGCGTCCACGACGTCGTCGGCGCCCTTGTTGTTGTCACCGGCCGCCGCACCCGGAGCACCCTCGGCGCCTTCAGCGCCGGGAGTCGCACCCGTGTTGGCGTACAGGGCGGTGCCGATGGCCTGGGACTCCGTGGCCAGCTTCTCCACGGCCGCGCGGACGGCGGCGATGTCCGTGCCCTTGAGCGCCTCGTTGGTCTCGGCCACGGCGGCCTTGACCTTCTCCTTGACGTCCTCGGGGAGCTTGTCCTCGTTCTCCTTGACGACCTTCTCGGTCTGGTAGACGAGGGTCTCCGCCTGGTTGCGGACCTCGGCCTCGTCGCGGCGGCGCTTGTCCTCCTCCGCGTGGGCCTCGGCGTCCTTGACCATGCGCTCGATGTCGTCCTTCGGCAGCGCGGAGCCACCGGTGATCGTCATCGACTGCGTCTTGCCGGTGCCCAGGTCCTTCGCGCCGACGTGGACGATGCCGTTCGCGTCGATGTCGAAGGTGACCTCGATCTGCGGCAGGCCGCGGGGGGCCGGGGGCAGGCCGGTCAGCTCGAACATGCCGAGCTTCTTGTTGTCCGACGCGAAGTCGCGCTCGCCCTGGAACACCTGGATCTGCACCGACGGCTGGTTGTCGTCCGCCGTCGTGAAGATCTCGGACCGCTTGGTCGGGATCGTCGTGTTGCGCTCGATGAGCTTGGTCATCACGCCGCCCTTGGTCTCGATGCCCAGGGACAGCGGGGTGACGTCGAGCAGCAGGACGTCCTTGACCTCACCCTTGAGGACACCGGCCTGGAGAGCCGCGCCGACGGCGACGACCTCGTCCGGGTTCACGCCCTTGTTGGGCTCGCGGCCACCGGTCAGCTCCTTGACCAGCTCGGCAACGGACGGCATGCGGGTGGAGCCACCGACGAGCACGACGTGGTCGATGTCGCCGACGGAGACGCCCGCGTCCTTGATCACGTTGTTGAACGGCGCGCGGGTGCGCTCCAGCAGGTCGTTCGTGATGCGCTGGAACTCGGCGCGGGACAGCGTCTCGTCCAGGAACAGCGGGTTCTTGTCCGAGTCGACCGTGATGTAGGGCAGGTTGATGCTGGCGTTGTTCGAGCTGGACAGCTCGATCTTCGCCTTCTCGGCGGCCTCGCGGATCCGCTGGAGCGCCATCTTGTCCTTGGTCAGGTCGATGCCGTTCGCGGACTTGAAGCGCTCGACCAGCCAGTCGACGACGCGCTGGTCCCAGTCGTCGCCGCCGAGGTGGTTGTCACCGGAGGTCGCGCGGACCTCGACGACGCCGTCGCCCAACTCCAGCAGGGACACGTCGAACGTGCCGCCGCCGAGGTCGAAGACGAGGATCGTCTGCTCCTTCTCGCCCTTGTCCAGGCCGTAGGCCAGGGCGGCGGAGGTGGGCTCGTTGACGATGCGCAGGACGTTCAGGCCCGCGATCTGGCCCGCTTCCTTGGTGGCCTGGCGCTGGGCGTCCTCGAAGTACGCGGGCACCGTGATCACCGCGTCGGTGATCTCCTCGCCCAGGTACGCCTCGGCGTCGCGCTTCAGCTTCATCAGGACACGCGCGGAGATCTCCTGCGACGTGTAGGCCTTGCCGTCGATCGGCTCGGTCTTCCAGTCGGTGCCCACGTGCCGCTTCACCGAGCGGATCGTGCGGTCGACGTTGGTCACCGCCTGGTTCTTGGCGGGCTGCCCGACGAGTACTTCACCGTTCTTGGCGAAGGCCACGATGGACGGGGTGGTGCGGGAGCCCTCGGAGTTGGCGATCACCGTCGGCTCGCCGCCCTCCAGGACCGCGACGACGGAGTTGGTCGTCCCCAGGTCGATGCCGACTGCTCGCGCCATGAATTCCTCCTGGTAGTACGTGCTGGTGGGTATCGCGTTGAGCGGTACCGGCTCAAGTTTGCCAGGTCCGCCGGACTTGAGTCCAACGGGCTCAACCTTCCTGCCTGTCCAACGGGCGACCCACCGCCGTTGTTCCCGCTCAGGAGTGATCCAGGACTCAGAAGTTCGACAGCACGTCGATGATCACGTTCTTGATGGTCGTCGGGTCCTTGGCGTCGTACTTCTTCGCCCCGGTGCCCTTGGAGACCGTCGCCAGCGCCTCGGCGCCCGCCTTGTTGTTGGCGTCCAACTCGCTGCCGTAGGCGATGGTGAAGACCCGCACGGGCTTGTCACCCGCCGCGTCCTTGGCCCGGATCACCTCGACCAGCTCGCCGGGCGCCTGGATGCCGCGGGCCTTGTCGTTGACCCCGTCGGTGAGCAGCACGACGGCGTTGATCGAGTTCGGGTCGTAGGTGGCGCGCACCGAGTCGACGGCCGCGTCGATCGTGTCGTAGAGCCCGGTCGCGCCATCCGCCGTGAGCCCGTCGATGTTCGCCGCGAGGTCCTGGCGGCGGGTGGCGTCCATCGGCCCGATCGGCACCAGCGGCACGAAGTCCGAGCCGCCCGCGCCGATGCCGGAGGAGAACTTCCACAGCCCGACCCGGTCGGAATCGGTGAACCCGTCGGCGAGCTGGCGGATCGCGGGCTTCACCAGTTCCAGCTTCGTGGCGCCGGTGCCGGGGACCTTCTCCTCCATCGACAGCGAGGAGTCGATGCACAGCAGCACGTTGGTGGGCTTGCGCAGCTTCGTCCAGCTCGCCAGCACCTTGGCGACGACCTCGTTGGTCGGCGTGCCGAGCGACTTGATCTCCGCCTTCGGCAGCCACCCGTACGCGGACCCGTCGGGGTCGATCGGCTGTTCCTTGAAGTCGCGGAACCCGTACTTGGCGAACTCGCGCTGCACGGTGTCGGAGTGCAGGTAGGCGAGGAAGTCGTCGGCGACGGCCTTCTTGGCGTCGTCGAGCCCGTTCAGCTCGATGAACGGGTGGTCGGAGTACAGCACCCCTTCCTCGGGGTAGACGGCGACGAGCTTCGTCTTCGGCGGGTCGGTCTTCGAGCAGCCGTCGTCGTCGCTGTAGGAACCGCAGGTGTACCCGGCGTTGTAGGACACCACGGAGTTCTCCGACATGGTCACCGCCGAGATGTACCCGAGGCCCGCGGCCTCGTCACCGCTCGCCTCGGCCTGCCGCAGGTTCGACAGGAACGTCAGCGTGGTCTTGCCGTAGTGCACGACGGAGTGCTCGATCGCCTTCATCCGCTGCGCCACCGCGTCCTTGTCCACGTCCTCCGGGCGCAGCTCGCGGATGCTGCCGTTGGCCGAGAACAACGCGCCGAGGGTGGCGTGCAGACCCGACGTGGAGAAGGTCGGGTTGGTCTTGCCCAGCTTGAACGCGCCCCACTCGGGGTGCCCCTTGCTCGCCCAGAAGTGCGGGTCGCCCGCCCACGTGGCGATGTCCTCCCAGCCGACCTTCGCCTCCGGCCAGCCGAGCGCGCGGGCCATCGGCTCCGGCATCGCGATGACCGACGGGCTGGTCATGATCGCCGGGCCGGTCTCGTCCGGGAACAGCGCCTTCGTCTCCGGCGTCGCGAGCTGCTTGGCCAACGGCAGCCACACCGACGCGGCGGGCGACCACACGTCGGGCTTGCGGCCGTCGGCCTCGGTCCACCCCCGTGCCAGCGCGGCCATGGCCGTACCCGAGTCGACCGACGTCACGTCGACCTGCACGCACTGGCCGTTCGCCTCGTGGGCCCCGTAGCCGTCCGCGAGTTCGGCGAGCTGCTTGGGCTTGTCCACCGACGCGGCGACGGTCAGGTTCGCCGTCGGCGTCGAGCAGGAGGGCAGGGCCGTCGCCACCGCGGGCGTCGACGGGGAGTCGCCACCGGACTTGGGCCACAGCACGATCCCGAGCACCACCAGCACCACGAGCGCGGCGGCCACTCCCCAGCGCGCGGCGGGCGCGGTGCTGAACCGCAGCCCGGACGCGGGCGGGACCACCGGAGCGGGCGGCGCCGACTTGCTGGCGTGCTCCCACCACGGCCGCCACTGCTCCGGGTTGTCGCCGCACGCCCGGATGTACGCGCTGGTCAACTCCCAGCTGGGCAGCTCGCGACCGCTCGTGGCCTCGGCCAGGTCCGCCTGGGAGTAGTCGGTCATCGCCGCCAGTTGCGCCGAGGTCAGCCCGATCTCGTCCCGCAGCTTGACCAACCGGTAGGCGAACGCCTCCGCGGGAGGGCCGTCGGGGTTCAGCATGGTGGCGCAGGCCTCTCGCTCAAGGGTCAGGAACAAGCCCGAAGTGCGAGGTGGAACGTCCCCGTGTTCACCAGATCCGGCGGCTGTTCGGCAGTTGCTCACCTTCGGCGGCTACTCCCATGATCGGTACATCCGCCCGGCCAAGCCACCCCCGCACCAGGTCGTGACCTCCGCACACCCGAACGGCCTAATCGAGCACCCGCGCCGGGACACCTGATTAGGCCGAACGGACTTACGCCGCCTTGAGCACGAGGTCGCCGCTGCTCGCGGACAGGGCCAGCTCGAACTGGCCGGACGGGTCGTTCGGCACGTCGACCTTCTGGTCACCGCTGTTCGAGTCGACCACGACCCGGTAGCCGGCGTTCGGCACGGTGACGGTGACGTCGCCGCTGCTCGCGTTGGCCTTGACGTTGTGCGGCTTGGCCAGCTCGACCACCACGTTGCCCGAACTGGCCTCGGCCGACACGTCGCCGTCGATCTTCTCGGCCCGGATGTTGCCGGATGAGCTGGCCGCCGTGACCGACCCGGTGACACCCGACAGGGTGAGGTTGCCGGAGTGGGCCTTGCCGATGACGTTGCCGGTGATGTCGCTGCCGGTGATGTCGCCGGAGCCGCTCTCGATCCGCACGGCCCCCGCGATGGCGTGCAGCGTGGCGTTGCCCGAGCCGAGGGTCACCTCGACGGAGGCGAGGTCCTGCACATCGAGGTCACCGGAGCCGACCTCGCCCTTGACCGTGGTCTCCTTGGAGGGCACTGCCACCTCGTAGGACACCTCGCAGCCGCTGCCGCAGCCGTTGAGGACGAGCGCGCCACCGTTGACCTGGTGGGTCGGGCCGTCCGGCTTTTTGGCCGCCGGGTTGTAGCGCAGGACCCGCTTCACCGTCGTCGCGGTCGCGCCGTCGACGGAGCGGATCTTGACGTCGCCGCCGTCGGTGTCGACCTGCACCGACGTGATCCGGTCGTTCACGGTGTAGTCGTTGGACGAGCTGTCCTGGACCAGCCTCACGCAGGACGAGAGGCTCATCGTCGTGGCCACCGCCGCCACGGCCAACAACACGATTCGCTTGCCCACCACTGCCCCCTCGAAGACCGGACCACTCATGGTCGAAACGCTAGGGGCCTGCCCCTCTGCGCACACCGGGGTGGACCCCCGACTCCATACGGGGGCTGTCCCTACCGTTGCGCGGTCACGCGAGGTCCTCGACCACCGCGCGCAGCGCCGGGGCGCACCGCGCGGGGTCGGACAGGAACCGCTGCGAGGCGATCACGTGGGTCGGCGTCATCCGCTCCCAGACCAGGCCCTGGACGGGCACGTCGGTGATGACCAGCCGGAACGGCTTCACCTGCCTGCCGAGCCGGATCTCGACGCCGCGCACGACCTCGCCGATGGGCAGAGCCCCCGGTCGGGGGCTCTGACCGCGACCCGACTCCCAAGCCGCTGCGGGTTCCCGAAGAGCCCGGACGGCGGCTCGCAGGGCCGGTCGGGTGAGCAGCGACGTCGAGTCCTCGTTGGTCGGGATCGACCGGGCATCGACGGGCGTCTCGGCGCGCGCGTGGTCCAGCACGTCCGCCCACCACCCGAGCCACTCGTCCGTGACGCCCGCGCGGTCGACGCCGCGCGGGATGAACACCGGCACGGACGGCTCGAGGCCTGGCAGTTCCGGCACGGTGTCGACCGAGAGCGCGAGCGTGTCGCGCAGGAACAGGGCGGTGTTCACCGCCTGGTTGGTCCCATGCCCGACCTGCCACGACTCACGACCGGCGAACCTCATTCACCCATTGTCCCGCCCCGGAGGCTGTCCAGGTGCTGCCGAGGACGTATCAGGTAAGACACAACCGGTTCCAGGTCGGCCACGCTGGGTGGCTCATCTGCGATCAGCCCCTGCATCAGCAGCCCGTCGACGGCCGCGAGGAACGCCCGGAACGCCACCGGGTCGGCGTCGAACGGCTGGGCGGCCTCGGTGATCAGGTCGATCCACCGGCGCGCGGCGGGCCGCAGTTCGGGCCTGCGGGCGGCCAGCAGGTACAGCTCGTACTCGGCCATCGTGCGGCCGCGGTGCACGCCGACCAGGTCGGCGAGCCGCCGGGTGATCTCCTCGACACCACCGTCCGGTGCCTCGACCAGCTTGACGATCAGGTCGCTGATGTCCTCGGCGAGCGTGTCCGCCGACCACATGAGGGTCGCGATCAGCAGGTCGTCCAGCGACGCGAAGTAGTAGGTGGTCGACGTCGTCGGGACACCGGCTTCGCGTGCCACCGACCGGTGGCTCACCCCGGCGACCCCGTCGCGCTCGATCACCCGGAGGGTCGCCTCCAGGATCGTCTGCCTGCGGCGTTCGCCCCTGGCCCGTCTGCCGTCCACCTGCTCGCTCAGGGCGTGCTCCCCAACTCGATCGTGATCACGCCGCCGATGACCAGCATGAGGCCGACGACCATAGTGGGCGTCAGGCGTTCGCCGAAGAAGACGGCCCCGATACCCGCGACCGCCGCGATGCCGAAAGCGCTCCAGACCGCGTAGGCGACGCCGATGGGCATCCCGCGGTCGAGGACCTTGGCGAGCGCGGCGAACGCCACCAGGTAGCCGATGACGACCACGATCGTGGGAATCGGCTTGCTGAGACCTGCGGACAGCTTGAGGGAGACCGTCGCCGCGATCTCGGCCAGAACCGCGATCCCGAAGATGAGGTAGGTGACCACGGGGTGCTCCAAGGCCTGGGTGCGGGAACGCGGCGGCGGGTTCCTCCACGTTGATGGTGCGGTGCGCGCCGGGCCGGAGCTGGGCTGTCGGGCCGTGACGGCACGTTTGTGACAGCTTGCTCCGCCAGTTCGTCCAAACTACTTGAACAAGTGTCCCACTATATTGGTGTTGATCGATACACTTCTGCGACCCCGGCCACGCCCAAGTGGTTACCGGCGAGTAATGAGGCGTAATCTCCTCAGCCAAGTGCTTCTGGAGAAAGGCCGCCACCACATGGGAGCCCTGCAGCTGACCCTCGGCATCATCGGCGTGGCCGTGAGCGTCGTGGCCTGGGCCGTATTCGTGTCCGGCGCGGTCCGGATGGTGCGGATCATCCGACTAGGCCAGCCCGACCCCACCCGCACGGGCCCGTTCACCGCGCGCCTGCGCACGTTGATCGTCGAGTTCGTCGCCCACACCCGGATGGCCAAGGTGCGCACCGTCGCCCCGTGGCACTGGATGGTGATGTGGGGCTTCCTCATCGGCTCCGCCGTGCTGTTCGAGGCGTACGGCGAGGTCTTCTACCCGTCGTTCCACTGGCCGGTCTTCGGCGCGTGGCCGATCTGGGGCCTCCTCGTGGAGCTGCTCGGCATCGGCACGGTCGCGGGCGGAATCGCGCTGGTGATCATCCGCCAGCTCAACCACCCCCGGCGCGCGGACCGCGTGTCCCGTTTCGCGGGCTCGAACTTCAAGGCCGCGTACTTCGTCGAGGCCGTCGTGATCATCGAGGGCATCGGCATCCTCGGCGTGAAGGCGTTCAAGCAGGCCAGCGGCATCGAAGAGCTGCCGCTGTGGTCCAGCTTCGTCACCGAGCCGTTGAGCCACCTGCTGCCCGCGTCGCCGGACTGGGTCTCGATCATGGCCGTCACGAAGCTGCTGTCCGGCATGATCTGGCTGATCGTCGTCGGCCGCAGCCTCACCATGGGCGTCGCCTGGCACCGCTTCAGCGCGTTCTTCAACATCTACTTCAAGCGCGAGGACGACGGCGGGGTCGCGCTGGGCGCGCTACGCCCGATGATGAGCGGCGGCAAGGTCCTCGACCTGGAGGAAGCCGACCCGGACACCGACGTGTTCGGCGTCGGCAAGGTCGAGGACTTCACCTGGAAGGGCCTGCTGGACTTCAGCACCTGCACCGAGTGCGGCCGCTGCCAGTCCCAGTGCCCGGCGTGGAACACCGGCAAGCCGCTGTCCCCCAAGCTGCTGATCACCCAGCTCCGCGACCACGCGTACGCCAAGGCGCCGTACCTGCTCGCGGGCGGCCGCAAGGACATGGCCGGTGACGAGGTCGGCATCACCGGCGACGACTACCAGAAGCGCCTGGAGTCGATCAACGTGCTGGCGCTCGCCGAGGCCGGGCGCCCGCTCATCGGCGGCCCCGACGAGCTGGGCGTCATCGACCCCGAGGTCCTGTGGTCCTGCACGAGCTGCGGCGCGTGCGTCGAGCAGTGCCCCGTCGACATCGAGCACGTCGACCACATCGTCGACATGCGGCGCTACCAGGTGCTGATCGAGTCGAACTTCCCGTCCGAGCTGGGCGGCATGTTCAAGAACCTGGAGAACAAGGGCAACCCGTGGGGCCAGAACTCCAAGGACCGCCTGGCGTGGACCGAGGGCCTGGACTTCGAGGTCCCCGTCTTCGACGGCGAACTGGGTGAGGCCGAGTACCTGTTCTGGGTCGGCTGCGCCGGCGCCTTCGAGGACCGCGCCAAGAAGACGACCCGTGCGGTCGCCGAGCTGCTGCACACCGCGGGCGTCAACTACACCGTCCTCGGCCCGGAGGAGACCTGCACCGGCGACCCGGCCAGGCGCGCGGGCAACGAGTTCCTGTTCCAGATGCTCGCGCAGCAGAACGTCGAGGTCCTCAACGCCGTCTTCGAGGGCCGCGAAGCGGGCAAGCGCAAGATCGTCGTCACCTGCGCCCACTGCTTCAACACCCTCGCCAACGAGTACCCGCAGGTCGGCGGCCAGTACGAGGTCGTCCACCACACCCAGCTGCTCAACAAGCTGGTGCGCGAACGCAGGCTGACCCCGGTCGCCGAGGTCACCGAGGACATCACCTACCACGACCCGTGCTACCTCGGCAGGCACAACAAGGTCTACGACGCCCCGCGCGAACTCCTCGGCGCCTCGGGCACCACGCTCCGCGAGATGCCACGCCACGGCGACCGCTCGATGTGCTGCGGCGCGGGCGGCGCCCGCATGGGGATGGAGGAGCGGATCGGCAAGCGCATCAACATCGACCGCGTCGACGAGGCGCTCGGCACCGCCCCGTCGAAGATCGCCACCGGCTGCCCGTTCTGCCGCGTCATGCTCACCGACGGCCTGACGGCACGGCAGAACGAGGGCAAGGCGGGCGCGCACGTCGAGGTCGTCGACGTCGCTCAGCTGCTGCTCACGTCCGTGCGGCGGGGTCTGGAGAAGCCCGGCACGCCGCTGGCGACGGAGGACAAGGCCACCACCTGAGTCCCGTGACACGACAGCGCCCCCGGTCCCAGCGGACCGGGGGCGCTGTCGTGAACGCGAGACGTGGCTGCGGCAAAACACCTGTGTGTTGACTTCTCTCCCAGCTGAAGCGGGGAGATTCGCCCCTCACGAGTCGAGTTTTCTGCTTCACCGCCCACTGCCGACCGCTTTCACGGCGAGGGCCGGAGTACCGACCACCGGTCTTGCACAAGCTCCACAGACTTCACATCCCGCCAGCCCAGCGGTAGGCCGGTCCGCATCGTGGTTCTCGCTCCGGACCCGCAGATCGAGCCTACAAGACGGTCGCCGGGACGGGCGTCGAGCCGTGACCGGTTCGGCTCCGGTGGCGTCCGCGCCACCGGAGCCGACGGGTCAGTCGTTGTCGGTGACCTTCTCGTACACGATGTTCAGCACCCAGCCCGTGATGGCCACGATGATCGCGCCCCAGAACGCCGGCCAGAAGCCCGTGACCTCGAACGGGAGGCCGACCTGCTCGGAGATGTAGCCCGCGAGCCAGAACAGCAGGCCGTTCACCACCAGGCCGAAGAGGCCCAGGGTGAGCAGGTAGAAGACGCAGCCGAGGAGTTTCACCACCGGTTTGATGATCGCGTTGATCAAGCCGAAGACGAGGGCGACCAGAACCAGCGTGCCGATCTTCGCCGGGGTGGACGCCTCACCGAGATCGATGCCGGGGATCACGGTGGAGACCCACACCGCTACCGCCGTCAACAGCACCTGCACCAAGAATCCCATGCCGAAGGCTAACCGTGGTGGTCAAGAGCGGTGTGGGCCAGGGGTCGCCCACGTCCACAAAGGACGCGGGCGACCGCCTCACCCCCCTGACCAACACCTGTTCCAACCAATCC
Organism: Umezawaea sp.; assembly: GCA_039922235.1. Taxonomy (GTDB): domain Bacteria; phylum Actinomycetota; class Actinomycetes; order Mycobacteriales; family Pseudonocardiaceae; genus Umezawaea. The sequence goes on from JBDSAJ010000799.1 coordinate 14,898, forward strand.
CCGCACTGAGGACTCCGCGGACGTCTCCGGTGCTGCATCCGACGGCGAATCTCACCCGTAAGCACCAATGGGCGGCGACCGCCGTACCGCAATAAGGTTTGCCGCATGGCTGAGGAAGAGTCCGGGCAAGGCGGCGAAAGCAAGCTCACCGTGGTGCTGGCCCTGGTCGTGAACCTGGCCATCGCGATCATGAAGGCGGTGGCGGGCGTCATCACCGGGTCCTCCGCGATCATGTCGGAGGCAGCCCACTCGGTCGCGGACACGTTCACCGAGGTCTTCCTGCTCACGGCGTTGCGCAGGTCGGACCGCCCCGCCGACCGCAAGCACCCCTTCGGCTACGGCAAGGAGCGGTACTTCTGGTCGCTGCTCGCCGCCGTGTCGATCTTCGCGTCCGGCGCGATGTTCGCGTTCTACGAGGGTTTCCGGACCGTGTTCGGCGAAGCCGAGGAGCAGACGCGGCCGCTGGTCGGCTACATCGTGCTGGGGTTGGCGTTCGCGATGGAGTCGGTGTCGTGGGCGCAGGCCGTGCGCCAGGTCCGCCGGGAATCGAAGGAACAGCAGCGCAGCATCTTGGAGTACCTGCGGCTGTCCGACGACCCGACGGTGAAGACGGTGTTCCTGGAGGACTCCGCCGCGCTGGTCGGCCTGCTGATCGCGTTCGCGGGCGTCGGCCTGCACCAGCTCACCGGTTCGTCGGTGTGGGACGGCGTCGCGTCGCTGATGATCGGCGTCCTGCTCGCGGCCGTCGCGTACTCGTTGGCCCGCACCAACCGCGGCCTGCTCATCGGCCGCCAGGCCGACCCGGTGATGGTCAGAGCCATCGGGGCACGACTGCGCGAAACGCCCGAGGTCGAGGCCGTGGTCGACCTGCTGTCCATGCTGGTGGGCACCGACCGCGTACTCCTGTGCGCCCGCCTGGACTTCGACGATTCCCTTGACGTGGCCGACCTGGAACGCGCCTGCGTCCGCATCGACGGCGAACTACGCGCCGAATTCCCCGACCTCGACGAAATCTTCCTCGAACCCGTGCCGCGCAACGACCCCGCGATGCGCGAACGCGTCCTGTCCCGCTACGGCTTCAACCTCTAGCGGTTCGTGTCCGTGCGGTGGAAGTTCAGGTAGGCACGCGACGGCGTCGGCCCCCGCTGCCCCTGGTACCGCGACCCGGCCTGCGACGACCCGTACGGGAACTCCGCCGCACTGCTCAACTGGAACAGGCACAACTGCCCGATCTTCATCCCCGGCCACAGCGTGATGGGCAGGTTCGCGACGTTCGACAGCTCCAACGTGATGTGCCCCGAGAATCCGGGATCGATGAACCCCGCCGTCGAGTGCGTGAGGAGCCCGAGTCGCCCCAACGACGACTTGCCCTCCAGCCGACCGGCGAGGTCGTCCGGCAACGTCACCTTCTCGAACGTCGACCCCAGCACGAACTCGCCGGGGTGCAGCACGAACGGCTCGTCCGCCGCGGTTTCGACCAGCGACGTCAACTCGTCCTGCTGCTGCCGCGGATCGATGTGCGTGTACTTCGTGTTGTTGAAGACCCGGAAGAACCGGTCAAGCCGAACGTCGATACTGGACGGCTGCACCATCTCCCCGTCGAACGGGTCGAGCAGCAACCGACCGGACTCGACCTCTTTGCGCAGTTCACGATCACTCAGCAACACGGGTCACAGAGTAACGGCCCGCGCAGGTACTCCAGCCACACCCACCAAACCACCCTGTGTATGCTTGGCCGCGCAGTGCAACGCGGGTGTAGTTCATTGGTAGAACGACAGCTTCCCAAGCTGTAGAGGCGGGTTCGATTCCCGTCACCCGCTCCACCACGAAGGCCCAGGCGAGTTCGCCTGGGCCTTCGTCGTTCCACAACCGGGCGTGGCGCCGACGCCGTGTCGGGCTTGTGGATCAAGCGGCTACGGATACCGCTCCGATCCCGTCCGAAGGCTCAGATCAAGTCGTTCCGCCCCTCTTCGGCGTGTCCTGGGGCCAGCAGACGAAGGCGCACGGAAATAGGGCAGATCCAGCCGGATGGCGTACCCAATACCATGTTGGACTCCACGTATGTGAACAAGGGTCACAAATGTGACTCAGTTCGCTGTCAAGGCCTTCCGCGAACAGCAACAGCCTCGTAAGACCTACGTCACATATCCCGTGTGGATGAGCTGGGCACCGCCGCCCGTGTCGCCCGGCTCATCCGGACAGGCCGCACACACTTGTGCACACCAGGAGGTCTCATGGGCACCCTCGACTGGATCGTGGTCGCTGGGTACTTCTTCGTCATGGTGGCCATCGGTATTTGGTCGCGCGGGCGGGTCAAGAACATCGCCGACTTCTTCACCGCGGGCGGCAAGATGCCCTGGTGGTTGTCCGGCATCTCGCACCACATGTCCGGCTACAGCGCCGTCATGTTCGTCGCCTTCGCCGCTGAGGCCTACCGGTTGGGCCTCACGGTCTACATCTGGTGGTCACTGACGATCGGCATCGGTGTGGGCATCGGCGCGTTCCTGTTCGCGGGGCGCTGGAACCGGTTGCGGTCGAAGCACAACGTGGCCTCGCCGCTGGAGTACCTGGCTCGGCGCTACAACGTGCCGACCCAGCAGTTGATGGCGTGGTGCGGTGCTGTCCTGAAGGTCGTCGACATCGCGGCCAAGTGGGCCGCCGTCTCGATCCTGCTGCGCGGGTTCGCCGGTGTGCCGATCGTCTGGGGCATCGTGCTGATCGGCGTGGTCACGATGATCTACTCGGTGCTGGGTGGCCTGTGGGCCGACGCGCTCACCGACATGGGCCAGTTCATCATCCAGGGCGCCGCGGGCATCGCGATGTTCGTCGCGGTCGCCGCGCACTTCGGCGGCATCGACTTCATGTGGACGATCTGGGGTGACCTCCCCGATTCGCACAGCGACCCGCTGTCCGGGCCCTACACGTTCACGTTCTTCATGGCGCTCTTCCTGATCAAGACGCTGGAGTACAACGGCGGCATGTGGAACCTGGCGCAGCGCTACATGGCCGCGCCGTCGGGCGCCGCCGCGAAGCGCTCCGCCCTGCTGTCAGCCTGCCTGTGGCTGGTGTGGCCGCTGGTCCTGTTCTTCCCGATGTGGGCCGCGCCGCTGATCGTGCCGGGAATGGAGTCCAACGCCGAGCAGGCGTACGTCGAGATGGGCAAGTTGATGCTCCCCGCGGGCATGATCGGCTTGGTGCTGGCGGGCTTCTTCTCGCACACGATGGCGATGGTGTCGTCGGACGCGAACGTGATCTCCGCGGTCATCACGCGGGACATGCTGCCCAAGCTGTGGAAGGGCATCACCAGGCTGACGTCCGACTCCCAGCTGAAACTGGCCAGGGTCACGACGTTCCTGTTCATCGGGCTCAGCATGATCATCGCGATCACGTCGGGCGGGCAGGGTTTCGTGCTCAAGGTCGTGGTCGATCTGGTGGCCGCGACGATGGGTCCGATCGCCATCCCGCTGATGCTCGGCCTGCTCCCGTGGTTCCGGAAGTTCGGTCCGTCGGCGGCGATCGCGTCGGTCGTCGGCGGTCTCGGCGTCTGGGCGTTCCTCTACATCGAACAGATGCAGAAGGCCGCGTTCGTCACGAAGGGCGTGCTGGTCGCGACACCGCTGGTCGTGTCGCTGATCCTGTACATCGGGTTCGGCCTGCTCAAGCCGGAGCCGTCCGACGACCGCAACGCGCTGCTCGAATCGCTCAACGACGACGAGGAGTCCAAGCCCGCGGGTGAGGAGCCGGTGACCGTCAAGGCGTGACATCGGGAATGGGGGGTCGCCTTCGGGTGGCCCCCTATTCGGGTTGCGAATGGTCCTAACGTCTAAGCATGAGGATTCCTCCGGAAGTCGCGGCCCACTACGACATCGGCACCGAGCAGTCCCGTTTGTGCACCGGCAGCGGGCTGCTGGAACTGCTCCGCACCCAGGACGTGCTCCGCCGCCACTTACCGCACGCGCCCGCGAAGGTCCTCGACGTCGGCGGCGGCCCCGGCGCGCACGCCGAGTGGCTCGCCGTCGACGGTCACCGCGTCCACCTGGTCGACCCCGTCCCGCTGCACGTCCAGCAGGCGAACGCCCTCCCCGGCGTCCGCGCGACCATCGGCGACGCCCGAGCCCTCACCGCGGCCGACGCCAGCTACGACGCCGTCCTCCTCTGCGGCCCGCTCTACCACCTCGACACCGTCGCCGACCGCGTCCGCGCGTGGCGGGAAGCCGCCCGCGTCGTCCGCCCCGGCGGTCTCGTCGCCGCGGCCGTGATCACCCGCTACGCGTCCCTGCTCGACGGCCTGCGCCGTCCGTTCCCGCAGGACGAGCGCTACCGCCCGGTCGTCGAGCAGGCCGTGGAAACCGGGCAGCACCGGCCTCCGTCGGACACGCCGTGGTTCACCACCGCGTACTTCCACCGTCCCGACGAAGCCGCCGCGGAAGCCCGCGCCGCAGGGCTGGAGGTGCTGGGCACCGTCGCCGTGGAAGGGCCCGCGTGCCTGCTGTCCGAACGTGAACTGGAGGCCGAACTGGCCGACGACCACCGTCGCGACTACCTCATGTGGGCTCTCCGCCGCATCGAGGACGACCCGTCGGTGCTGGGCGTGTCGAGCCACCTGCTGACGCTGGCGACCCGACCGTGAGACCCGAACCGGGCCAGGTCCTGCACTTCTCCGAGGACCCCGCCATCACGCGGTTCGACCCGCACGTCGCGGCCACCGCCAGGCAGGCGACCGCGTACGTGTGGGCGGTCGACGCGGCCAGGTGCCCCGACTACTGGTTCCCCCGCCAGTGCCCCCGCGCGATGGCGTGGTCGACCGCCTCCACCAGCGACGACGACCGCGAGCGCGTCCTGGGTCCCGGTGGTCAACGGCTGCACGCCGTCGAGTACGGCTGGCTGGACGTCCTGCGCACCACGCGGCTGTACGCCTACCGGTTTTCCGCCGACCTCTTCACCCCGTTCGGCGAAGGCGTGCCCCACGCCCACGTCGCCACCGAGCCGGTCGAACCGCTCGGTCCCGCCGAACCCGTCGGCGACCTGCTGCGGCTGCACGAGGAGGCGGGCATCCAGCTCCGCGTCCTCGACAACCTGTGGCCGCTGTGGGACGTGGTCACCGGCAGCACGCTCGAGTTCAGCGGCATCCGCCTCGGCAACGCCCGGCCGCGGGCGGAGTGACCGGCATGGTGGCGGTCGACACGATTCGGCGGCTACTCGCCAAGGCCTCGACGTATCCAACGGGCCGGTGGACGGGGTTCGTGCTGGTGAGGCGGGTGTCGGTTGATCGAACCCGGCGCGTGCCGCAGGCATGGGCCAGGCACGACCGGGTGGCAGGCCTTGCCGGGGTTACTGACAGGTAATACTCTGTTGTTACCGGTCAGTAGGGGACAGGCCCCGCACCTTTCGGGAGTGAGTGACGAGATGGGCCACTACAAGAGCAACGTCAGGGACCTGGAGTTCAACCTCTTCGAGGTCTTCAACGTGCAGGACCACCTCGGCACGGGGCCGTTCGAGCAGTCCGATGAGGACACCGCGCGCGGCGTGCTGGCCGAGCTGAACAACCTCGCGGTCGGGCCGCTGGCGGACTCGTTCGCCGACTCCGACCGCAACCCGCCGGTCTTCGACCCGAAGACGCACACGGCGACGCTCCCGGAGTCCTTCAAGAAGTCCTACCGGGCACTTTGGGACGGCGAGTGGTACCGCCTCTCGCTGCCGAACGAGCTGGGCGGCTTCGGCATCCCGCCGTCGGTCCAGTGGGCGGCGTCCGAGCTGATCCTGGGCGCCAACCCGGCCGTCTACATGTACCTCGCGGGCCCCAACTTCGGCACGGTCGTCTACAACAACGGCACCGAGGAGCAGAAGAAGTGGGCCGAGATCATCATCGAGCGCGGCTGGGGCGCGACGATGGTGCTCACCGAGCCGGACGCGGGCTCGGACGTCGGCGCCGGTCGCACCAAGGCCACGCAGCAGGCGGACGGCAGCTGGCACATCGACGGCGTGAAGCGGTTCATCACGTCCGGTGACCAGGACCTGACCGAGAACATCATGCACCTGGTGCTGGCCCGCCCCGAGGGCCCCGGCATCGAGGCGAAGCCGGGCACCAAGGGCCTGAGCCTGTTCCTCGTGCCCAAGTTCCACTTCGACCGGGAGACCGGCGAGCTGGGCGAGCGCAACGGCGCCTTCGTCACCAACGTCGAGCACAAGATGGGCCTCAAGGTCTCCACGACCTGCGAGCTGACCTTCGGCCAGCACGGCGTGCCCGCGCAGGGCTGGCTGCTCGGCGAGGTGCACGACGGCATCGCGCAGATGTTCGAGGTCATCGAGTACGCCCGGATGATGGTCGGCACCAAGGCCATCGCCACGCTGTCGACCGGCTACCTGAACGCCTTGGCGTACGCCAAGGAGCGCGTGCAGAGCGCCGACCTGACCCGGATGACGGACAAGACCGCGCCGCGCGTGACCATCACCAACCACCCCGACGTGCGGCGCAGCCTGATGCTGCAGAAGTCGTACGCCGAGGGCCTGCGGGCGGTGTACCTGTACACGGCGACGTTCCAGGACAAGATCGCGCTCGGCGGCGAGGACAAGGCGCTGGCGGAGAAGGTCAACGACCTGCTACTGCCGATCGTGAAGGGCGTCGGGTCCGAGCGGGCCTACGAGCAGCTCGCGCAGTCGCTGCAAACCCTTGGCGGGTCGGGCTTCCTGCAGGAGTACCCGATCGAGCAGTACATCCGCGACTCGAAGATCGACTCGCTGTACGAGGGCACGACCGCGATCCAGTCGCTGGACTTCTTCTTCCGCAAGATCATCCGGGACAAGGGCCAGGCGCTCGGGTTCATCAGCGGTGAGATCCAGAAGTTCCTCGACAACGAGGGCGGCAACGGTCGCCTGAAGGAAGAGCGCGCGCTGCTCAAGCAGGGCCTCGAGGACCTGCAGGGCGAGGTGCGTCAGCGCCTGTGCCTTGTCCTTGATGAT